>CAMDXE010000046.1 GCA_945878925.1 Chitinophaga pinensis
GGAGTATCTTTTAGGAATATCACAAAAGGGTAAAAATTTTGAAAGTAAAAAGCATCTTAATTTCACAGCCTCATCCAGGCGACAAGAAAACCTTGTACCACACGTTGGCTGAAAAATTTAACCTTAAACTCGATTTTAGACCATTTATCGAGCTCGAAGCCATACCTGGGAAAGATTTGCGCCGTTTAAAAGTTAATATTCTCGAGCATACCGCTATTATTCTTAATTCGCGTTATGCGGTTGATAATTTTTTTAGAGTGGTTGATGAGTTAAAAGTTGATCTTCCTATTACCCTTAAATATTTTTGCATTAACGAAGGCATTTCGCTTTATATCCAACGCTATACAGTGCTTCGGAAACGCAAAGTGTTTTATGGCAAGGGCACCGAAAAGGAATTTTTGGCAGAAATAAAAAAGCATGCAGGCGAAAATTATTTATTTCCCTGTTCGGATATTCGAAAAAATACAATTCCCGATTTTTTGAACGAACATAATATAACATATAAGGAGGCTATTTTTTATAAAACCATCACCTCTGATTTATGCGATTTGGCCAATATTTTTTATGATGTAATTGTATTTTTTAGTCCAGCAGATATTAAGTCCTTATTCGACAATTTCCCTGATTTCAAGCAAAACGATACGCGGATTGCTGGTTTTGGAATAACAACGGATGAGGCTATTCGCGAAGCCAATCTCGAAAATAATATACCTGCTCCCACTCCCGAATCGGCGAGTATGGTGGCGGCCTTAGAAAAATATATTTTCAAAGCCAATAAAGGGTAAGCCTGCGGTTTTTTTTAAAAAATTTGATGACAGTGGTATAGCCAACTTTGTTCTTGTTGGTCCATCGTAAAACACAAATACGTTTCTCCCCCATCTTTTAAGCGAAATCTTGTTTTTAATTCATCGGCCGATTCTTTGAAATTACGAGTGGTAATGTTGGCTTTTGCAATGTTGTTTAATTTCAAATACACCTTAATGACTTTGGGTTTATAAGCCAAGCGTTCCAAAATAATAAAGCTACGGCCATAAAAGTTAGGCACTAAAAAATCGGCGATAAAAAAATGGCTATTGGTAGCAATCATGTTCAATTGACAATGCGATGCATAATGCGCGCTAAGTCCAGCTTTTATGATGGCTTTATTCGGTTCGTAAATATATTGGCCAGTATGGCTAAAAGGTAAACTTTTTGAAGTTTTTGGTTCTTCAAAACGCCACACATTTTTTGACCCAATATTTATAGCTACTTTTTTTACCTCTGAACATGGCGTATCCGAGCAGCAAATTAAAATTTCTTTTACTTCTCCAAGCCAAGCTATGACGTAGAGTTCGGTAGTATTTGGAAATAATTTTAACACATAACTTATGTCGGCCATGGGCGATAATTTCAACCATATATGTTTGGCTTTTTTTATCAATAAGGGCCAATGTTTAAGCACATCGGGCTCGCAGTCATCAATTTTGAAAACCTTGGCCGAAGTTGGCCGGCGGTCAGGATCGATATAGAGAATATCAACGGCTTCATGGGTTTTTATATATTCTATTCCGTCGCATAAATGCCTGTTTACATTTTTTATGTTAAAGAGCGATAAGTTATATTCGGCCATAGCGTGAATGTCAGGGTCAATCTCGCACGAATCGATTTTTGAAGCGTGTTTTGCCATGGCCCAATCGTCAATTCCAATTCCGCCGGTAAGGTTAATAATTGTTTTGTTATCCAAACTCATTATAGAGGCCTTGTAGTTGGCTACGGCTTCGGAGGTGCTCTGTTCGAAGCTTTTTTGGTTAAAGGCTCCTAATTTTTTGTAGTGTTCTGGTAATTTTATTTCAGCTTTTTGCAGCACCGAAATAAGCGATGAAATGACTTGCAGGTTAATGTTTGGATATTTTTTTGTGGCCAAAGCCAAGGTTTTGACGTCCTCTTTTAAATGCGCTTTAATGAACTTCGAAATAGTTTCATTACATAATCCGTCAATTATTGTTTTACTTTGCACTAATATTTGCAATTATGAAGTTTAAAAACATGATTTTTTTAGCAATTTTAGCGCTTTGTATTGGATTAACTTCCTGTAAAGCAGGTGCTGGAATTGGCCGAAAGGATAAATGCCCAGGAATGCGCATGTAACAATTTGTTGGATTATAGAACGCCCCAATAAGGTTAATCTCAATTATAGGAAGCGTTTGTTTGCGTGAACTAAATTTTTCAATCTTTTCTTTTTGAATTAGTAATAATTGAAGCGAACCGTTTGGATTAATTCGGAAGATAAACTTTTGGCAACAGGGCAGTTTAAAGCCGCATATTCTAAAAGTTGTTTTTGCTTGGCATCATACGAATGGTCTTCAATACTCAATTCAACCACAATTTCTTTAATTCGTCGGGGCTGAGCTTCCATTATTTTATAAATATCGGCTTTTATATTTCCTAATGGGATGCTATGATTGGCCGCAGTAATGGCCATAATCGTTACCATACAATTGCCAAGCGCCGTGCTTACCAAGTCGGTTGGCGAAAATGAATTGCCTAAACCATGATTGTCTGTTGGAGCATCGGTCATAAGCTCTACTCCCGATTGTAAATGCTTCGACACCACTCGTAAATTGCCCTGATAGTTGATTTCTGAAATTTTTGTCATTGTTGTAACTCTGTATAAAGATTCTCAAAATTAATATTAATTTTACAATCAGGAATGTTAAGAATACTTGTCTTTTTTATAACTTTTATTTGTGCGCTTAGGAGCCATAGCCAAAGCTCCGAAAGGGCTTTTTATGGGGGAATAGGTGTCAAATCGAATGGATTTGGCTTGGCCTACCAAACCAAGCTTGAAACACAAAAGGGTTTGGGCAAGCAATTTGATATTGATTTTACAACCTATCACCATCCTCAAGAAACCAAATCGTTTAATACCGAAGTAAATTATCCTACACCCTATGTTTTCGGAAAATTAAATAAAGCAGCTTTACTAAAGACAGGCTGTGCCTACAGTTATAGCATCTCAAAATTTACCGACGCCCAACGCATAGGTATTGATGTAATTTTTGGCGGAGGGGTTTCCTTGGCATTTTTGAAACCTGTTTATCTAAATATCATCTATCCAGATCCCGCCGGTTTTGATGTAATTGTGGCCGAAAAATATAATCCCGAGAAGCATCAGGATAAGTCGATAATTGCCGGATATTCAGATAATCGTATTGGTATGAATGAGTTGGATTATAAAGCAGGCTTATTTGCCACTGCTGGTTTAGGATTTGTTTGGGGTTATTTTACGAATTTTCCAAAACGCCTTGAACTCGGAATATTTGGCGAATTTTCAAAAAATGGCATACCAATTATGGGCACAGTCAAAAATAAAAGTCTAACAAACGGTGTCTATATGAAATGTTTTGTGGGAAAACGAATGGCTAAAAATTAATAGAGATTGGGTATTGTTGAATCGAAGTTATAAAAATATATTTGCGGTTTAGTAGATGATAGAGTTACCAACCCTTGATAGACCAAGGCAACGCACAAAACCCGATTGGCTAAAAATACAATTGCCTACGGGGACAAATTATGCGGGGGTTAAAAAAATTGTTAGAGATAACGATTTGCACACCATTTGCCAAGATGGTAATTGTCCAAATATGGGCGAATGCTGGGGAGCAGGTACCGCCACTCTAATGATATTGGGAAATATTTGTACTCGATCGTGCTCCTTTTGTGCAGTAGCCACAGGCAGGCCAACCGAATACGATTTAGATGAACCTAATAGGGTAGCCAATGCCGTAAAATTGATGAAATTAAAACATTGCGTAATTACCTCCGTTAATCGCGATGAATTAAAAGACAAGGGAAGTTTGGTTTGGGCCGAAACGATAAAAAGAATTAAATTAGAAAATCCGGGCATAACGATCGAAATCCTTATACCCGATTTTAAATCGGATTGGGATGCTTTAAATTGTGTGTTGAAAGAAAAGCCAAACGTGGTATCGCACAATATGGAAACCGTAAAACGGCTTTATAGAATAGTGAGACCGCAGGCCAAATATGAGCGTAGCCTAGAACAAATCAAACGCACAAAGGAAATGGGGCTAAGAACCAAAAGCGGGATAATGGTTGGATTAGGAGAATCGGAAGAAGAAGTTTTTGAAATAATGGATGATTTGGTAGCTAACGGATGCGATGTAATGACCATTGGGCAGTATTTACAACCCACAAAAATGCATTTACAAGTGAAAGAATATGTTACGCCTGCACAATTTGACAACTATAGAACCGTCGGCCTAAAAAAAGGATTTAAGATTGTAGAATCGGGCCCTATGGTCCGATCGTCCTATCACGCCGAAAAACACATTTAATACGAATAGATAAAGAATATTTAATAAAAACATCATGAAAAAAATTATACTATTTTCAATTGGATTTGCCCTAGTGGCCTCATCCATATTTTTTTCGGTAAATGCCAACAAAGGGTATTATACCGCCAAAAATCACTTTACTAAAAAGCAACTTAGCGCCATAGGTGGATTAGATATGCTTTACAAAATGAAGGCAAATCAAATTACCGGTAGGGTAGATTTGGCCGATATTGCTTTTGCAAAATCACAACTCAATGCCTTGCGATTATCGAAAGCGGGCTTTCCTTTAATTTGGGAAGAGTCGGGGCCCGATAACGTTGGTGGCCGATGCCGTACCATACTGGTCGACAGAAAGAATCCAAACATTTTGTATGCTGCTGGAGTATCAGGCGGTATTTTTAAATCGACTAACGGAGCAGGTTCGTGGTCGGCGGTAAACGATGCCATGTCTACCCTAGCTTTTCAAAGTTCTTGCCAAACCCCTGATGGAACCATTTATTTTGGTTCGGGCGAAAATACAGGCGCATTTGGAGGAGGCGGAGACAATGAGGGATCAAGTTTTCCGGGAGATGGTATTTATAAATCGACCGATGGCATTTCGTTTTCGCAATTACCAACAACCAACAATGCAAGTTATTCTCAGGTAAATTCAATGGCGGCGTCATCCGATAAAAATATAGCGTATGCGGCAACCAATACCGGCCTTAAATATTCTGATAATGGAGGCAGCAGCTGGACACAACTTTTATCCGGATCGTGCCGCGACGTAAAAGTAATGGCTAATGGAACAGTATTAGCTTATTTAGGAGGTAAAATTTTTAAAGGCGATGGCATTACGGCCTCAACTTATTTAGCTTCCACAGGCATAACTGGAGCATTTAATCGTTTGGTTATTGGCGTTTCGCCACAGGACCCTAACTATGTTTATGTATTGGCATCGAAGAGCAATTTATTTGGAGGATTGTTTCAATCTACAGATGGAGGAGCCACTTTTAAGTTAATCGTTCCTTCGGGAAGTCCAATTTTCGATCCCCTTAATGGAGGCGCAGGTGGACAAGGCGATTACGATTTATGTATTGCCGTTCACCCTCGCGATAAAAAACGTGTATTTATGGGCGGAGTTTCAATGGCCGAATGGACCGAAGCTAAGGGTCCATATGAGGTTTATAATGGCACACATTCCGATCAGCATTGGATAACCTTCGATACCATATCGTCGCCCATGCGTATGTATGTGGGTTGCGATGGAGGTGTGTATCGCTCACGAACAGGGGCCTTTATAAGCTTTGCCGATTATAATTTAGGATTTAATGTTACCCAATTTTATGGGATTGCAGCCAATTCGCATGGCGATATTATTGGTGGAACCCAAGATAATGGGACCCAATATATTAGCAAAATTGGTACTGAGAAAAAAAGAGGACAAGCCATATACGGCGGCGATGGATTTAGGTGCGAGATTTCGAGCGTCAATAAATCATGCTTCATTGTTGAAAGCTATTATGGAAATATAGGCCGATCGCTAAACAAAGGAGGAGGGTTTGCTTCCATGCTCGACAAAAGAGTGCCACGATACAAAATGACTCCAGGAACCGGAGGGCTCGAGCTCGATCCAAAAGGAAATTATATAGCCGCGCCTTTCAACACGGCCATTAAATTATCAGAAATTGATACCTTATCTCGATTATTTGTTGGGGCGAATAAAGAAATTTGGATGATTGAAAACGCCCTAAATTATACTAAGAATCCTACATGGTTTAAAGTAAGCGAATTTGACAACACCTTTGTGATTGAAACATCTTCTGACGGGCGCTATGTTTTTGCTGGCAAGAGCGGGCAAATAGTGCGCATTAAGGTTCCTATGGTCGAATGCGATACCCTTTTAAACATGAATCCGATAGATGTTTATCCAGGTTGCGTAAGCGATAATATAAGCGGAAATCTTCCAAGCGGTCGATTTGTTACAGGAATAGGAGTGGACAAAACCAATGCTAACCGGCTTGTAGTTACCTTAGGAAATTATGGCAACTCAGCCTATGTTTATTATACCGAAAATGCATTAGCACCCGTACCTACATGGGTTAATATACAAGGCAATTTGCCTGCAATGCCGGTGTACGATGCCGAGTTTGCTTACGATAATCCAAATATGGTAATTATAGGAACCGAGTTTGGAGTATATGGCACCACTAACGTTACTGCTGGTAGTGTAAATTGGACCGAACAAAATACTGGAACAGCTGCTGGAAAACCATTTCCAAGAGTGGCTACTTACGAACTTCGTCAGGTTGACAACGAGCCTAGCAGTGGGTCAATAATTGTAGCCGGAACACACGGAAGAGGGATTTTTGAAACAAAAACGCTTTATACTGGCATAAAAAATAGCGATGGAACGCTCTCGGCAAAATTAGAAGTGTTTCCTAACCCCGCTAATCAATATGCCAACTTAAGTTATAGCCTAGCCAAAAAAGATAATATGACCATTACGGTAATGAACCTTTCAGGTGCGGTGCTTCTCACAAACCGACTAAATAATGAGGCTCCAGGAATTAAAAAATATCAATTAAATACCGAGCATTTGCCAAATGGGGTTTATATTGTTCAATTAATTGGATCGCAACACAAGGGGGCAACCAAAATAATTGTGCAGCATTAATTTGTAATTTTAATAAAACAAGAATATATAACCACTCTAATATCTAGAGTGGTTATTTTTTTTTAATAAATCGGGCGAGTGTATGCCAAATGCCTTCATGCATAGTAATGCATACGGATTAAGCCAATAGCCTAATAACTCGATAACAAAGAAACCAATAACCCTATTATCTTTGCCCTTTTATGAAAATTTCGTTTAATTGGCTCAACACTCACATCAAATTATCGGAATCGCCCGAGCAAATAGCGGAGTTGTTAACCAACTGTGGATTAGAAGTTGAAGATCTTTACAAGTCGGAAGGCATAAAAGGGGGCCTTGAGGGATTGATAGTTGGGCATGTTTTGGAACTTGTACAACATCCCAATGCCGACAAATTGCAATTAGCCAAAGTCGATATTGGAGACTCTCAATTAAATATTGTATGCGGTGCCCAAAATATTGCCAAAGGCCAAAAAGTTGTTGTAGCGCCTATAGGATGCACCATTTATAATATAAAGGAAGAGCCCCTAATAATAAGACGAGCCAAAATTAGAGGGGAAGAATCGGAAGGTATGATTTGCGCAGAGGATGAGATTGGATTAGGCTCTAGTCATGATGGAATTCTTATTCTAGATGCTGCTTGCAGTATTGGAGCCTCTGTGGCCAATTATTTTAAGCTCGAGTCGGATTGGATTTTTGAAATTGGATTAACCCCTAATCGAGGTGATGCAGCTTCACACTTAGGCGTAGCACGCGATTTAAAAGCCATTTTAAACCGACCCTTGATTAACTCAGCTTTCGAAAGCATCAAAACGCAGGATATAAAATTACCGCTAAAGACGCCTGTTGCCGATAAAAATTATTGTGGCCGATATTGCGGTGTGTCGATTCGTGGCATTCAAGTTCAACCCTCGCCCGATTGGTTGCAAAAAAAACTGAAAGCCATAGCTGTCAATCCCATTAATAATATTGTTGATTTTACCAACTTTATTATGCACGATATTGGCCAACCCTTGCATGCGTTTGATGCCGATAAATTAAATGGCTCAATTAGTGTAAGAATGGCCGTTAAAAATGAAACCTTAGTTTTGCTCGATAAAACCGAACGCAAATTAACTGGAGAAGAATTGATCATTGCCGACGGTAGCGGCCCCATTGCCTTGGCAGGCGTAATGGGAGGATTGGCCACTTCGATAAACGAAACGACTAAAAATATTTTTATAGAAAGTGCTTGGTTTGATGCAGCATCCGTTCGTAAAAATGCCAAAATTCACACTCTAACTACCGATTCATCCTTTAGGTTCGAACGCGGCATAGATCCTCATAATACCCAAAATGCATTAGCCAAAACCGTAAAATTAATTGCCGATTCAATTTCAGGAATAGAGGTATCCGAATTTTTTGATTTTTTGCCCGAAACCATAAATTTTAGCCAAGTTGATTTTAAATATCAAAAATTTAAAACCATTGCAGGTTTAGAAATTGAGACCACAAAACTCAAAACTATCCTACAAAATTTAGACATCATAATCGAATCGGAAGACAAAGATGGCCTAAGGCTTTTGGTTCCAAACTATCGTACTGATGTTAAGCGCGACATTGATGTGTTTGAAGATATTTTGCGTATTTACGGGTACAACAATATTCCATTTCCCGAAACCATTCACAGTGCGCCTGTGCCTCAGCCAAAGCCTAATAAAAATGCCATTAAGCAAACCATAGGCAACTATTTATCGGCTCAAGGATTTAATGAAATTGCAACCAATTCATTAACCCGCGAAACATACTACGACCAAGAACTGCTCGCCAAAGCCATCCGATTGGTAAACCCCCTAAGCAGCGAATTATCGATTATGCGTTTAGAGATGTTGCCAAATATGCTAGAGGCTGTTGCCTACAATAAAAACCGCAAATCTCATGATTTGAAATTTTATGAATTTGGCAAGGTGTATTTTCAAACGGAAACAGGATTTAAAGAAATTGAAAAACTTTGCATGCTTGTTACCGGCCATAAAGAAGAAATAAATTGGAATCAAAAGCCATTAAAAACTGACTATTATTATTTGAAAGCCATGGCCATAAATGCTTTGGCAAGCGTTGGAGCATCAAAAATAAAATCGTTAACGATTGAAGAAGTTAGCCCAGAATTATTGAAAAAATTCGACATCAAAGGGAAAGTTATGGTAGCCGAAGTCGATTTTGAGGCCATTATAAAGGCCAAAGAGGCTCATAAATTTAAGTTAGTCGACATTCCCCTTTTTCCAGAAGTAAGCCGCGATTTAAATTTAATTCTCAATAAAACCATAAAATTCAATCAGGTTGAAACCATTGTCAACCAAACTATGGGTCATTATTTACGAAAATTAAGTGTGATTGATGTTTACGAGGGCAAACCCTTAACAGAAGAGCAAAAGTCGTATACCATAAACATGCTTTTGTATGATCCTGAAAAAACAATGACCGATACGCAGATAGACCAATTAATGCAAAAACTTATGGCTACATTTGAAAGCAAATTAAATGCGGTCATTCGAAAATCAAGCTAAATATTTACAAAATTATGGTCGAATTGGAGGTATTAATTAAGGGCATTACCCATAAAGCGAAAAGCATAGCCGAAAAAAACAAACGTTTAACCAAAGACAATTCTGAATTAAGCGAAAAAATAATTTTATTACAGCGGTCCATTGATTTACAGCGAGAAACGATAAAGGATATTGAAGAGAAGAATAAAATGCTTAAAATTGCACATTCAATCGCAACGGACGATGAAGGTAGAAAGATTTTAAAGCAAAAAATCAACTCTGTTATCCGCGAAATTGATAAAAGCATGTCATTGTTAAATGACTAAAAAAAAAGATAATTAAAGGTGGAATCAAAAGAAATATCCATCAAGGTATTAATAGGAGACAGGCAATATCCGCTCAAAATTTCGTCCCATGAGGAGGAAAATGTAAGAAAAGCGGCCAAATTAGTAAATGAACGTTCCAAGTTTTATACCGAAAATTTTTCGGTACAGGACAAGCAGGACGCCATAGCGATGTCGGCACTTGAATTTGCATCAGAAAATCTGAATGCAACAACAAAAGACCAGACCATATCTGCAGAAATGGAACAGTTACTCTTAGATCTGGATCGAGACCTTGATGAGTTAGATATTACTTAATAATTCCATCGCATTTTTACTGTAATTAATCCCGAAAAACCAAACATGGATCCACTATCATTAGTATTAGGTATTGTTGGCGGAGGTGCTATTAGCGCCTACACCGCTGTATATTTAATAAACAAACGAAACAATGCCTCGGCCGACAGTATTGTCAAAGATGCCACACAAAAAGCCGCAAGTATTTTAAAAACCAAAGAATTTGAAGCCAAAGAGAAGTTTTTTGAACTTAAAAATCAACATGACGCAACTGTAAATAATCGCAACCGTGAATTGACAGATGCCGAAAACCGATTTAGAAGCAAAGAACAAAGTGTAAACGATAAAATTGCAAACCTCGATAAAAAACAAAAAGAGGCTGAGGGATTAAAAGAAGATTTGGTTTTGCAATTGGACGTGGCCAAAGTTAAAAAACAAGAAGCCGAAAAAATTCACGCCTCTCAGGTGCAGCAATTAGAAAAAATTGCAGGTTTGTCGGCCGAGCAAGCCAAAAACGAATTAGTTGAAGCCTTAAAAGCCGAAGCTCAAACGCAGGCTTTGGCCCAAATGAAGTACATCATCGACGAGGCAAAGCTAACCGCTACCAAAGATGCCAAGCGAATGGTATTGCAAACCATACAAAGAACCGCTGCCGAGCAAGCCATCGAAAATACAGTCACTGTATTTCATATTGAAAACGATGAGGTAAAAGGGCGAATCATCGGCAGAGAGGGTCGAAATATAAGGGCCTTGGAAGCAGCTACTGGAATTGAAATAATTGTAGACGATACCCCCGAAGCCATCATCTTGTCGGGCTTCGATCCAATACGTAGGGAAGTGGCTCGCCTATCGCTTCACCGATTGGTTTCGGATGGAAGAATTCACCCCGCAAGAATTGAAGAAGTGGTTGAGAAAACCAGAAATGATGTAGAACAAGAAATTATTGAAATAGGGCAAAAAACGGTAGTTGACTTAGGCATAAATGGCCTTCATCCCGAATTAATTAGAATGGTTGGCCGAATGAGATACCGTTCGTCATATGGTCAAAATTTATTGAAGCACAGCCGCGAAGTAGCCAATTTGTGTGCAATAATGGCAACCGAATTTGGCTTAAATGCAAAAATGGCCAAACGAGCAGGTTTATTGCACGATATAGGCAAAGTGCCCGACGACGATCCCGAAACTCCACACGCTTTACTTGGAATGAAATTGGCCGAAAAATTTGGCGAACATCCTGATGTTGTCAATGCTATTGGCGCCCATCACGACGAAATAGAAATGAACAACCTTCTTTCTCCTATCATCCAAGCTTGCGATGCTATTTCAGGTTCGCGCCCAGGGGCACGCCGCGAAGATAGCGAAGCTTACATTAAACGATTGGTTGATTTAGAAAAATTAGCCGTTGGATTTGACGGAGTTGACAAGGCCTTTGCCATACAAGCCGGCAGAGAACTGAGAGTTATAGTTAACAGCGACATGTTAGACGATAAACAATCGGATCTTTTATCGTTTGATATTTCCCAAAAAATTATGAAAGAGATGATTTATCCTGGTCAAATAAAGGTAACCGTTATCAGAGAACGACGGGCGGTTGCTTTTGCAAAATAAACCTCCATTCTTTTGAAAAATATAGTACTATTTGGCCCTCCAGGAGCAGGCAAAGGCACTCAATCAGAGCGATTGATTGATAAATACAAGCTCATACACCTTTCGACCGGCGATATTTTGAGAGCCGAAAGAAAAGAAGGAACCCCACTGGGCCAAAAAGCAAATGAATATATATCGAAGGGCGAATTGGTGCCCGATGATATAGTGATAGGAATGGTAGCCAATAAAATAAATGAAAATTTGGATGCCAAAGGTTTTATCTTCGATGGATTTCCACGTACCGTAACTCAGGGCAAAGCCTTAGATGAAATGCTTCATAAAACAGGGCATCCCATTAACAAAATGTTGGCTTTGGAGGTAGATGAAGATGAATTAACCAAGCGACTGCTTTTAAGAGGCGAAACCTCGGGACGTGCTGATGATCAAGACGAAGCTACCATTCGAAATCGATTTAAGGTTTACAACGACGAAACCCTACCCCTGAAAGAGTTTTACAAAGCCCAGGGAAAATACTACGGTGTAGATGGAATGAATAGCATTGAAATGGTATTTGATGATTTATGCAAGCATTTGGATTGAAACAGATAGCATATTTTTGAAATATTTTAATAAAAAAAAATAAACCTTTAACTAATTCAAGTAGCCTCCGGCACAGAATTAATAAATTATTAAACCGCGTAAAATTTAAAATAAATTGGCAGAATCTAACTTTGTTGACTATGTAAAAATATTTTTTCGCTCAGGAAAAGGTGGTGCGGGATGCATGCATTTTCACCGCGATAAACTAACGGCCATGGGCGGTCCTGATGGAGGAGATGGAGGGCATGGAGGCTCGGTAATTTTGAGAGGAAATGCACAAATGTGGACGCTGCTGCATTTGAAATACAAGAAACACATTCATTGCGACGATGGAAACCGAGGCGAAGGCGGTAATAAAACCGGTAAGCAAGGCGATCCGCAAATAATTGACGTGCCTTTGGGTACAGTGGCGCGCGATGCCGAAACCGGCGAATTTATTTTTGAAATTACCCAAGATGGGCAAAAAGAAATATTAATGCCAGGGGGCAGAGGAGGCTTGGGCAATTGGCATTTTAGAACCCCTTCGAAACAAACCCCTCATTATGCACAACCAGGGGAGGAGGGAATCGAAGGATGGCGTATTTTAGAACTCAAGGTATTGGCAGATGTGGGCTTGGTAGGTTTTCCTAATGCTGGAAAAAGCACCTTGCTATCTGTAATTTCGGCGGCTAAACCCGAGATTGCAAACTATGCGTTTACCACACTCGTTCCAAATTTAGGAATTGTAAAATACCGAAATTATAAATCGTTTATTGTAGCCGACATACCTGGTATTATCGAGGGGGCATCAGAAGGCAAGGGTTTAGGCACTCGTTTTTTGAGGCATATCGAACGCAATTCGGTTTTATTATTTATGATTCCTGCCGAGGCCGGAAACATTACTAAAGAGTTTAATATTCTGTTAAACGAATTAGAAAAACACAATAAGGAATTGCTCTTCAAAAAACGTTTGGTAGCCATCACCAAAACCGATCTTATCGACGACGAACTTATGGGTATGCTTCAATCCGATTTGCCCCCAGGCGAAGAGTGCTTGTTTATTTCATCAACCACAGGATTTCAAATTGCAGCCCTTAAAGATAAATTGTGGGCTATGCTGCAATAAGCAAGCTAGTTTTTTTTAGAGTATGCGTTAATCAGAGCTCATTATTTTGCATTTAATAATGATGTAGCTTTCGGTTAAAACGATAGCGATTAAAGGCCAAGTTCCAGACGTTGTTCGTCGCTTATAGCCGATGGCGCATCAATCATTACATCACGGCCCATATTATTTTTTGGAAATGCAATATAATCGCGAATGGTTTCGGAGCCTCCAAAAAGTGAGCATAATCTATCGAAACCAAAGGCTATTCCCCCATGAGGTGGCGCTCCATATTCGAAAGCATTCATCAAAAACCCAAATTGATTTTGGGCTTGTTCATCCGAAAAGCCCAATAAGGTAAACATTTGTTTTTGTAAATCTTTGTTGTGTATGCGTATGCTTCCTCCTCCAACTTCTACCCCATTAATTACCATATCGTAGGCGTTGGCCCTTATACGTTGGGGTTCAGTGCTCATATATTTTAAATCTTCGGGTTTTGGTGAGGTAAATGGGTGATGCATAGCATGCCAGCGTTTATTGGCCTCGTCGTATTCCACTAAGGGAAAATCAATGACCCAAAGCGCCTTGTAGGTGTCGGCATTTCGCAATCCCAATTGTTTGCCCAACTCAAGCCTTAATTCGCTCATTTGTTTTCGCGTTTGGTTTAGCTCGCCACATAATACCAAAATTAAATCATTGGTTTGCGCACCGCAGGCATCGGCCCATTTTTGCAAATCGGCTTGGTCGTAAAATTTATCGACGGACGATTTGAAGGTTCCGTCGTCGGCCACCCTGCAGTAAATTAAACCTTTGGCCCCTATTTGTGGTTTTTTGACAAAAGCAGTTAATTCATCCAATTGTTTTCGGGTATAATTGGCAGCGCCTTTGGCATTTATGGCAATAATCGATTCGGACGAATCAAACAGTTCGAATCCTTTGCCCTTGGCTAGATCATCTAAATACACAAAAGGCATGTCGAATCGCGTATCGGGCTTGTCGCAGCCATAATATTTCATGGCATGATCGTAACTCATACGGGGTAATGGATCGAGCGTTATATTTTTAACTTCTTTAAACAAGCTTTTGATGAGCGCTTCAAAGGTGTTTAAAATATCTTCTTGCTCAACAAAGCTCATTTCGCAATCAATCTGAGTAAATTCGGGTTGTCTATCGGCGCGCAAATCTTCGTCTCTGAAACATTTTACAATCTGATAATAACGGTCGAAGCCGCTTACCATCAACAACTGTTTGAACGTTTGAGGACTTTGAGGCAAAGCATACCATTCGCCTTCGTTTAAGCGCGAGGGAACAATAAAATCTCGAGCACCCTCTGGAGTCGATTTAATCAACATCGGGGTTTCTACCTCAATAAAATTTTGCGCATCTAAAAATTGACGCGTAAATTTAGAAACCTTATGCCGCAATTCTAAATTTTTGCGAACGTTTGCTCGTCGTAAATCTAGGTAACGAAATTTCATTCGCAACTCGTCGCCGCCATCGGTATCTTCTTCGATAGTAAACGGGGGCGTTTTCGATTCATTTAATATTTCGACCGAAGCCACCTGTATCTCAATGTCGCCAGTGGCCATATTTGCGTTTTTTGCAGTACGCTCTACAACCGTTCCGCTAATTTGCAATACAAATTCGCGCCCTAAAATTCGCGCTTGATTAAATACATCCTTATTTTTATGTTCATCAAACGATAATTGAGTGATTCCATAACGATCGCGCAAGTCGATAAAGCCTATGGTGCCAATGTCGCGACTTTTTTGAAGCCATCCACAAAGAACTATTTCTTTTCCAACATCTGTAATGCGCAGTTCGCCGCAAGTATGGGTTCGTAACATAATTTGGTGCAAATATATTTCATCCCTTCTTCAAATCTTAATCTACTTCAAAAATTGCTTGTAACGATTTTGGGCTTGGCGAAGGTGGGGGGTAAGAAGGTGCCA
>CAMDXE010000047.1 GCA_945878925.1 Chitinophaga pinensis
AAAACCTATCCGCGATTTCATCGGGACAAGTCGTGAATCCTTAAATGACTATGTGTCTATCCCGAAAAAAAATCGGGAAAAGTTGTGGTTCACTTTACTTCAAAAATTCCAACATCGATTCCAAAGCCCGTTTTCTATGGCTTATGCTATTTTTAATTTCTGCCGGCATATCGGCAAAGGTTTTGTCGTATCCATCGGGAATAAACAAAGGGTCATAACCAAAACCTTTACTGCCACTCATTTCAGTGGCAATTACCCCATCTACTCGCCCTTCAAAATAATGAATTTTTCCATTTAGCATTAAAGCAATAACGGTTTTAAAACAGGCCTTGCGATTGGGTTTTTCGTTCAGTTCCTTTAATAATTTTTGATTATTGGCTTCGTGGTTACCATGTTTGCCCGCATATCGTGCCGAGTAAACGCCCGGTTGTCCATCTAAAGCTTCCACTTCCAACCCGCTATCATCGGCAAAGCAATTTATTCCTTTTGCCTCGTAAATGGCTCTGACTTTTAAAGCCGCATTTTCATGAAAGGTTAAGCCTGTTTCTTCTATCTCTTCATAAAAACCAATTTCGTTGAGGCTTTTAATCTCAACATGCGAAGGAGCCAAGATGGCTTTTACTTCCACTAATTTATGAGCATTGTTGCTGGCGAATATGAGTTGCATGGATTTAAAACAGGGCAAATTTATGCCTAATATGTTTATTAAAAATGCCTAATATTGCGATTATGTTCGCAAAAAAAAGCAATATATTGCGATTGTAATCGCAAAAAATAGCAATATATTGCGATTTGTAAAATAATTTGTTTTAATATTGTATTTAAATATTACAGAAATAATGATTGAAAGGCAAATTTTAAAACCTATAAATAAGCGACTGAAGGACTCAAAAGCTCTTGTTTTATTAGGTGCGCGACAAGTAGGAAAAAGCACACTATTAAAACAACTGGAAAAGGATTTTACACAACCAATTCTGAGGCTTAATGGAGACGAAGCGGATGTTCGCTTACTTTTTGAAGATGCCACTTCCACCAAACTAAATGCTCTAATTGGCCAAAATAAAACCATCGTAATCGATGAAGCCCAACGCATAAACAACATTGGCTTGGGAATGAAACTAATAACGGACAATAGATCGGATGTAAAAGTGATAGCCACGGGTTCATCCGCTTTTGAATTGGCCAACAAACTAAACGAGCCGTTGACTGGGCGCAAATGGGAATTTAAATTATTTCCGCTTTCCTATTCCGAAATGGTGAAACATCACGGATTGCTTACTGAAAGACGATTGCTTGAAAATCGGCTTATTTATGGCTATTACCCCGAAATTGTAACGCATTTGGGCGATGAAAAGGATTTATTAAAAACCTTGGTGAATAGTTATTTGTATAAAGATATTTTTATTTTGGAACGAATTTTAAAACCAGAAAAATTAGAAAGACTGGCCAAGGCATTAGCGTTTCAAGTAGGCAGTCAAGTGTCGTATCACGAATTAGGGAAAACTTGCGGGCTTGATAACCAAACAGTAGAAAAGTACATCGATGTATTGGAGAAAGCATTTGTGGTTTTCAGGCTTTCATCATTTAGTCGTAATTTGAGAAACGAACTAAAACAAAGCCGTAAAATTTACTTTTATGATAACGGCGTAAGAAATGCCCTAATTAATAATTTTAATCCAATTGATAGTCGTGATGATGTGGGGCCCTTATGGGAAAATTTTTTAATAATAGAGCGAATGAAGCATTTGCATTATAATCAGAAACACTGTAATATTTATTTTTGGCGAAATACTGACCAACAAGAGATTGACTATATAGAGGAAGCAGATGGCAAACTAATGCCCTATGAGTTTAAATGGAAGGCCAATAATAAAACAAAATTTCCAAAATCGTTTATCCATGCCTATGAGGCCGAAGGGCAAATTATAACTTCCGAAAATTTTGAAGAGTTTATTTTGTGATTAATACAAAGCCTTACCAGACATCTCTTGGGGTTGCTCAATTCCCATCATTTTTAAAAGGGTTGGCGCTACATCCGCCAATATTCCATCGTGCATTTTAACTTTATTATTCCCCACTAAAAAACAGGGAACCGGATTCATACTATGAGCTGTATTAGGTGTTCCGTCATCGTTTATAGCAAAATCGGCATTTCCATGATCGGCTATTATTATAAACTGATAATCCTTTTTCAAACCGGCCTCTACCAATTCTTTAACACATGCATCCACTGTTTCCACGGCTTTTACTATGGCTGAATAAACGCCTGTATGCCCTACCATATCGGCATTGGCAAAATTGATGCACATAAATTCGGTCTCCGCCATTTCTATTTCTTGCAATAGCGCATTATTCAAAGGAATGGCACTCATTTCGGGCTGCAAATCGTAGGTAGCCACATTGGGCGAAGGAATCACGATTCGTTTTTCATTTACAAATTCCTTTTCTCTTCCTCCCGAAAAAAAGAACGTAACGTGAGGGTATTTTTCTGTTTCGGCAGCCCGAATTTGTTTAAGGTTTTTTTGAGCAATTACTTCGCCCAATGTATTTGTCAAGTCGTTGTTTTCAAAAAAAATGTTTACATTCTCAAAGGTTTTATCATATTCGGTAAAGGTGGTATAATCCAAATTCAAGTGTTTCATTTCCTGCTCCGGAAAATCCTTTTGCGTTAAGGCCAATGTAATTTCACGGCCGCGGTCGGTTCTAAAATTGAAATTAATAACAATATCGCCTTCTTGGATAATCGCCAGTGGTTGGTCGTTTTTATCTCTAATCGAAATTGGTTTTAAAAACTCATCGGTCACTTCATTTTCATACGATTCACCGATTGTTTTAACTAAATCTGTGGATTTTTCACCTTTTCCTTGGGTTAATAAATCAAAGGCTATTTTTATCCGTTCCCAGCGTTTGTCGCGGTCCATGGCGTAATAGCGTCCTATGCAGCTTGCCACTTTTGTTTGCCCAATTTTAGGGTTGGCCATCAAATTTTTCAGGTAATTTATTCCGCCCTTTGGATCTGTATCTCTTCCATCGGTAAAAGCATGGATAAAGGTTTGATTATCTAATCCGTTATTCTTAAAAATTTCACAAAGCATTATCAAATGCTCTATAGAGGCATGCACCCCTCCGTTGGATACTAAACCAATGAGATGAATCTTTTTATTTTGGGCCTTTGCTTTTTGAATAACTCGTTGTATCGCCTCCGATTTTTCAACTTCTCCATCAGCAAAAGCCTTATCAATTCGCGTAAGCATTTGATAAACAATTCGTCCTGCGCCTATATTTAAATGCCCCACTTCGCTATTTCCCATCTGTCCATCGGGCAAACCCACATTTAACCCATGCGTAAGCAAGGTTGAATGAGGAACCGTATGAAACAACGCATCAATAAAAGGCGTATGGGCATTATAAATAGCATCGGATTGATCGTGCTTGCCTATTCCCCAACCATCCATTATGATCAGAATAGCTTTCTGAACTTCATTCATGGGGCAAAGATACTTAAGATTTAAGACTGTTAGATATTAGACTTTTAGATGCTAGATTTGTAACCAAAACCCAATTGTAATTGCCGTTAATCAACAAACAAAAACATTCTCATGGTATAATTGCCCTTTGGCATATTACAGAACAGCCTGAGCAATTGCAGGCCATGTTAACCATTGATGAGTTTTTGCCTTTTAAATCTGACCGAAGAAACCGACATTGGTTGGCTGCCAGAATTGCTTTACAAGAGGCTGTTGGGATTTCAAATTCAAGAATTATTAAAAATCATCATGGCAAGCCATTTTTGTCGGATGAAGATGGTCATATTTCTATGACCCATTCAGGCAATTTGGCTGCAGCCATTTATAATTCCAAAGCAAACTGTGGCATTGATTTGGAATTATTTGATGAACGCATTAATCGAATTGCACATAAATTTTGCACCGAAGAAGAAAAGTTACTCATACCCATTGATTTTTATAATGGGAGTCTTTGTTTGATTTGGAGTGCAAAAGAGGCTGTGTTCAAATATGCTAACCTTCACGATATTGATTTTAAAATTCACATTAAACTTTTAAGCCTTGATTTTGAAAACCAAATGCTCGAGTTTTGTTTTTGTCGGGTTAACCCTAATATTACGCTTAAAGTTTACTTTCGTGTTTTTGAGCAACAAGGCGATAAACTCATAGAAACATCAATGCTCGACAACTCAAAGATAAGCAATACAGAATGCTATATATTAACTTGGATATAAATGAAAACTAAAACCATTTGGATTACTGGAGCAAGTGGTGGAATCGGCGAAGCCTTGGCCCTTTTATATGCATCGGGTGGCCATAATTTAATTTTATCGGCACGCAGGCAAACCGAACTGCAAAGAGTGGCAGAGGCATGTCATGCCTTAGGTGGAAAATGTTTGGTACTGCCCCTTGATTTAGCCGACCTAAAGAACCCTGAAGCGCTTGTACAAAAAGCCTTAAATTTTACTCAACGCCTTGATATTTTGATAAACAATGGAGGCATTACACAAAGGGGATTAGCGGCCGAAACGAGTATGGAGGTTGTACGACAAATTATGGAAGTTAATTTTTTCGGCCAGGTTGCTTTAACCAATGCGGTATTGCCGCATTTAATTAAAAACGGGGGAGGGCAAATTGTGGTACTAAGCAGCCTAACCGGAAAATTTGGTTTTGGATTAAGAAGCACTTATGCGGCCTCGAAACACGCTTTGCATGGGTATTTCGAATCGCTATCTATCGAAAATTATAGAAATAATATTCATGTAACGATGGTTTGTCCGGGACGTATTTTAACAAATATTTCAGTGAATGCGCTTAATGCCGATGGAACAAATTATGGCCTAATGGATGCAGGGCAAAAAAATGGTATTGATTCGAAAGTATGTGCTATGCGAATTATAGAGGCCGTTGAAAAGCGCAAACACGAGGTTATAATTGGTAAAACTGATAAATATTTAGTTAAAATAAAACGATTTTTCCCTTCCTTGTTTTTTAAAATTGCCATACGCCTCGACCCAAAGAAATAATGGGCAACTAGCTACAATCAATCTTCAGGCATCAACAAAAACTCCCCCTAGGGGTTGGAGGCTTTTTATTATTTTTGCCCTATGACAAAACGTATTGTTGGGATACAACAAATAGGCATTGGAATTCCGAATGTTCATCAAGCATGGGATTGGTATAGAAAATATTTTGCCTTAGATGTGCCAATTTTTGAAGAAGCAGCCGAAGCTAATTTAATGCTGCCATATACGGCTGGTATTGCACATATGCGCCATGCCATATTGGCCATTAGTATGCAGGGAGGCGGTGGATTTGAGATCTGGCAATACACAAGCCGTACGCCTCAGCCGTCCGAAAATGAATTTCAACTCGGCGACTTGGGTATACAATTTCCACAATTAAAATGCCGAGACATAATTGCGATGCATCAATCCATGACTCAGCAAGGGGCTGATGTATTAGGTGGATTGAAAACAAATCCATTAGGGAAACAATGTTTTTACGTGAGGGATCCCTATGGAAATATTTTTCAAATTATTGAATGCGATAATTGGTTTAGCAATACAGGGGCCTTAGCTGGAGGTGTTTGCGGAGCAGTAATTGGGGTAAGCGATATGGAGAAATCGTTAACACTGTACCGCGATATATTAGGATACGATGAGGTAGCTTATGATAAGATTGATAGTTTTAGCGATCTTAGCGATTTGCCTGGTGGACAAGAAACCTTCAGACGGGTAATATTAAAGCATAAAGAAGTTAGGATGGGGGCTTTTAGCGAATTATTAGGCACCACAGAAATTGAGCTATTGCAATGTATGAGCCGTAGGCCAGCTAAAATTTTTGAAAACAGATTGTGGGGCGACTTGGGATTTATTCATTTGTGTTTTGATATCAACGGAATGTCGAGCCTAAAGGAAGAATGCGAAGCCAATGGATTTCCGTTTACGGTAGACAGCAGCAATAGTTTTGATATGGGTGAGGCGGCAGGACACTTTACTTATATTGAAGACCCCGATGGCACACTCATCGAATTTGTTGAAACTCACAAAATTCCAATACTCAAAAAAATTGGGTGGTATTTGAATCTGCGCAATAAAAATACGGGCAAACCGCTTCCTAAATGGATTTTAAAAACCCTTGGCTTAAATCGAAAAAAAGGATAGCCGTCCGAAAGACTCTTGTTTTGTGATACAGAATTTGGGTTTTTAACCAATAGATTGCATCCGAAGGTTAAAAATCGGTATTGTTCTTTTTTACGTAAATTAGTTTTTTAAAGGATTATTTTATTTGAATAATTTTTTTTTAATTTGTGTAACTATAACTTATGAAGAACTTTTGGTTAAGGAGTTTTCCATTCTTCTTTTTCGTGCAAAGTGTTTGGTCTCAATCCACAGGAGATTATAGAACTGCTGCGGCAGCAGTAGATTGGGGGACAGCAAGTGACTGGCAAATGTGGGATGGTTCTAAATGGTCGAATAGCGCCACACCTCCAGGTGCAACTAATATTGTGTTTATCCAAGCAGGGCACACCACCACCTTAAATGGCGACCAAAGTTGCCTCGATTTGTATATAAGCTCGGGCACCACCGATGCCACTACTGGGGGAGATGGTTTGGTTGCTTTACAAACTTACCAACTCAATTTGGAAGGTAAATTAAGTTGTTATATAGGAGTTGTAAATACAACGTTAAATTCGACAAGTGCCTTATCGATTACATCCGAAAACAATACCCCAACCTTGCCAATTTCTAAAGCATCGGGAGGAAAGTTGAAGTTTGTTGGAAATACACGTAATCTTACTCTTGCCAACGAATGGGGAGGAAATGCATCGGGTTCGGTTTCCCTATTTGATGTTGAAATTGCATTATCAACTGGACAAACCGCCACATTAAATACCATTGTTAAAGCGGCCAATTGGCTTATATCCTCAGGTAAATTATCTACGGCATACAGAATTGCAGCAGACAACAATACTGCCGGACAGGGTGATTTAACTATTAGTGCAGGGGCGGTATTGAGTTCGTCGGTAAGCGGGGGAGGCACAACTCCGGTAATATCGCGCACCACCAGTTCAATTTGTGGAGCTATAACTGTTAATGGTACACTCCAATTAGAAGGGTTATCCCCCTATATTCAATGTGCATCCTATACTATTGGGGCTGATGGAATAGTAGAATACAACCGATCGGGGAATCAAAATTTCTTAGGGTATTCCTTTACTAATGCAGTTAATTTATTAAGTTACAAGCATATCGTGCTATCGGCCTCTGGCACAAAAACAACTCAAGCATCGCTTTCGACCGAACTCTCAGATAATGGGAGTTTGAACATGCAAGGCGGAACGCTTGCCATTGGAGCAAGTGGGTCGTTTAGTGTAAGCTCAACAGGTACCACGCTTAAATATTCGGCAGCAGGCGCTCAAACGGCAAGTGCGGTGGAATGGTTGACTAATTTTCAAAATCTTACCATAACCAATTCTTCAGGATTATCCATTGGTGGATTGTCACGGACTATAAATGGAATATTAGATTTATCCATAGGAACGTTTAGCAATTCATCAACCCTCACTATGGGAAATGGAGCTACCATTAATAAAACTGGTGGGGCACTCAATGCATCTCCAAACTTTGGGTCGACGGTAAATGTGTCGTATAATCAATTTGGAGCTTCAATATCCACAGGATTCGAAATTCCGACAAACACAACGGTGCTAAATAACTTAACCATTAATTCGAGCAATGGTGTGGCTTTGTCTGCTTCAATAACCGTAAATGGGGTATTGTCGTTAACCAATGGAATTGTAAATAGCACAGCATCTAATCTGTTAATTATGGAAACCGCAGCCAGCGTAACTGGTTCGTCTAATTCGAGTTTTGTGCTCGGGCTATTGTCAAAAAAAACGAGTACAACTTCAAATTTTGTTTTTCCTGTAGGCAAAGGAAATATACTCCGATCGTTAACCATAAGTCCGTCCACAAGTAATTTAACCACATTTACGGCCGAATATTTTAATACAGCCTATAGCAATATTTCAACGTTCACCTCTCCAATTACTAGAGTTAGTACTCTAGATTATTTTGAATTATCCCGTTCAACAAGTGGCACCCCATCCGATGCTACGATTGCCTTGGCTTGGGGAAGTAATAGCGGTGTAAATACGGCCAATGTTAATGAACTCAGTCTTGCTCGATTTGATGGAGGAACATGGGTAAATGTGCCTGCCAGTGGATCGGGCAATGCAAATGCTGGCTTAGTAACAAGCACCTCGTCTGTTAGTGCGTTTGGCACTTTCATTCTAGCCAATGCCAGTACCAATAATAATCCATTGCCGGTAACATATATTTACTTTAGAGCAAAGCTCAAAAATGGAGCGGCATTATTAGAGTGGGCTACGGCCTTCGAAAATAATTGCCTTGGATATGAAGTGCAAAAGTCGGGAGTTGGTCCATCATTCGAAACCATATCTTTCGTAAAGTCAAAATCTTTGGGGGGTTCAAGTTCTCAAAATTTATATTATGCATATCATGATAATAATCCACACCATGGGGTTTCGTTTTATAGGTTAAAACAAATGGATTATGATGGAGAAGTAGCCTATTCCTCTATTCAGCCATTAGTAAATGCCAAAAAAATTGCCTGGAGAATCGCAGGCGATTATTTAATAATCGATTTTGAAGACCGAGGTAATACCATTAAAATTTTAAATGAACTTGGGCAAGTGGTTATTAATAAGGAAATATATGAAAGTAGGATTATTGATTTAGGCGAGCTAAGACCAGGCGTATATTTTTTTCAAATTGACCAATTAAAGCCCATGAAATTCTTAAAAATTTAAGCATAACTAGATAGGAATATTTGAAAATTTGAGGTTTTTATCACCATAACTCTGGTCCTGATTTATCTATAAATATCTGAGTTTGGTATTATATTTTATGTAAAATAGCTATATTTTTGCAAAAATTTTGATAAGAGATTTGCCCTTTCCCAATGGGCATGTTTTTTTAGAAAAATTAAGCTTACCTAAAAACCATTGCAAATGTCATATTCCGAGAACCAATTTATCGAAAAAATCAACCAATCGATTGAACCCTTAAGGCAAGAAATAATAAATCATAAGGTATATTCAAATATCTTGACTCTCGATGATTTAAAAATTTTCATGCAATTTCACATCTATGCTGTTTGGGATTTTATGTCATTATTAAAATCATTGCAAAATAATTTAACCTGCACTTCTGTGCCCTGGTTTCCTATAGGGTCAGCCGAAACGAGGCATTTAATAAATGAAATTGTATTAGGCGAAGAATCCGATGTGGATTTAGACGGAAACCGAAAAAGTCATTTTGAATTGTATCTCGAAGCCATGCACCAATGTGGCGCAAATACTGAAGCCATACAAACCTTTATTTCGGAATTAATAAAAACAAAAAACTTTGATTTGGCATTTGCTGCCTCCGATACTCCAATAGAGGCAAAAGATTTTGTAAATTTTACCTTTAAAGTAATTGACAGCGGCAAGCCTCACCTTCAAGCTGCTATATTCACCTTTGGTCGCGAAGACCTAATTCCAGGAATGTTTATCTCCATAATAAACGATCTGCATAAAAATTTCCCTTCAAATATTTCAATATTCAAATATTACCTCGAACGTCATATTGAAGTTGATGGCGATCATCATAGCCATTTAGCGCTGCAGATGACCGAAAACCTTTGTGCCGATAATCTTGAATATTGGGAGGAAGCCGAAGTGTCAATACGCGAGTCCCTTCATCAACGCATCAGCCTTTGGGATGGAGCCTACAATCAGATCATCAAATCAAGAAGCTAATTTTATTAGCATTATTTCTGCCTTTCTTACTATTTTTAAGAGGTAATTAATCTAATTTGTGTCTTAATGGCAGTAAATAGGACTAAATTTATTTTGGCATTTTTATTGTTTTAATTGCCAATAAATACGTAATAAAAATGAGTAAAGTAATAGGAATAGACTTAGGTACAACCAATTCGTGTGTATCAGTTTTAGAAGGAAATGAGCCCGTGGTAATTCCAAACAGCGAAGGCCACCGAACCACCCCATCCATCGTCGCTTTTTTAGACAATGGCAATGGCGAGCGCAAAGTAGGCGATCCTGCCAAACGACAGGCTATCACCAATCCAGGGAATACAATTAGTTCGATAAAGAGATTTATGGGACGGAAATATTCGGAAGTTAGCAGTGAATTAAGAACCATTAGCTACAAATTGGTTAAAGGAGATAACGATACGCCTCGTGTTCAAATAGGCGACAGAAAATATACCCCACAAGAAATTTCGGCGATTGTTTTGCAAAAAATGAAGAAAACCGCTGAAGATTATTTGGGCCAGGAAGTTACACGTGCTGTAATTACCGTTCCGGCATACTTTAATGATGCTCAACGTCAAGCCACTAAGGAGGCAGGCGAAATTGCAGGGTTAAAGGTAGAGCGAATTGTAAACGAACCTACAGCTGCAGCATTGGCTTATGGTATGGATAAACGTACCAAAGACATGAAAATAGCTGTATATGATTTAGGTGGAGGAACCTTTGATGTTTCAATACTTGAATTAGGCGATGGCGTGTTTGAAGTAAAGTCAACTAATGGCGATACCCACTTAGGGGGCGACGATTTTGATCATGTCATAATTGATTGGTTGGCCGATGAATTTAAAAAAGATGAGGGCATCGATTTGCATCAGGATCCTATGGCTTTACAGAGATTGAAAGAAGCGGCCGAAAAAGCAAAAATAGAATTGTCGAGTGCCCAACAAACCGAGATAAACCTGCCGTATATTATGCCGGTAAATGGCATTCCAAAACATTTGGTTAGAAGTTTGTCGCGCGCAAAATTCGAACAATTAGCCGACAAGCTAATTCAAAGAACCATAGAACCATGTAAAAAAGCCATGAAAGATTCTGGTTTTAAAACCTCTGATATTGATGAAGTGATTTTGGTTGGAGGAAGCACAAGAATTCCCGCCATACAAAAATTGGTGAAAGATTTTTTTGGCAAAGAGCCTTCCAAAGGCGTAAATCCGGATGAAGTAGTGGCCGTAGGTGCTGCTATTCAAGGGGCCGTTCTTACTGGCGAAGTTAAAGACATTCTATTGTTGGATGTTACACCATTATCCTTAGGTATCGAAACCATGGGCGGCGTAATGACCAGATTGATTGATTCGAATACCACAATCCCCACAAAAAAGAGCGAAGTGTTTAGCACTGCAAGCGATAGCCAACCATCGGTTGAAATTCATGTATTGCAAGGCGAACGCCCAATGGCCAATCATAATAAAACCATAGGAAAGTTTCATTTAGATGGTATTCCTCCTGCTCGCAGAGGGATTCCTAAAATTGAAGTGACCTTCGATATTGATGCCAATGGTATTTTAAATGTAAGTGCTAAGGATCAAGGAACCGGAAAAGAACAAAAAATAAGAATTGAGGCTTCATCTGGTTTGAGCAAAGATGAAATTGAGCGCATGAAACGCGAAGCCGAAATGAATGCCGATTCGGATAAAGCAGCCAAAGAAGAGATAGAAAAACTAAATTCGGCCGATTCATTGGTTTTCCAAACCGAAAAACAATTGGAAGAGTTTGGCGATAAGATTCCAGAAGATAAAAAAACAGCCATAGTTGCCGCTAAGGATGAATTGAAAAAGGCCCATCTTGAAAAAGATATTGCTGCGATTGATGCAGCAAGTGAGGCTTTAAATAAAGCATGGGAAGCAGCATCGCAAGATTTGTATAATGCACAACAACAGCAAGGACAGGCTCAGCCAAATCAAACTGAGGGAGAACCCGAAACCGCTAAGTCCACTTCTGGCAACGATACTGCGCAGGATGTAGATTTCGAAGAGGTGAAGTAAAAATTCAGGCTTCAATATTTTAAAAGAACACTATAAAAGCGAGCTTAGGGTCGCTTTTAATATTTAATAGACAGCCCATTTCGTTATAGTCTATATAAAACTTTGAGGCCATTAGTTGAATGATTTAATGTAATTTTACATCCGGATTTAAAAAGCCTTATCCTTATTTTATTTAAAATTTAATTATGACAAAACTAAAACTACTGGTTATCTTCCTCTTAGGAATAAATACTGCATATGCACAAAATACCATTAAAGCAAAAGTTACCGATGCTCAATCCAATGAGCCATTGACAGGTGCTACAGTTTATTTAAAACCTTCAAAAATTGGAGGTTCTGCCGATGAAAATGGCATGATTACCTTATCTAATATTGGAAATGGAACCCAAGTATTGATTTGGAAATACCTTGGTTACCAAACCCAATATGACACCTTAATTTTTCCATTAAGCAACATCGATACATTAAAAATTGTTCTTCATTCATTGGAAGCAGAAATAGACGAAATTGAAATAACGTCGACGCGAAGCAGCCGGAGTATATTGGATATTCCTAGCCGTGTTGAATATATTGCTGGCGAAGAATTGGAAGAAAAAGCCAATATGAAACCAGGGGATATTCGAATGCTATTGGCCGAAAGCACTGGCATACAAACTCAGCAAACTTCGGCAACCTCTGCCAATGCAAGCATACGAATTCAGGGATTGGACGGTAGATTTACTCAAATATTAAAAGATGGATTTCCTTTGTATTCAGGGTTTTCGGGAGGTTTGGGCCTTTTGCAAACCCCGCCTTTAGATTTGAAACAAGCGGAGATTATTAAAGGGTCAAACTCAACACTATACGGAGGAGGGGCTATAGCTGGTATGGTAAATTTAATTTCGAAAACCCCTACCGAAGCTGGCGATCTAAAGGTTTTTTTAAATGGAACAAGTGCAAGAGGGATGGATTTGAATAGTTTTTATGAAAAACGAAAAGGAAAAATTGGATTAACCTTGTATGCTGCCCGAAACAGCAATTTGGCATATGCCCCAAAAAATGTTGGCCTAACAGCAATTCCAAAATTCGAACGGTATACGTTTAATCCCCGTTTGTATTTTTACCCAAATAAAACCAATAAAATAATGGTAGGTGTAAGTGGGTTAATGGAAGATAGGAAAGGCGGAAATTTAACATTGATAAATGGCGATGCAGGTGCACCCGAACGTTTTTTCGAATACAATATTACTAAGCGCCTCTCGTCGCAAGTGCATTTCGAACACAAAAATGAAGGTGGTGGGCTCATTAATGTAAAAAATAGTGTGGCTTATTTTAAGCGTCAACTTACAACGAATGGGTATACTTTTAACGGCAATCAGATAAATTCATTTACGGAACTCAATTATATTAAAGTACATAAAAAATTCGAATGGATTGCGGGGGTAAATATTTGGACCGATTCGTTCAAAACCGAAAAACCCTTTAGATACGATGTGTCGTATAAGCAGAATACCCTTGGCGCTTTTGTGCAAAATACATGGAAGGCCAGCAAAAAAGTAACACTTGAAACAGGCATACGAACCGATTATACCAAAAATTATGGACCCATTATTTTGCCAAAAATATCGTTGCTCTATAAAATTAATCCGGCGCTTACCTCGCGATTAGGAGGAGGGTTTGGGTATAAAACACCAAGCATTTTTACCGAAGAAACCGAAAAAATTAATTTCCAAGATTTAAAACCAATTGACAAGGATAAAAATACCTTGGAAAAAAGCTATGGAATGAATGGCGACCTTAATTATCGGTTTTATTTAGCCGACAATAAGCTATCTTTCACCATCAATCAATTGATATTTTATACCCGTATTAATTCGCCCTTAATTTTGAAACATTATTACAGCCCCATCGACTGGAATTATACAATTTTAGAAAATGCGAAGGGTTATATTGACACAAAAGGTTGCGAAACGAATATAAAAGTTGGTTTTGGCGATTTTAAATTATTTTTGGGTTATACCCACACCAATACCCGTCTTCATACCGATAGCATAGTGCGTATGCCACTTACACCAAAGCACCGTTTGAATACGGTAATTATGTATGAATTGGAAGGAAAATGGAAAATAGGACTTGAGGGTTACTATTTTGGAAAGCAAACTTTGAGCGATGGTAAAATTGGGAAAGACTATTGGATTTGCGGATTTATGGTTGAAAAACTTTGGGAAAAGTTTTCTGTTTTTATCAATTTCGAAAATTTCTTGGATGCTCGCCAAACGCGTTTCGATTCGGTGTATACTGGGTCACTTAATGCGCCTGTATTTAGAGATATTTATGCCCCATTAGATGGGTTTGTAATAAATGGCGGGATAAAGTATTTCCCCTTTGGGGATGCATGTTGTAGGAAATAGTTCTGAGTTATAGGTGCTATGTTATAGGTGCTATGTTATAGGTGCTATGTTCTAGGTGCTATGTTCTATGTTGGTTCACGTAAAACCACTTAGAACATAGGATTCAGAACATAGAACTTTAATCAATATTATTTTCCAATTTTTCTAAGGCCATTTTTAAATTTGCATTTTCATAAACCACATTATGTGCAAACTCTAAAATTGGCATGTTTACATTATACTTTTTATTAAGTTCGAAAATGGTACTGGCTGCATAAAATCCTTCGGCAATCATGTTCATTTCGAATTGGGCAGCTTTCACCGAGTAACCCTTTCCAATCATATTGCCAAACGTGCGATTGCGGCTAAATTGAGAATATGCCGTTACCAAAAGATCGCCTAAATATGCAGAATCTTTAATATCCCGTTCAATAGGGTGAACAACGTCAATAAACCTTTTTATTTCGCGGATAGCATTTGATATTAACACCGCTTGAAAATTATCGCCGCATCCCATTCCATGGCAAATGCCACAAGCCATAGCATAAACATTTTTTAATACCGCACTGTATTCTGTTCCATATATATCATCCGAAACATTGGTTTTAATATAACGGTTGTTTAGTAATTGCCTAATTTTATTAGCCGTTTCATCCGATTCGGAGGCGATGGTTAAATAGGATAGTTTTTCGAGAGCTACTTCTTCGGCATGACAAGGCCCCGCTATAACGCCAATATTATTGCGGCTTAGCATATATTTTGATTCAAAATATTCTCCAACAATTTGTCCAGTTTGAGGCACCAATCCCTTAATGGCCGAAACCACAATTTTATTATCAAAGCTATTTGTGGCGGTCTGCGCTAAGGCGTCGTCTAAAAAAGCGGCCGGAATAACAAAAAGAATAATATCCGACGATTGGATAACATGGTTGATGTCGGCGCTTGGTTTAACTTTTTCGGTATGAATTTCGACCGAAGAAATGTAATTGGGGTTGTGCTTATAATGTTTAATATGTTCAACCGTATCC
>CAMDXE010000048.1 GCA_945878925.1 Chitinophaga pinensis
CCCTTTTCAGTGTATTTCCAAATCCGGCTAATTCTAATGTAACATTTAGCATCAATAATCGTGTGAGCCAAGTTGAGCTTTTTTTATTCGATATGAATGGTAAACAAGTGTTTAATAAAAAGATAGCTGGGCTTGAAGAATTTAAACTGAATATTGAATTTTTGCCATCTGGCAATTATCAATATCTAATTTTGAGCAATACCGAAACACAAAAAGGACAATTTTCAATTATTAAATAACAATGAATTAAGAAGAATTTTAGAGCCAAATATTAAAAAATGCATAAAAAGAAATTTTAGTTATTTCTTTGAATAAACAATGACAGCTAATATTCCTATTCATACCTTTAAAGACATGGGCATAGATGAAGTGATGGCTCAGATTTTTCATTGGACAGAACCTCCTCGATATAATATTAACGAAATACACTCACATGATTTTTATCAATTATTGGTGTTTAAAAAGGGCGGAGGGAAGCATACCATTGATTATGGCGAAACTACTATTTCGAGTAATTCGATACACAGCGTGGCCAAAGGAAGTGTGCATTTATCTAAGCGAGCCAAACAATCGGATGGCTTTACAATTGCCTTTAGTTCCTTATATCTCTCACAATTGCACCAATTTGATTCGGCGATACAGTATACTGATTTTTATAACCAATCTTCTGTTTTAAAATTCAATAACACCGAATTTTTGGAGCTCAGTTTTTTATTTAACGAATTGCATAATAATGAAAACAACCGTTCTTATTTTCTCAATATTTTAGCCGCTATTTTATCAAAAATAATAATTCTTAAAAAGAAAGACATGTCCATTTTAAAATCTGATGTTTTGGTTCACAGATTTATGAGTTTTATGAACATAAATTTTTTAGATAAAAATTTGGTAGAAAAATTTATTGAAACTGAAAGCATTTCCAAAATCAATCTGGCTCGGAAAATAAAGCAAAGTACCAATTACACGCTTGGTCATCTCATTAAGGAAAAAATACATTTAGAAGCTAAAAAGCTATTATACAGCACAAATTTATCTGTTAAAGAAATCACCTTCCAGCTTCAATTTGAGGACGAATCTTATTTTTGCAAAGTCTTTAAACAACAAGAAGGCATTAGCCCAAATGAATTCAGAAAAAAATGCGGTTAATAACATAAAGTTTAACCCACACTTATTTTCAAATTTTCAAACTGACTCATTTTCAAATTACCTCCTACCCCCTTCCTTATACAAAGTCATTTTTTTATCAACCCTTGGATGTTATCAGAAGTTGCTAGATAAAAACCTTCTGGAAGTTTCTCAATATGTAGATTTACAATTTTTTCCATGATTTCTTTTTCAAAAATAACACTTCTAATAACAAATAATTTATTATTTTTATAATTCAAAAATCATCGACTTCCCCTCCTAATAAAAATTAACAATCCCATAAAATCTTCCTCATTCACAGGCCTTCGCCCACAAAGGAGAATGTCACCCACACTCATTTTCAAATTTCCAAATTGACTCCTTCTCAAATTACAAATTATACCCCCCGGCCTCAATTATATAATTGGCAACTTCACGCCGAACTGAGGTGGTATTGATAGGCTCGTATTTGGTAAAGCGTTTTAATCCCAGAAGCATCATGCGCAATTCATCGCCTTCGGCAAAAGCCGTTACAGCATGTTTTCCGTTTATATGTATTCTCTCCAAAGCGTCACTCAAAAAGCATTTGGCAATATTTTCGAATAAAACGGAGCTTTCGGGTTTCAGGTTGTGAAGTTTTTCTACGCGTAGTATGGTGCTTTCGGCGGCATATAAATCTATCAACATGTCGGCCAGGTTCATCATGATTTCTTGTTCTTTTTCGAACTCCATCATAAATTTTTGCACTGCAGCACCTGCCACCATTAGTATGGCTTTTTTGGCTTGAGATAAAGATTTTTTTTCAATCGCCAAATATCCATCAGGAGCTTCCCCAAAATCAGGAATACTCATTAAATCTTTTTGAATGGACATGGCGGGTCCCATTAAGTCTAATTGTCCCTTTAAAGCGCGTTTTAGCATCATACCAACGGTAAGCATACGGTTTATTTCATTGGTTCCTTCAAATATTCGATTAATACGGCTATCGCGATAAAAACGGGCCACTGGATATTCTTCACTATAACCTGTACCTCCAAAAATTTGAACTGCTTCATCTACCACATAATCCAATACTTCTGAGCCTAATACTTTTAAAATAGCGCATTCGATCCCAAATTCTTCTGCTGCTTGCAACTTAGCGGCTATTTTGTTGGTTCCTCCACTAACCAATTCATTAATTTTATCATTTATTAAAGCTGAAGTTCGATAGGTAGACGATTCGGCCGCAAAACATCTTACAGCCATTTCGCCAATTTTATGCTTGATAGCCCCAAAACTTGAGATAGGAACTCCAAATTGATTCCGTTCGTTGGCATATTTTACTGCAATGGTTGTAGCTTCTTTTGCTCCACCCATAACCATGGCGCATAATTTATACCGCCCTATGTTCAATACATTAAACGCAATCTTGTGGCCTTTGCCAAATTCACCTAACAAATTTTCAACGGGAATTTTTACGTTGTCAAAAAATATTTGACGGGTTGACGATCCCTTTATTCCAAGTTTTTCTTCTTCATCTCCTAGGGTAATGCCGGGGGTATCAGCTTCGATTATAAATGCTGTAAAATGCTCTCCTCCAATTTTTGCAAACACGGTAAGAAGGTTAGCAAATCCGGCGTTGGTAATCCACATTTTTTGTCCATTTATCAGGTAATGTTTGCCATCGTCGCTTAGGTCGGCTCGCGTTTTTGCTGCCAAAGCATCGCTTCCGCTATCGGGTTCGGTTAGGCAGTAGGCCGCTTTTATTTGGCCGTTGGCTAAGCCAGGAAGGTATTTATTTTTTTGATACTCAGTGCCAAAATACAGGATGGGCAAGGTTCCAATTCCTGAATGTGCAGCTACGGCTACCCCAAATGAATGGCTTGGTCCGAGGTGCTCGGCCAAAATAGTTTCGGTATTAAAATCGATACCCATTCCACCATACTCTTCGGGTAAGCCAGCACCTATTAGGCCCAACTCGCCTGCTTCTTCAATTAAGCGAACCATCAATTCGGGGTCCTCTTGTTTGTCGATTTTTACAATATTTGGCCAAACTTTAGTTTTTAAAAAGTCGGAAGCCATATCGCTAAACATTTTTTGTTCTTCCGAAAATTCTTCGGGAATAAATACAGAATTGGCAGGTTGATCTTTGATCAGAAATTCGCCGCCTTTGAGGGTTATTTTTTCCATAATAGTATTGAGATTTTGAGTACAGAGTACAGAGAAAAGTTCTTCTGAATATTGAGATTTATTTTCATTATATTTCTATGATAATTTTGACATGAGGCCGTAAATCATTTTTTAGATTTCAACACATTTTGTTTCATTGGACTTTAGATTTTCATCCGAGATAAATTCTAAGTCATTGCTTAATATTAATAAGTTTTCTACTTCAATTGCTGACCCTAAAGCAATATCCAAAAAGTTTGCAAATTGAGGATTCGTTCTTCTACCGGCACCTTCTGCAATATTAGTAGGGATCGAAACTGTAGCTCTTCTAATTTGAGAAGTCAAACCATAAATTTCTTCATTAGGAAATGATTTAGTTAAATCGTAAATATCTTTTACGAGTGTTCTGCTTTTTTGCCAAACGCTTAATTCTTTAAATTTATGCATATCTATTTTATTTACATATAAATTTCTCTCTGTCTCATTTCTCTGTACTCTGTACTCAAAATCTCTGTACTAAAGCCTCTCCATCACCGCCGCAATTCCTTGTCCTCCACCAATACATGCTGTTACCAATCCGTAGCGTTGTTTGCGTTCTTTCAATTCTCTAGAAATTGTAATTGCTAGCCTTGCTCCAGTGCAACCCAAAGGATGACCCAAAGCAATAGCTCCTCCGTTAGGGTTTACTTTGGCAGGGTCTAAATTTAAGGTTCTCATAACGGCCAAAGATTGGGCTGCAAAGGCCTCGTTTAACTCTATCAAATCAATATCATTCAACGTCAAACCTGCTCGGGATAATGCTTTTGGAACGGCTTCGCAAGGGCCGATTCCCATATAGCGCGGATTTACTCCGGCACTTACACAGCTTACAATTCGGGCTTCGGGTTCCAATCCCAATTCTTTCATCATTTTTTCACTCATTACAATTACAAAGCCTGCACCGTCACTGGTTTGTGAAGAGTTTCCTGCGGTTACAATTCCTCCCATTTTAAAGGCAGGTTTTAATCCTGACAAGGCTTCTTTGGAAGTGTCTTTTCGAGGGCCTTCGTCGGTATCGACTACAAAATTTCTTTTTTTTCGCTTTCCCGAATCGTAGTAGGTTTCATCAATCGTTATTGGAACTATTTCTGATTTAAATTTTCCGGATTCAATGGCTGAAAAGGCTTTTTGATGCGAATTGTAAGAGAACTCATCTTGATCTTCGCGGTTCACATAGTATTTCAGGGAAACTTCTTCGGCTGTTAAACCCATTCCTATAAAATAATCGGGATGCTCCGTGGCTATGGTATAGTTTGGAACCGTTTTATAACCAACTGTTGGTACCAAACTCATGCTTTCAACCCCACCTGCAATTATGCAATCGGCCATGCCGCTTTGAATTTTGGCGGTAGCCATCGCAATGGTTTCTATACCGCTTCCGCAATATCGGTTGACGGTAACACCTGGAACAGAAAGAGGCAAATTGCTTCTTACCGCCAACCAGCGTGCCATTTGCAAGCCTTGTTCTGCTTCGGGAACGGCGTTGCCAACTATTAAATCATCTACCAAACTTGGATCCAAATTTGGAACCGAAGCTAATAAATGATTGATGACCTCCGCCCCAAAATCTACTGGAGAAGTGAACCTGAACCCGCCGCGTTTTGATTTGGTGATGGCTGAGCGGAAGCCTTTTATGATGTATGCGGTTTGCATTTTATTTTTAGATTATAAGTATTGAGTATAGAGTAAAGAGAAATGTTCTATTGAGTATTTAGATTTTGAGTACAGAGTAAAGAGTACAGAGAAATGTTCTTCAGATTTTTGAGATTTGTTTTCATTGTTTTTCTATGATAATTTTGACATGAGGCCGTAAATCATTTTTTGAATTTCAATACATTTTGCTTCATTTATTGTGAGGTTTTCATCCGAAATAAATTGAAGATCATTACTTAGAATTAATAAGTTCTCTACTTCAATTGCAGATCCTAAGGCATAATCCAGAAAGTTTAAAAATTGAGGATTTGTTCTTCTACCTGCACCCTCGGCTATATTAGTAGGTATGGAAACACAAGCACGTCTTATCTGAGATGTTAAACAATACATTTCTTCCTTAGGAAATGATTTAGTTAAATCATAAATATCCTTTACAAGCACTCTGCTTTTTTGCCACGAGGTTAATTCTTTAAATTTATGCATGATGTTTATTTTACTAATTTATACTTTTATAAACTTATAGCTAACAATTAATCCGCTTAAAAATCTCTAAGCTCATTACTAAAAATCTCTGTACTATTATCTCTGTCACATTTCTCTGTACTCGGTACTCAAAATCTCTGTACTATAATCTCTGTCATATTTCTCTGTACTCTATACTCAAAATCTCTGTACTATAATGACTGTCACATTTCTCTGTACTCTGTACTCAAAATCTCTGTACTAAAATACTAATTCCTCAACGGTTTCCCCGATTTTAATATAGACTGAATCCTTTCCAATGTTTTCTTTTCCCCCAACAAACTTAAAAACGCTTCCCGTTCCAAATCCAATAAATACTGTTCGGATACTCTTGTGGGTTGACTTAAATCTCCGCCGGCCATAACAAAAGCCAATTTTCTGGCTATTTTTTTATCGTGTTCGCTAGCGTAATTGCTTATTTCAAAAGCTTCGGTTCCGGCATACAAAGCGCCTAAGGCGGTTTTTCCCAATACCAAAATATCTTCTCTTGGCACTGGTTGGGTATAGCCTGCTTCGGCCAATTCTAAAACTTTTTGTTTGGCTTCGCTTATTTGCCGGTCAATATTTATAACGATGCTATCTTTATCATGGTGAAGCAAACCTAATTTATATGCTTCATGAGCTGAAGTGGCAACCTTAGCAGTAGCTATGGTAGTAAATCTTTCTTGTAAGGTAGGTAATTGAGGATCGCCTTCGTAATAACTATCCGAAGCACGAACCACAAATTCCTTGGTGCCACCGCCGCCTGGAATTACTCCAACGCCAAATTCTACCAAGCCTATATACGTTTCGGCTGCAGCCACAGCTGCATCGGCATGAAGGGTCATTTCGCAACCGCCGCCTAATGTTAAACCATGTGGAGCAATAACTGTTGGAATGGATGAATAGCGCAAGCGCATAACGGTATTTTGAAAATAGCGAATGGCAAAATCCAATTCATCGTACTCTTGTTCAATGGCTAGCATAAACACCATTGCCAAATTAGCTCCGGCTGAAAAATTGGGCGCATTGTTTCCCAAGACCAAGCCGTGATAATTTTTCTCGGCAATTTCGATGGATTTATTAATTCCTTCCAAAACTTCACTACCCAAAGTGTTCATCTTGGTATGAAATTCAAGGTTTAAAACGCCATCGCCAATATGCTGCAACGTGCAACCTGCATTTTGCCAAATGGGGGTAATACCTTTATAGTTTTCTAAAATTATGAAGCTTTCACGACCCGGGGTTAAAGCATATTCTCCTTTTTGAATATCATAAAAATAATGCTTGCCGCTTTCGGTTTTGTAAAACTTACGTATGCCTTTGGCTAACATTTCGGTAACCCACAGCGCCGGTTCAATACCTTCGCGTTTCATGGCTTCCAGCGTTCGTTCAATTCCCAAAACATCCCACATTTCAAATGGGCCTAACTCCCAACCAAATCCTGCTTTCATGGCGTCGTCGATCTGATAAACTGAATCGGAAATTTCAGGAATGCGATGGCTTACATATTGAAAAACTTGGTAATTTAACTGGTTAAAAAACTTACCTGCTTTATCCGTTTGGGTGGAAAAGAATTTTAAACGGTCTTTTAAATTATCAACCTGACGGGCATTGCCAACCGATTCAAACCTAGGTTTGGATTGAGGATGGTATTCCATGGTTTTAAGATCGAGTGCCAAAATTTGTTTTTCGCCACCTTCGCCTTTTGTTTTTTTATAAAAACCCTGACCTGTTTTGTCGCCCAACCATTTGTTTTCAATCATGGTTTGTAGGTAAGCTGGAACTTTAAAAATCGCTTTGTCCTTATCGTCCTTCAAACCTATTTCCAAACCATTGGCTACTTTTACAAGGGTGTCCAACCCTACTACATCACTGGTGCGAAAGGTTGCTGATTTTGGTTTGCCAGTAATTGGTCCGCTTATCATATCCACTTCTTCAATGGTCAAGCTCATTTCGTCCATCAATTTGAACACAGCCATGATGCTATAAATACCAACTCTGTTGGCAATAAACGCTGGCGTGTCCTTGCATTTTACGGTTGTTTTTCCTAAGTGAAGACTTCCATAATTCATTAAAAAACTGACCACTTCAGGGTTGGTTTCATTCGTTGGGATAATTTCTAATAGTCTTAAATACCTCGGTGGGTTAAAAAAATGTGTGCCACAGAAGTTCGCCCTAAAATCATCGCTGCGGCCTTTGGCCATCCATGAAATTGGGATACCACTTGTGTTGCTGCTTACCAGGGTGCCGGGTTTTCTATGGATCTCTACTTTTTCGAAAAGTTGTTTTTTAATGTCTAAATTTTCTACAACAGCCTCAATAATCCAATCAGCTTCTTTAAGCCAAGACATATTGTCTTCGAAATTTCCGGTAGTGATTAATCGCGCTAAACTTTTATCATAAATTGGCGAAGGATTGGATTTTAAAGCCGTTTCCAATGCCTGATTTACTAATTTATTTCTAGCAGCCGGATTGGTTAGTTCGGCCTCCGATAAATTAGGAGTAACAATATCAAGCAAATAGGTTTTTACGCCGGCATTGGCAAAATGACAAGCCAATCGGCTGCCCATGACTCCCGAACCCAAAACGGCTATTTTTTTTATTTTTCGTGCAAATGCAGCTTTCATTTTTTTTGAAATTTAATGTAATAAACCTAATTCTTTATAGCGTTGTATGATTTTATGCTTTCAAATTCTGTCAACAAATTTTCTTGAACATGGGTTAAATAGTATGGATTGTTATGAATGCGCATCATAAGTACTGAGCCCTCAATGAGCATTATGGCTTTATCGGCATATTCCATAGCGAGTTTATAATCACAAATTTGGGAATACAAATGTACAAATGCTTGTTTCCAATCTTTAAAAAAAAGCAAGATTACCTCATTAAATTTAGGGTTATTGATAACGGTTTCGGTGCCAATCATAGCCATAAAACACCCTCCGGGCCCTTCCAAAAATTGTTCCTCCGATTTTCGCGCCAATCGCTCCAGGCGCTTTTCAACCGTCATCGATTCGTTGTAGGCTATGGCAAATACTCTATCTACAAAATATTGTTTAAGGTAATTTAGAGCCGTTAACATAAGCTCATCTTTCGAAGCAAAATGATGATAGAGGCTTCCTTTAAGTACGCCGCATTCCAAAGCAATATCAGAAAGTGTTGTTGCGCCGTATCCCTTTTTTTTAAACAGAGGAATACTTTTTTTCAGGATATCAATCTTAGTTAAGGCCATAACATTTTTGTGTTTCAAAAATAGCAAGAACAGAATTGCAAAACAAACGTTTGTTTGGTATTTCTGAATAAAAATTTAACAAATAAAAGGATGGCTAACAAAATTAGAATCTATAAACAGTTTATTTAGGAAGGAATTTTAGGGGCTTACTTTTTCAAATTGCTTCATTTCCAAATCGCTATTTTTGCACCAACACATGAGTGCCTACAATTTTACCGATATCGAAAAAAAATGGAGAAAAATCTGGGAAAACAACCAGGTTTATAAGGTTACTGAAAACGTAAATAAACCAAAATATTATGTATTGGATATGTTTCCTTATCCAAGTGGTGCGGGTTTACATGTTGGCCATCCTTTAGGATACATTGCCAGTGATGTAGTGGCACGATTTAAAAGATTGCAAGGATTTAATGTTTTACACCCAATGGGGTTTGATGCTTTTGGATTGCCTGCCGAACAATATGCTATCGAAACCGGGCAGCATCCGGCTATTACAACCGACAAAAACATGCAACGCTATAGGGAGCAGCTGAACAATATTGGATTTAGTTATGATTGGGATAGAGAGGTAAAAACCTGCGACCCTAACTATTATAAATGGACCCAATGGATTTTTTTACAGCTCTATAACAGTTGGTATAATCCTGAGCTCAATAAGGCCGAAACGATCGAAAATCTTATTGCTCTATATAATAATGGCAGAGCTAATCAATTCGAAAAGCCATGGATTGAATTGACCGAAACAGAACAGCAAAAGGAATTAACCCAATACCGACTTGCTTATAAAGACGAATCCTTTATCAATTGGTGCGAAGCGTTAGGTACGGTATTAGCAAATGACGAGGTCGTAAACGGACGATCTGAAAGAGGAGGGTATCCTGTGGAGAGAAAACGCATGAGTCAATGGTTTTTAAGAATAACTAAATATGCCGATAGGTTGTTGGAAGGTCTTGAATCTGTTGATTTCCCGGAAAGTTTAAAGGAAATGCAGAAAAATTGGATAGGAAGAAGTGAGGGGGCTGAGATTGAGTTCGAAATTTTGACGGACTATGCAAAAAATCTCACCCACAATCCTTTTTTAGACCTCACCCCCAGCCCTTTTATAGACCTTACCCCCAGCCCTTCTCCTAAGGAGGAGAGGGGGGCAGATGTTTCGCAAGTTCAAGGGGGCCCTTTTGATGGAACGAGATATTTTAATATAGGTAAAGACAGTATTAAGTATGCACGAGAGAATAGAAAAAATAAAACGGATGCTGAAAACCTTCTTTGGCAAAATATTAGAAATAATAAATTAGGAGCTAAGTTTAGAAGGCAATATCCTATTGAAAATTTTATAACAGATTTTGCATGCCTTGCTCCAAAGCTGATTATTGAAGTAGACGGTGGCTATCATCTTGATAACGAACAAAACCAATATGATAAATTAAGAGCAAAACGACTTGAAATCTTAGGGTTTAAAGTAATTCGATTTACGAATGAGGAAGTTTTAAATGATGTAATAAAGGTTTTAAAAATTATAGAAGTTAAAATCAAGGAGGACCAGGCGAATTGGAATAAAAGTGCAATTGAGCAATCAACCACTGCCTTCATTAACGAAGACACTGCCTCCATCTCCTCCTTAGGAGAAGGGTTGGGGGTGAGGTTAAATGAAGACCTAAAAGTGAGGGTCTTCACCACCCGACCCGACACCATTTTCGGCGTTTCCTTTATGGTATTGGCACCCGAACATCCTTTAGTTGAAGAAATATGCGCTATTGAACAAAAAACGGCCGTTGATGACTATATAAACTATTGTAAATCGCGTTCGGAACTTGAACGAAAATCAGAAACCAAAGAAATAACAGGAGTTTTTACCGGAGCCTTTGTTGAGCATCCATTTACAGGCAAAGCTATCCCAATTTACATAGCAGAATATGTTTTGATGGGTTATGGCACTGGAGCTATTATGGCCGTGCCATGTGGCGATAGCCGCGACCATACTTTTGCTCAAAAATTTGGCATTGCCATTCCTAATATTTTCGAAGGCATTGACGTAAATGAAAAAGCATGGGAAGAAAAAACTGGAATAATTACAAATTCGCATTGTGATAGATTTTCGATAGATGGTTTGAATTTTGAAGAAGCCAAACAAAAGGTTTTAGATTCTTTGAATCATTTAGGCATTGGTACTAAACAAATCAATTACCGAATGCGCGATGCTGGATTTAGCCGCCAACGCTACTGGGGCGAACCTTTTCCAATAACATATAACAATGAAATAGCGACGACTGACCCCATCGAAAACCTTCCGATAACTTTACCAGAAGTAAAGAGCTACAAACCATCTGGCGATGGAAAATCGCCCCTTTCCACCATTTCGGATTGGGTAAATTTACCCAACGGAAATATACGTGAAACCGATACCATGCCTGGTTATGCAGGAAGCAGTTGGTATTACTTGAGGTATATGGACCCTCACAATCTTAATACATTTTGCGATAAACAAAAATCGGATTATTGGCAACAAGTTGATTTGTATGTTGGAGGAGCCGAGCATGCTGTAGGGCATTTGTTGCATTCGCGCATGTGGTGCAAGGTATTGCACGATTTGGGATATATAAGTTTTGATGAACCCTACAAAAAACTGGTAAATCAAGGAATGATTGGTGGCGTGGTCTATCATTTTTATTACGATCAAAATGAACGAAAAATTTATAGCGATAGTGTAAACATTAACCGAGGCAACCTTTTACAATTTAAAGTTCCCAACGAATATGTAAGCGATGATGAAACGTTTTCGGAAGAAGGAATTGATGGGTTTTGCAAGGAATTTATACAATTCGAAGGCTTTGAATTTGTAATGAATAATGACAAATTTACCTTCGAAAAATCCATTACCAAAATGAGCAAACGCTTGAGAAATGTGGTTAATCCTGATGAAATAATTGCCAAGTACGGAGCCGATACATTCCGTATGTACGAAATGTTTTTGGGTCCAATTGATCAGGATAAGCCGTGGAACACCAAAGGGATTGACGGCGTAAGTCGGTTTATAAAACGGTTTTGGGGCTATTGTATAGATGATGACGGAATTATTAGTTTAAATAACGAACCCGCCAACGAAGCCTCCCTTAAAATCATAAACCGCACCCTTAAAAAAATAGCAGAGGATATCGAAAAATATGCGTTTAATACCTGTATTAGTTCGTTTATGATTTGCCTTAATGAACTGCAAGCTCAAAAATGCAGAAACGTCGACGTATTCAAAAATTTTCTTATCATGTTAAGCCCTTTTGCCCCTCATACTGCCGAAGAATTATGGAGCAAGCTAGGAAATACTACCACTATTTTGGATGCGGTTTATCCAGCGATAGATGAAACATATCTAAACGACGACGCTTTCAATTACCCTATTTCCATCAATGGGAAAACTCGTATTATCATGCCTTTTGCCTTAGATGCAGACGCGTCGGAAATTGAAAAAACTGTTTTGGCCGACTCTACGGTACTTAAATGGATAGAAGGCAAACCCGTTAAGAAATTTATTTTGGTAAAAGGAAGGATTGTGAATGTGGTGGTGTAGGGTAAATGGACAGATTTAATACACAATTAATTAAACGTGACAGATTTGTATTTTTTTGTGAGTGAACTTGTCTCATGCGACCAAAGGTTGTAAAGATTGATTTTTTGCTAATAAAATATTTCATTCCATAAGGTTGCCATCGAAATTATGGTCGTTTCGGGTTGTTCGATTGGGTGTTTCAATTAGTTTGTGTAAAAACTTATTAGTTGCATAGGATTACCTCCTTCTTATCGATTAATAACAACTGCGATAGGCTTATAATTCACATTGTAAACTAGTAGAATCTTTAGTGGGTGTTCCTTATTTTTAATTTGCCTTATTCTTTTTTCTTTATTAATTTTTTCTTTGCTATTTCTTTGTCAGCAGTTTTCACTCTGCGTTCCAATTTTTTAATGTCTTCTTCGGGTGGCAATGCTTCGGGCTTAATACCACTTTTACCCAACAGCCCTCTTACATCACAGTTATTTTTTATATGCTCATTGGTAATATTTCCTTCGCCTTTCAGGTCGTTTTTCTTTACATTAAAGTTGGTAATCTCGGTTGCTAATTGTTTAGCAGTAATGGTTATTGTTGGTAAAAAATCAGCTAATGGTCTGTTTTCTGCAATGCCTAGTTTGCGTTTCATTGCAATGGTGTTGTAGCCGCCAAACAATGCCCAGTCGCCTTTACTGCGTATGTTTGCAAAACCTTTGTTGTCAACGCCTCTTTCATAAATATTTTTTGATAATTCTGTTTCAGTTATGGCTAATTTTTCTCTTGCTTGTAATCTTTCATTAAGGGTAATCCGTTCTTCCAGCAACTCCTGCTTACGGGTTTGTATAGCGAAATAGCTTTGAGCAAAAGCAATTTGTTCTTTCTTCGGGTCGCCATTTTGGGCAATGAGGTAGCAGGCATATCGGGTTAACATAATATCGTCAACCAACTTCTCTGCACCAGAGCCAATCTTGACCATTTTGTTAATGTCAACAAAATGGTCTGAAACATCTTCGCCAGTGGTTTTACAGCTTTCCTTTGCTTTCTCAATGGCGTTCAGAAAATTGCGCCATTCGGCATAGCCTAATAGTGTTTGAAGTTCACGGGCAAGCCAATAATCAATGCCATCTTGCTCATAGGCATATTCTTCAAAAGTTTTGTTGAGAATAATGATGGTATCTTTTTCCATGGTGATATTTTTTTTGTTTATGAAACACAAGTTTCATAATTCTATAATTTGTATTCTTATTTATTCTAAAAAAAACTATTATTTGAAAACTATTTCCGTAGCTCCATACCCAAATTTTTCCTTTTTGGCTTCATAAAAAGTTTTAACCGCAGGATGCCCGCTAATTTCTTTCCAAAGTTTTTGTTTTAAAGCATTGGAGCCTACCCCATGAATAAAGGTAATGGTTGAATAATTTAAGGCCAAAGCTTTTTCAAAACAGTTTTTAAAATGATTTATTTGAATATTTAGAGCTTCTTCGGCTGATATTTCGCTGTAGTTTTTAATCAATTGATGAATATGAAGATCCACAATATCTTCGGGCCTGGTAATGTTTAGGAGGTTATCTTTGGGTTTATTTTCAATTTTTATAGCATTATCCGAAAGGATAAACGGCTCATTTTTGATCGGCTTTAACGCAATAAGATGCGTTGCTTTTCCATTTATTTCTTTTGGATTTAGAAAATCTTTAGATCTAAACGTATAATCCAAATTCCAGGGAGCTCTTGGACGGTCGGTTGTTTGTTCATGAAAAATAACACGAAAACAATAGGTGCCCCATTGGTCTAAATCGGCCAAATTAAGGGTATTAATAAGATAAGAGCTATGTTTTTCGACCTTTCCACCAAACAAAGGTTTATATCCATGTCCTTGATTTGCCATAACGCTCAGTAAAATATCACTTGGGCTGTTGTTTAGCAAATTGGCTCTATACCAGGTATGCGAACTTTGCTCAAACCATAAAGAGAGTTCCGATTCGCCTATGAAAATTTTATGAGAATTTGGTAATTCATTTTTATCGTGTTGCTCCACCAAATTAACGGGGGTAACAATCATTATTTCGCGTTTTAAAACCGGTATTTCAAAGCCATCTTCAATGCTTACGCCAATAGTTTTGTCATCAATAAGGCGCGTTATGGTGCCTTCTAAAGATTCATTTATAAATTTTACTTTATCGCCAATCTGCATTTTATAGAGTTATGATTCGAAGAAATAAGATGAGGTCTTATTTGTTTCAAAGTTAAAACGAAAGTATTCTAATTCGGAAAACAAATGGTTTTAATTAATATTTAACAAAAAACCCAATCTCATTTTTATATGAAATTGGGTTTTTGCGGGTCGGACGGGACTCGAACCCGCGACCTCCGCCGTGACAGGGCGGCATTCTAACCAGCTGAACTACCGACCCAGGTAATTAAGGAGTGCAAAAATAATTTTTTTTTTGCAAGGAAACACTTAAAAGTTAATATTTTTCTTTTTGGCTGATATTAAAGCTGTTAACCCTATGTTCTATTTGTATTTTTCGAAACAAGCCTTTTTTAATCCCTTGGCATCAAACTTATTATCCCCGGTTCCATCGTATGATTTTAATACATGTCCATTCCATAAATAATTAATTCCTGGCGTTTGGGCATCGCCCATAAGCTTAAAAAACGAAGGAATGTCCAATATTTTATAAGGAAATTTGCAGCCGGCTTTTGTAAAAAAATCGGGTATTTTGTCGACTTCCTCATCCATGAAAAGTATGTAAACAACAGGAAAATTTTTGATTTTAGATTGCGTGCACAATTCTTTTGCAGCCGCCTGACAGTGGTCGCATCCCGGAGCAAAAAAGCATATAATTTTTTTTCCTTCATCCAAATCCACACCTTGGTTTCCAAAGTTGGTAAACTGCGAAAAAATAGATTTAATTTTATTAGGACTTTTTTCAATGGATAATTTTTTGACTGTGTCTTCTGTCCTAGTCGGGGTTGGTTGAACTGGTATATTCGACGACTCGGGCAGTAAT
>CAMDXE010000049.1 GCA_945878925.1 Chitinophaga pinensis
GCGAACCCTTAAGGATTGCTGGAAAATGTAAAGAAGTTAAAGCCATAGGCTGGTATATTGAAGAATATGGAATTGCTCAAATTTCAGCCAACCTTACCAATTATACTGTTACGCCCCTGCACGTGTTTTTCGAAGAGGTTAATAACAGCGCTTTGTCAAGAGGTGTAAGGATAACAGGAAGCGAATTGGTGGGTTTGGTGCCTTTATCGGCCATGCGCGATGCAGGATTGTATTTTCTAAAAAAACAAGGACGAAGTGTAGGTGTGTCCGAAAAAGAACTGGTGGAAATGGCCATTAAAACTTTGGGCTTGGACGAATTAGGCCCTTTCGACCCCAATAATAAGATTATCGAATATCGAATGAAATCATCTAAAAAACAATTGGTAGATTTAAGTTGCAAAGCTTTTGCCGACGAAACCGCAAGCGAAAGTGCAGCTCCAGGAGGTGGCTCTATAGCCGCCTATACCGGCGCATTGGGTGCAGCCTTAGCCACGATGGTGGCCAATGTGAGTGCCAATAAAAAAGGATGGGAGAACCGTTTAGATTATTTTAGCAGCATAGCCGAAAAAGGACAATCAATAAAAGATAAGCTTATAGTATTGGTAGATGAAGACACCAATGCCTTTAACAAAATAATGGAGGCCTTCAAATTACCCAAATCAACTGATGAGGAACAACTAACGCGAAAAAATGCAATCGAATTAGCGTCCTTATATGCCACACAGGTGCCGCTTCAAACCATGCGCGTGGCCAATGCTATATTGGATATTGCCGAAGAAATGATTGAAAACGGAAATCAGAATACCTTGTCTGACGCAGCGGCAGGAGTGCTTTGCTCGAAAACTGCCGTGCATGCAGCCTATTATAATGTAATGATAAATGCCAAAGGATTGACAGATAGATCGGTGGCCTTAGAATTGGCAAATGAAGCTAAGGCGATTTTAGAAAATAACACTTTGGTTGCAAATCGGCTTTTAAGCGGCATAGATGCGAAAATCAGTTTTTAAGACCTTAGATTTAAAATAGCCAAAAGCATGATTTTTCTTTAGCCAAGGCTAAACAATAGGTTTAATTTGAACCTATATTTGCAAAAAGTTTACCATGGAAACCAAAGATAGCAATGGAACAGTGTTAGGAGATGGCGATTCGGTTATTCTGATACAAAGTTTAAAAGTAAAAGGCTCGTCCCTAACTTTAAAACGGGGAACAGTTGTAAAAAAAATCCGATTGACCGACGACCATGGAGAAGTGGAAGGAAAAGCCGATGGCCAGCAAATGGTATTAAAAACAATGTATCTTAAAAAAATGTAAGAATTGTTGCAAAATCTTTCTTCAAGTACTTCATCCTCTCATCATCTCATTATCTAACCTCTAACCTCTCATTACCTCATTATCTCATTATCTCATTACCTCATTATCTCATCATCTCATTATCTAACCTCTAATTATCTAACAACCTCTATAAATGAATTGCATATCGGCCGAAGGTCTTGGAAAATCTTACAATGAGACTTGGTTATTTTCAAACCTTAATTTTGGAATAAATCAAGGCGAAAAAATAGCTTTGATCGGAAAAAACGGCGCAGGCAAAAGTACGCTGCTGCGTTTATTGGCCAAAGCCGAAATAGCCGATAGAGGCGAGGTGGTCCATAATAATTTAGTGAAAGTAGTTTACCTTCCTCAAGAGCCTTTAATAAACCCGGATTTAACCGTTTGGCAAATAATTTTCGACGAAAGCAATCCCTTAGCCAAATTGGTTAGCGAATTTGAAATGGCACAGATAGACCCTAATTTTTGCCACGATAAAATGGCCGAAATTATGGGTGAAATGGATAACCAAAACGCATGGGATTATGAAGAACAGGTTAGAGAAACCCTATCAAAACTTGGGATAACCGATCTTGAGCAAAAAGCGGGCTCGCTTAGTGGGGGCCAAAAGCGTCGATTAGCCATTGCAGCCATGTTGCTTATGCAACCAGATGTTTTTATTTTGGACGAACCCACCAATCATTTGGATATTGAGGCCATCGAATGGTTAGAAAATTTATTGAATGGCAAAAATGTAACCTTGCTTTTGGTTAGCCACGATCGCTATTTTATCGATCGAATTTGCAACCGAATTGTAGAATTAGAGCCCGCGGGCTTGGTAATTTATAGAGGCAATTACGCCTATTATTTGGAAAAAAAAGCCGAGCGAATGCAAATGGCTGCTGTCGAGCATGGTAAGGCTAAATTGCTGATGCTTAAAGAGCTGGAATGGATGAGGCGACAACCTCAAGCCAGAGGTACCAAAAGTAAATCGCGTATTGAAGCCTTTTATGAAATTAAAGACAAGGCCAGCGTAAAAGTTGATAATCAAAAACTTGAACTTAGTATTAGAGGGGCAAGGCAAGGAAGCAAAATTTTAGAACTACATCATATACAGCATTCCTTTAATGATCAAACGCTTATTAAAGATTTTTCTCATGTTTTTAAAAATAAAGAAAAAATAGGAGTGGTGGGTAAAAATGGGGCTGGCAAAAGTACCTTGATAAACATTGCATGCGAACTTCTAAAACCCACTAAAGGCTCGGTGGTGGTTGGGCAAACTACGGTTTTTGGTTATTTTTCGCAGAACAGCGCACCCTTAAATCCAGAAAACAGGCTTATCGAAGAGGTGAGGGAGATTGCCGATCATGTGCAAATGGGAAACGGCAAAACCATTACGGCCGTTCAGTTTTTAGAACGATTTTTATTCAGACGAGAGCAACATTATACCCCAATTGGAAAATTAAGTGGAGGCGAAAAACGAAGGCTACAACTTTTAAAAATATTAATGACGGCCCCAAATTTTTTGATTTTGGATGAGCCTACCAACGATTTTGATATTGATACCCTAAATGTGCTTGAAGATTTTTTAGAAGCTTTCGAAGGCAATGTTATGGTGGTAAGCCACGATCGTTATTTTTTAGATAAAGTGTGCGATCATGTTTTTGCGTTCGAAGAGCAGGGGAAAATTAAAGATTACCCGGGCAATTATACCGACTATCGATTATCGAAAGAAAAACCAATAACTGTGGTTGAAGATATAAAGCAAAAAAAAGAGAATACTATTCAGCCAACAGGATTGCCAGAGGCCGAAAAACGCAAATTGTCGTTTAATGAAAAGCGTGAATTTGAGCGCTTAAGCAGTGAAATTGAAAAAGCAGGAATCGAAATAAATCGCATGCAAGCTGAACTAAATAGCGGAAATATGCCTTATACCACACTTACCACTTTGGCCTACGACATCGAAAAATCACAAGCATTGCTTGAGGAAAAAGAATTGCGCTGGCTCGAATTGAGCGAAATTTAAATAGTAACATATTTGAACCGCAGGTGTACATTTTTTAAACAAATTCACCTCATTAACCCATTCTTGCTTTCAATTAAAATTTATAATGGCCAATAGTAATTGGCATTTTAACAAAAATCTTAAAAATTTACGTGTATTAAAATTGAATTATAAGTATTTGAAAATCAACAATGAGACATATTTGTTACATATTGTCACAAAAATGAAACATATTATTTGCTGGAAATTAATTCACTTTGGTTGGCATCAAAAAAAATGGTCCTTTTTATTTGAATTTTTTATATAATTGTTGTACTAAATATTTAAAGATGAAATCAATGAGCTTTTTAAAATTAGTAATTGGCATTGTGTTTTTTTGTTTTTATGTTCAAAGTGTTTTCTCGCAAAAAATTTCTGCAGAGCAAAATAACCAAGTCAACCAGGCGTTGCAGCATAATTTTGAGGAGGTTGATTTCAATTTAGTTAGTGCAAACACCGACAATTGTTTTGTTACTCTAAAAGACACATTTTATAACCCAAATGGCTATCACTTTTTATACAAGCTTAAGGGCGACTCTTTAATCAGGTGTGATCATTCTATTTTTCATGGAGGTAATTTTAAGCGCTACTTATTTACACATGAGCAAAATATTTACTTGCTTGGAGGTTATGGACTATTTAACACCAACAACAACCTAGAGGTGTTTAATTGGAACCTTGGGGAATGGAGCTGTATTAAAACAACGGGCTCCAAACCTCCTTTTGTGCATGGTATTTCTTTTAGAAAAGATAGCTGTATATATACCATGTCAAATATGAAGAGCGGCAATGGAGTGGAACCGAATGTATACGATAATTCTATTTATAAACTTGATTTAAAAACCATGATATGGTCGAAATTTCGGAACATCAATTCCCTTATTAAAATAAATGAGGTTACCGATGAGAGCCTAATGAATGTATATTTTGACGATTATATTGTTAGCCTTCGCCCTCCCGATGTAATCATTTTTAAACTCTCGACGCTTCAATATTTGGTAACAAAAACCGAATTTGTTCCATTTCCTATTTCAACAAATAAACAGTATAGCATTAAGCACAATTCCATAATTTTTAACAAGAGCAGTTCGTCGGGGCATCTTAAATTTTTACATCAAACCAATCTTGATTCCATTTTTGATAGCAACATACATTTGGCAGAGGCTTTAATCCTAGAGCCTGAGTGGTATCAATTCGAAGCTTATAATCCGTTTGTAATTTTAATAATGATTGGATTGGTTGCCTGTTGTTTTATTATTATTTATTTCCAAAAAATCAAAGACAACTTCTACATTTCGAAACTGCCCATTGCCGATAGCATTATAATAGAAAAGTTGAAGGCCCATCCAGAGAAAATAATAAGCATAACCGATCTCGATATCATTTTTGGGATTCAATATATGGAAATAGACAACAAACGTCAGAAACGGCATCGAATCATCCGACGAATCGATAATACCAAGCCGGGCATGCTTGTGCGCTTAAAAGATGATACCGATAAGCGCCGAAACACCTATAAACTAAATGGTTCGGCGTAAAATGTGTTGTTTTTAAAAATGTATGGTAGGCTCCACCTATTTTATCTAAATAATTAAAGCTAAAAGTGTAGGTTTGTTTGTATGAATAAGTCTTTAGGAATTGGCAGCCGCTTGAGGCATAAAAGTTATGGCGAAGGAATTTTAGCCCGTATATCGCTCGATTATTATACCATTGCTTTTCACGGAATGGGTTTTAAAGAAATACCTCATGATACCGGCGATTTGGAGCTCATCGAAAGCATTGAAGCCAATAACAATCAAATAACCTTTGATGAAGTGGAAGACGCTCTTCTGCGCATATTAAAACGCTATATTGAGCCCGAACAAAAGATTGAAATTGGCGCCAAGTGGAAAGGAGGGCTTATGGTTTTGAAACCATCCGACAAAAACCAAAGTGCTAAAGAAATACCAATGGACACTTTTTTCCATAAAATTGTGATGGTGCGTGATCGCTTGCGTGTTTTAGAGCAAAATATAAACAGCCATAAGCTATTATCGGATGAGGATAAGGTGGATTTGCAACACTATATTACCCGTATTTATGGGTCGTTAACGACGTTTAATTTGCTATTTAAAAACACCGACGATTATTTCAAAGGCGAAGCAGGTTAACAGAGGTGCTTTATTTTGCAACTTGGACATATATTTTGTAAAACGACTAATTAATAATAAAATGAAACTTAAACCAATTGGCATTCTTTTTTTGATATTTGGAAGCATGATCAATTCGTGCACCTATATTTATTATCCAAATTATCCGGTAATAGCCGAAGTAAAACCTGATTCGTATGGAGCCCAGGCAACAATTGGGCTATCTAAAGCACAGCTTTCGGGCTGGTATGCTTTTGATAGTTCTATATTTGCTACCGCTACCTTGTCGGGGGCATTAAGTTGGCTAGAAGAAAACAGATATGACCCAAACAATACTAACCGACCTTATAAAACCTTCACAGCATCGGCAGGCATTGGCTATCAATATAATTTAGGCGAAAAAGGGGTTTTTCAATTACAGGGTGGAGGAGGCATTTCAGCAGGCCATTTGTTAACCAGTTTGTTCAATCCCAACGATGCGGGCAATGTTTTACATGCAGTTGAACTTGATTATCAAAGCACACGAATATATCTTCAGCCTTCTATTGGTGTAAAAAATATTAAGGGTAGTTATTTTTTTATTCCGCGATTGACGATGGAAAATTTTAATTACCTTAATCCTACAGGCACTATAATGCCGAACAATTTGGTTAAACGTAACTTTATTTTTTTAGAACCCATACTTTTTAGAAGAATAGCATTGGGTAAAATGAATATTGATCAATATTTAGGGGCTTCATTTACCTTAAGCGACAAACTCACCGTTGGCGACGAAATAATAGTTACGCAACCTATAACGTTTGGAATTGGGATTAGTTACACGTTTTAGTCGGCTACAAATTCCCATATTTGAGGTTCATGGCTACTGATTCGGATGAGAACAACTTTCGAGTTGCGGTATTTTTCAGGGATTTTATAAAGGTCTATCGCGTAGTTTGATTCCTTATATGTAAATGTAAGTTGAGTTTCGTGAGTATCGATTTTTGCATAAACGTAAGCTGGAAAACGATTCAAATGCCACGTTTTTTTTAGGAAAATAAGTCCAGTAGTAGAAAAAATACCGAATAAAAGCAAGGCGAAAAACCAGGAAGAGGATTTATTATAGTACGTTGTTTCGATCTTTGTAAGGCTTTTGTGCCAAAAATATTTATAAAGTTCGTTCCAAATAAATAGGGTGGCAAATGCCAACAGTATAAATCCAATGGCAATTTTATGTCCTTTAATAAACCAATCGCTAACTATATTTAAAATACCAGTTGCAAAGAGCAATCCCAGCAAGGTTAATCGCCAGACTAGGCTAATAGTTTTTAAGGAGTTTTCGTAATCTGTAATTTGTTCAAACTCTTGAAGTACCATGCGTTCGGCTCGCATTTTAGCATAGTGTTTTCTTTTATTTTCGCGTTCAGTTTCGGTATTAGGGTAGGGCACTTGAAAGTCAAAGCCATTTTTTAAGCGTTTGTCGTAGGATATTTTAAGTTCCGAATCGCTCAAAATTTCATAGGCATCCAGTATCGATTTAAAAATTTCGCTGGCCTGAGGATCCGAATTTCGGTCGGGGTGGTAGAGTAAGGCTAAATGCCTGAATGATTTTTTAATGCTGCCAATATCCGAGTAATCTGGGATATTTAATACAGAATATAGGCTTTTTGTGGTCAAACAGGCTTACTATTTAATGTGCTAAATTATTGCTTTTATTTAATTTGAGCGTTCAAAATTTAATTGATATTAATATACGATTTTCGCTCTTTGATTTTAGTCGCATTATGTTCAAAAAAATTATTCTTTTAGCGTTGATTCCTTGCAGTTTAGCAATGGCTCAGCCGCCGAAAACCTATTCTTCATCCGAAATATTATTAAATTTAAAAAAACTCAATACCGTCGGTTCAGTGCTCTACATTGCAGCTCATCCCGACGATGAAAACACCCGATTGATAGCGTATTTGGCTAATGAAAAATGCTTGAGAACCGGCTATCTTTCATTAACACGAGGAGATGGAGGACAGAATCTGATAGGCGCCGAGCAAGGAGTAGAGCTTGGTTTGATACGAACCCAAGAACTTTTAGCGGCCCGACGCATCGATGGAGGAGAGCAGTTTTTTACACGAGCCTATGATTTTGGATACAGCAAAACCCCAGAGGAAACTTTTGAAAAATGGAACCACGATTCCATATTATCGGATGTCGTTTGGGTAATCCGCAATTTTAGGCCCGATATTATTATCAGCCGTTTTGCAACAGATGGGAGCGGAGGACATGGACACCACACCGCTTCAGGCATATTGGCCGAAGAAGCCTTTGAGGCGGCAGCCGATTCTACGCGATTTACGGAACAATTGAAATATGTAAAAGTTTGGCAAACTAGGCGTTTGTTTTACAATACCACCGCCCGTTTTCGCGACCCGAAAGCCGATATGAGCAAATATATAAAATTGGATGTGGGTGGATATAATGCTTTGTTAGGCAAAAGCTATGGCGAAATAGCTGCCGAAAGCCGCAGCATGCACAAAAGCCAAGGTTTTGGATCGGCCAAACAGCGGGGCGAATATTTGGAGCATTTTAAACCCTTGAAAGGGGATACAGCGAATTTGAAAGATATTTTTGAAAGAATGGATTTTAGTTGGAAAAGGGTGAAGGAGGGAGATACTGTAGGCATGATTTGCGATGAAGCCGTTAAAAAATATGAGTATAACAATCCACAAAGTGTAGCACCTATTTTGATGAAAATTTTTCAATTATCAAATTTTAGTTTGCTATTGAAGAACGATCCCCATAAATTTTATTTAGTATCAAAAACAATTCTTGCAGCCAAGGGTGTGGTAATGGATTTAACCTGCAATGAACCTCAAATTTCAATAGGTTCTAGTAATAGAGTCAACATAAGTGCAATCAACCGTTCCACATCTCCATTGCATATAAAAAAAATATATTTTAATGGGCAACTGAAAAACACATTTTTACAATGGGATACTACTCTAAATGTAAGCCTAGGTACAAACCAACTGGTGACTTTTAATACATACACGCGCTTAAAATTTCTCAAAGAGGATAAAAAGTTTAGCCAACCTTATTGGTTAGAATCCATGCCAAATGGAATTTTTCATACCAATGACCAGTATAAAATAGGAATGCCTGAAATTGATTTTAATACTTATTCTCAGATTCATTTTGGTGTGGGAAATGGAGGAATTGCATATATGACGCCCATCCAATACCGCTGGGTTGATCCCGAAAAAGGCGAACTCTACCGCCCTTTGGTTATTATTCCTCCTGTTCTTTTAACGATGGAAAATGAAGTCATTGTTTTTTCGGATAACAATTCCAAAGAAATAAAGGTGAAGGTAAAGGCTGGCAAAGACAGCTTGAATGCCATTATAAAACTTCAAATTCCCACAAATTGGAAAATAGAACCCAAGGAAATAAGCGTGAGTTTATTAAAAAAGAATGATGAGCAAATGTTGAGTTTTAAAATAACTCCACCCGCAAATACCAGCCAAGGCATTGCCAAAGCCACAGCCGAAGTAGACGGCGAAACCTACAGCAAAAGCATTCGAGAAATAAAATACGATCATATCCCCATCCAAACCTGGTTTCCGGAAGCCGAAGCCAAATTATTAAAACTGGATATTAAAAAAACCGCCAAACGCATTGGCTATATTTCGGGTGCTGGAGATGAGGTGCCCCCGTGCCTTTCGCAATTGGGCTATGAGGTAGTTACAATTACCAACGAGATGCTCTCAAGCGATGATTTACGAAGATTTAATACAATAATTACAGGAGTTCGTGCTTACAATACCAATGCACTATTGACTACCCATAAACAAAAGCTAATGGATTATGTGAGCCAAGGTGGAAACCTGATTGTACAATACAATACCAACAGTTTTGCAGGGCCATTTAAAGGCGATATGGGCCCTAAACCTTTTAAACTAACGCGCGAACGGGTAACGGATGAAAATGCCAAAGTGAATTTTGATTTACCCCATCATCCGGTATTAAACACCCCAAATAAAATTATTGAAAAGGATTTTGAAGGCTGGATACAGGAACGAGGAATTTATTTTGCCGGAGATATCGATTCCACATACCAATGCCCGCTGAGCATGAACGACAAAGGCGAAAAACCAAACAAAGGAAGTTTGATTATTGCCAAGCATGGCAAGGGAAATTTTATTTATACAGGCTTGGTGTTTTTTCGGCAATTGCCAGCCGGAGTTCCAGGAGCTTATCGGTTGATGGTGAATTTAATTGAAATGAAGGCCCCCTAACCCCCGACGGGGGAATGGAGGAAGATAAAGATTTGAAAATTTGTAGATGAGTCAATTTGAAAATAAATGTGAGTAAAATTCCCAATTGAAAAGAGGGCATGGGGAACTTTTTTAAACATAAATGTGAAAAAAAGTATTGTGTATTAATACCACAAAGTTTATGTTTGATGTATGAAAATTATTGAAATAGAGGTGGAAGCAAAGGATGTCAAAAAGATGAAAACTATTTTAGATGACCTAGCTTTTGTTAAATCGGTGAAGGAAAAACAAGCCTATGCTATTGATAAAATCTCTTTGGCCTCTGAATCATCGTTGGCTGAGGATTGGAATAGCCCTGAAGATGCAAGGTATGATGCTATTTACAATAAGTAATGTATAAACACAAAGATGTTGTTTGGGTAAGTTTTCCATTTAGTGATGGTTCTGATATAAAGGCCCGCCCAGCATTAGTTCTTTCTAATTCTGCAATTAATAAAACCGGAGATTATCTTCTAGTTCAAATAACTACCAAAGTAAAAAATGATGGTTTATCTATAGAAATTGATGAATCAGATTTTATAAGCGGAACTCTTGAAGTAAAGAGTTATCTAAGAATCCATAAAATTTTTATTTTAAATGAAAGTTTGATATTAAAAAAACAAGGAGCCATTCGTTCTGCTTTTTTAAAAAAGAGTTTGGATAAACTTTTAAGTGTTATTTCTGAATAAAATATGGGCTATTTAGACTGGCTCGTTCTCTGCCTCACCCTGCTGGGAGTATTACTCTTTGGCATATATAAAGGCAAAGGACAAAAAAATTTGCATTCCTATTTTAAAAGTAATAATTCCATGACTTGGTTTATTATTCTGCTTTCTATCATGGGCACTCAAGCCTCTGCCATTACCTTTCTTTCGGCACCCGGCCAAGCCTATACCGACGGGATGCGCTTTGTTCAGTATTATTTTGGACTGCCCTTGGCCATGATAGTCTTGTGCATCACCTTTGTTCCTATTTATCATAAGTTAAAAGTATTTACTGCCTATGAATTTTTAGAGCAACGCTTCGACCTCAAGACCCGAACCCTGGCTTCCCTTCTTTTCTTAATTTCAAGAGGACTTTCCACCGGTATTAGCATTTATGCTCCCTCCATTATTCTTTCGTCCTTATTGGGTTGGAACATTTATTATACCAATATATTTATGGGAGGATTGCTCATTATTTATACCGTTAGCGGAGGTGCAAAAGCAGTTGCTTATACGCAAATGCAGCAACTCTTTATTGTGTTTATAGGTATGTTTTTGGCAGGATATATGGTGGTTCATCTTTTACCCGATGGAATGAGTTTTACGGATGCAGTGAAAGTGGCTGCTAAAATGGGAAAAATGAACGTGATTGAAACCAAAATTGATGTGACCGATTCGGCCTGGTGGAAAGATAAATACAATATTTGGAGCGGGGTAATCGGCGGTTTTTTCCTTGCCTTATCCTATTTTGGAACCGACCAAAGCCAAGTAGGGCGTTATTTAACAGCTTCTAGTATAAAAGAAAGCCGCATCAGTTTATTGATAAATGGCTTGGTTAAAGTGCCCATGCAGTTTTGTATACTTTTAATAGGCGCTTTGGTTTTTGTTTTTTATTTAAATTATAGTTCCCCAATCGTTTTTAACCAAAAGCTTATGGATAAAACCCTGATTTCGGAACATAGAAACGAATTTCAGGAGACACAAAAGGCTTATGAAAATTTAAACTCAAAGAAACAATTTCAGGTTAAAGAATTATCGGCTTCGCTAAAGGCAAACGATAAAACCCGAATTGATAAGGCTACTATAAATCTTCAAACTACCGAGCAGCAAGCGCTAGCACTTAGGGCCAAAGCCAAAAAAACCATTGTAAAAGCCGATCCTTTAGCCGATACCAACGATACCAATTATATATTTTTATATTTTGTAGTACATCATTTACCCATTGGTTTAATCGGTCTTTTAATTGCAGTTATATTTCTATCGGCATGGGGTAGCATAGCCGCAGCCTTAAATTCATTGGCTTCCACTACAGTTATTGATGTTTATAAAAGATTTAGTAAAAAAGACAAAACCGAACTTCATTATTATAAATCCTCCCAGTGGATTACTTTATTTTGGGGTTTGTTTTGTATTTGTGTAGCCATGTTTGCCAGTAAATTAGGCAGCCTGATAGAAGCTGTAAATATTCTGGGTTCCTTATTTTACGGAACAATATTGGGTATTTTTATGGTGGCTTTTTATATGAAATCCATACAAGGAAAGGCTGTATTTTGGGCTGCCATACTTTCTGAAATAGCCATAATTCTCATTTTTGCCTCCGATATAATTTCCTTTTTATGGCTCAATGTCATTGGGTGTTTGTTGGTAATGGGGCTTGCCTATGTGTTAAGCAAAGTGTTTGTAAAAACAAAATAGCCCAAAGTGAAAACTATGGGCTATTGTAATATCAATAAACGTAAATTTTTATTTCCCTTTTTTCTTAGCTTTAGGAGCGTAAGCCGCCCAATCGCTTAAGGCTTTTTCAACCTCATCTTTAAAAAAGAAATTGCCAGCTGGCAGTTTATCGCCAATTTCTTTGGCTTTGGCGGCATGTATATAGGCTTCTTCATTTAAGCCCTTGGCAAACAATATTTGGGCTTTTACCCAATTGTTAAACCAGAGGTCGTTGCTTGCAACCGATTGATTCGCATAAATTAATGCTTTGTCGTAATCTTTTTTATCTAAATAATAGCGTGCCGAATTGTTGTAAATACCCCAAATTCCATTTATGGTTTTATCAATATTGTCGGAGGCTTGTTTTTCGGTATCCACATTTACCTGAAAACTAATCCTTACTTTTTCCCAAAGCATGTTTACGGTAGTGGCTTCATTGCTATAATCCGAAAAGCAATAGGTTAAACGTTCGGTTATCATATTGGTGGCATTCGATGTAACCACAGCAGCCGAAGGAACAGTATAAGGCAATACTTTAAAAGCGGTAATATTTAGGTCTTTATTATAGGCTTCGGCCGATACCGATGCATCTTTATTTAGTATTACCGTCCATTCAATTCTGTCGGGAATCATCAAAATAGAATAGCTTCCTTTAGGAACCACTACAGTATTAATGGTAACATCTTTTGAAAAGGTTATTTTGGTGGCGGCATTTGCGCCCGCTCGCCATACCTTATCATAGGGAACCAAGGATCCGAAAATGGCTCTTCCTCTAACGGCCGGACTGCTATAATCGATGCTAATATCTGTGAGGCCTACGGTTTGCATAACCATGGATTTTGGGCTAGCTTGTGGTAAAATTAATTGAGCCCAAACGTTTGCACCAGTGCAAATAGAAACGAAGGCGATTAACGACTTAAGGAGTATGTTTTTCATGTTTATAATGCTAATTATTTTGGTTCAAGTAATTTAAAAAATTGGTCTAATTCGGGAAGGATTACAATACGTGTTCGGCGATTTTGCGACATTCCTTCCTCGGTATCATTCGAAACCAAGGGCTTGTATTCGCTACGGCCAGCAGCAATCATTCGGCTTGGCTCTACGCCATATTCCGATTGCAATATTCGTACAATAGATGTGGCGCGCAATACGCTTAAATCCCAATTGTCTTTGATAATGCTTTTGTGAATTGCTTGATTATCGGTATGGCCTTCAACCATAAATTGAATATTAGGTTGCGCTTTTACTACCTCAGCCACCTTGCTTAATACCGATTTTGCTTCTAGCGACAATTCATAACTGCCTACGTTATAAAGCATTTTGTCGGAAATGGAAATAAATACAGCGCTGCCCTCTACCTTTATCTGAACATCGTCGTCGTTTACATCTTTAAGCACCCCCTTTAAGTTCATCACTAAGGCTAAATTTAGAGAGTCTTTACGCGCATTCAATCGGTTTAAGTCTTTTATATAGCTGTCTTTTGCATTTATGTTTTCTAATGATTTTTTAAGGTTTTCGGCTTGGGCAGAAGTTAAAATAGAAAAATCGTTTAATTGCTTGAGCAAATTAGTGCTTACCGATTTTACATACGCCAATTCGTCTTCGAGGCTTTTAATTTTTTCGGAATTTTGTACTTTTTCGCTTAAACATTGGTTGAGGGCAAGGTCAACTTTATCGTACGAAACTTTTAAGGCATCGTATTCGGCAATTTTAAGTTTGTGTTTTTTTGTGCTTACACAGGAGGCAAGACTAAGGGATAGCAATAATCCGGCGATTAGGTATGTTTTCATATTATGTGGGCGAAGTTCACACTAAATTGTAAAACTACCAAATTCATTTTTTTTGAATTGTTATTTAAAAAGCACTCTTAATTTAAAGCTAATATTGTGGGCGTACCCAAGTAGCCGCTGGCTTCTTGCCAGTGATTATTCTGTAAGCATTATTGATAAGTTGATATTTCTTAAACCAGAAATAGTTTCCAAACTGATGGCTAGTAATCGTTATGTTTCCATAAATAAATCTGACTTCAAAGTTGGAATATACTTATTGACAATTATGAATGACACAATGATTTTTTAAAATACTAATATCAAGTTTATGGTGAGGTAAAACTTCATTAAACGTGTTCAGAGTTTTAAAACTTTGAACACGTTTAATGATCTATAAATAAATTACTTTGAAATGACAAATAAAGCCCTAAATTTGTCTACATCTTTAGAAACCAAAAGATTAGTAATAATTATGAAAAAACATTTTCTTAATTTACACAGCTATTGCCGCCACTTACAACCACAAGGATTTGCAAGCAAGGCGGCTTCCTTCAGAGGTTTAATTCTTAGCTTCTCGTTTTTATTTCTTTCTATGGTCTGGGTACAGAATGTCTTTGCAACACCTGTTACTCTAAGTGGAGGTTCTACAACTTGGTCTCCTGGTGGGACTTTACCTCCCGATGGAACTGTTGCCCCAGATTTTTTTAATTATGCTGAGGGTATTATACTTACTGGAGGAGCTACTCTTACTATTGAGAATTTTAGTACTTTGCAAATGAACAATAACACTATTATCTCAGTGTTAGATGGGAGTCTTATTATTAACAATTGTACTATTCTAATGGGGGCCAATTGTGTTATCCGCCTAACTGGCACATTAAATACCCCACATTCCTTGACCTTAAATCAAACTACTCTGCAACCAAGTGGACTCAATTGGCAAGGAATTGAATTACTTCAACAATTTACCGGAACACCTTCTCAATATCAGATTCCTCCTGAAAGTGGCCCAGATGGTAATTGTTCCAGCAGCCAATGGGCTGGTACTATTTGGCCAACTATCGGTCAAGTAAATATTATCAATGGCTCGTACATAAAGCATGCTGAAGTTGGAGTAAGATGTGGTAAAAAAAATGTAGGAGCTCCATATTATACAGATGGAGGAGGAGTGGTAAAAGT
>CAMDXE010000050.1 GCA_945878925.1 Chitinophaga pinensis
ACACATTGAACCACCACCCCAATTTATCAAACAGGGGGTTCTTTTTTGAAAATAACAAACTGGATGCCGTTAACACAGAAAAACCAATACCTTTGACTCTGAATAAAAAACGTTTAGGACACTATTGATAAAATATCAATAACCTTGTATTCAAATTTCTACCTTTTATGGAAAAATTAAAGATTTTTATACTCGAGGACGATCCATTTTATGGAAAAATCATTGAATATCATTTGTCATTAAATCCTGATTTGGAAATAAAATTATTTCAAACGGCCACCGCTTTTTTTAGAGATTTACATGAAAATCCGGACATTGTAACTTTAGATTACACTTTGCCCGACATGAGCGGCGAAGCGGTTTTAAAAAAGATTAAAAAAACGCATCCTCACTTGCCTGTGATTGTAATATCGGCTCAGGAAAACCTTAAAACGGCCATTCAATTGCTCAAAGATGGCGCCTACGATTATCTAACAAAAGACGAGGACACCAAAGATCGCATCTGGAATATTATTCGCAACATTCGCGAAAACGTTGATTTAAGAGAAACTATTACCAATCTACAGGTTCAAATATCACAAAAATTCAATTTATCGACCACCGTTATTGGCAATAGTCCCGTTATGAAGAAAGTATATGAATTGGCACAAAGAGCCATTTCATCGAATATAACTTTATCGATTACTGGAGAAACTGGCACCGGTAAAGAGGTGGTAGCCAAAGCTATTCACTACAATTCAAAAATAAAAAACAAGCCCTTTGTCAGTGTTAATATTGCGGCCATACCTAACGAATTAATTGAATCGGAACTTTTTGGCCACGAAAAGGCTCATTCACTGGTGCTATTGCTCGGCGAATAGGAAAATTTGAAGAAGCAGATGGAGCCACCTTGTTTTTGGATGAAATAGGAGAGATGGATATTAACATGCAATCGAAGCTTTTAAGAGTTTTGCAAGAACGCGAACTGAGCAGAGTTGGAGGCAATCAGGTTATTAAAATAAAATGCAGAATAATTGTAGCTACGCACCGCATTTTGAGCGATGAAGTAAAAAAAGGGAAATTCAGAGAGGATCTTTATTACCGATTGCTTGGTTTGCCTATTCAATTGCCCCCTTTACGAATTAGAGGCCTCGACATCATTGTGCTGGCCAAGCATTTTATTAATGAATATTGTAAAGAAAATAAATTAGCAACGCTCAATCTATCACAATCGGCTCAAACCAAATTGCTAAAATACGAATGGCCTGGAAATGTGAGGGAACTTAAAGCTATTGTTGAGCTTGCTTGCGTTATGGCTGATTATGACGAAATTAATCAAGACCACATACAATTCATTACCTCTACCAACGTCGAAAATATATTTAATAAAGAACTCCCCCTTAAAGAATATACCAATACCATTATCAAACATTTTTTGGATAAATACCAAAGCGATGTAATATTGGTTGCTAAAAAATTAAAAATAGGAAAATCAACCATTTACCGGCATTTGCAAGCCGAAGCTTTGGCTAAACACAAGGCTGAACTGCTGGCCGAACAAATGACTTAAAACCTTATGCAAAATCCACTCTATTCGCTTAGTCAGATAGAAATAATGTCGGGTGGCAATACCGAATTTATCAACCAAATGGTCGACTTATTCATAAAGTTGACGCCCGATTTAATTCAACAATTAAATTTTGGCCTTTTGGAGTCGGATGGAGATAAAATATATTTTGCAGCTCATAAATTAAAACTTTCCGTTGACATGATGGGCATTCAATCCATTCAAACCGAAATAAGAATGATTGAAAAATTAGCCAAAGAAAAAGGAGATTTTGCCACTCTAAACACCCTAATCCTTCATACCAATGCCGTTTTAAATTCAGTTATTCTGCAATTAAAATCAAGGAATTAAGCGTTTTACAGTTTCGATTTATAAAGCTGAATGGCATTATGTAAGCCAAGATACAAGCTGTCTGCAATGAGGGCATGCCCTATCGAAACCTCCAATAGATTTGGAATGTTTTTGCTAAAATAATTGAGGTTCACTAAATCCAAATCGTGGCCAGCATTTATACCTAGGCCAAGTTTATGGGCAATTTTTGCAGCTTTGGTATAATTAGCTATGGCCTGTTCGGAATTATCGAGATATTTACTTGCATAATATTCGGTATAAAATTCAATACGATCGGTTCCTGTTTCGTGTGCCGCAACGACCATGGCTTCATCGGGATTTAAAAAAAGAGAGGTTCGAATTCCATTCGATCTAAAAATTTGGATTATTTCTTTTAAATACCCTTTATTTTTAAGCGTATCCCAGCCATTCGAACTTGTTAGGGCATCAGGCTCGTCGGGCACCAGGGTAACTTGCTCGGGCCTTACTTTCAACACCAAATCGATAAAATCAGGAGTAGGATTTCCTTCAATATTAAATTCGCTTACCACTTCACGCAATTTTACAACATCGCTGTAACGAATATGCCGCTCGTCGGGTCGTGGATGCACGGTGATGCCATCGGCACCAAAATTCTGACAATCGATAGCCACTTTAATTACATCAGGATTATTGCCGCCACGCGCATTTCTTAGGGTAGCTATTTTGTTAATATTTACGCTTAACTTAGTCATTCTATGGATAGGCAAAATTAATCAAACGCGTAGCCTATAAGAAAGTTTATTTCGTGTAAATGCTTAGAATTTACAGTGCCGTATGAGCTGCCAATTGTTGAGCGATCGTAATATCTGATAAACGAATAGCGCATTTGCAGGTTTAACGATTTGTATTTGTATTTCAAAATACCATAAATTTTGGCTCCCGACCCACTCAATCCAACCACGGTATACGTATAAAGCACATCATTTTCTAAGGCATATATTCGGGCACTGTAGTCGTCAACGTTAAAAAAAGACAGCCTTGTAGTGGCCGAAAAATTAACAGAATTAGGGTGGTATATAAAATCGACGTAGATCATATTGCCCGAAAATGTATTTTTTGGAATTAAATAATTCGAAAACTCAATCCGCGTTTTTAATGAAAGTACGGGGTTTATTTTGGCCTCGGCATGCATTCTGAAACTATATTTTTCGGTAAAATTAAGTTCATTAAAATGGCCTATTTCATTGTTTTCCAATTCTAATTTATGTTTGAACCTTACATATAAAACGGTCGATTTATTAGGTTTTAGATTGTATTCGGCCAAAAAATCGGTACCTCTACCTTGCCCATCCACATTAAAAGCATACCAAGGCGATGCATATCGGTCGACATAGCAAGAAAAAGTTCGCTTTTTGGCCCATTTAAATACGAACCCAAAATAGGTTCCCACTTCATTATTTGAATTCGAATTTTCGGAAAATGAATTTAAACCGTCTCCATTCAATGTTTTTGAATAGTTGCGATGAACCATTACCAAATCTAAATCACCGGCCAAACTCATAATTCCCCCAACTAAATATCCATTAACATTAAAAGAGGACAGGCAGGTTTCGCCAAAAAAATTGACATTTTTCAACCAATAATCAAAATACAATCCGCTTTTCAAATAGCTTTTGCCTGAAAAATAATATTGACTATAAAGCTTAGTTTTTTGCAATATTGGTTTATCATAAGCGTGGTAAACATTAACCAATCCAAGGCTTAGTGTTTTAAATTTATAACTCAGGTTGTGGCCAACCAAAACTTTAAGAACTGCATTTTTTTTACTTTTTTCTAAATCGGTGCGATGCCATCCGGTATTTACCAACGAGCTAATGCCATCGCTTAACAAACCATCCCTGTCAATGGTATTTAAAGTGGCATCAATTTTATGCCGCGATACAAAGAGGGTGGATTCAAATTTCTTAAGGTCTACCGTCAACCCTACTCCTCTTAAAAACTGAGTTTCATTAAACGAACGAAACGGTCGTAGGCCCGAATTATTTTGTTTTACATTTAAAACATAGGCCGATTTACCAAGCCCCAAACCACTTGACATGGTTAACCCCTGCCCGAAATTTGCTTGAAAATCGCCCACCGCTATTTTCTTGATGAGCCCTCGTTTAGCAATAAAAAAATGGGCTGAATAAAAATCAAAGCCTTGGCGGTTTTTTGCACTAAAAAAATCTTCACCCTCGTCTTTTTCGGCGTTAAATCCATACCAGATGTTTTGGTTTACCTTGGCTCTAAATCGCAATTGATACGCATTGGGCGAGCCTAAGTATTTGGGCACCGAATCGTTTCCTAAAGGCATATAGCCAATGGCTAAAGGACGCGATGTGCTTATTTTTAGCATAATTTCCTTATCCGATTTTTTAAGTATTGGCCATAAGGTTTTAAAATAAAGGTCCTTCGAATCGAGAGTCAAGTAGCGTTTTAATAATTGAAGGCTTTCGAATGTAATAGCATCAATAGTTTGGAGTTCCAAAAGTGAAACAAAAGCGCCATAGAGGCGGCGATGGTTTAGTATAGCCTTTACACATTCGGCATTAATTCCGTTTATGCCCAAAAAATCTAAATACGTGGCTTTGTTGATGTCTAAAAAAGCATCCGGTTTGAGGATCAAAAAATCTTGTAAATCGTTATAATCAGCCGACTGATCCCTAGTTTCAATATAGCGTTCTAATTCTTTGAGTTGCTCTTCATCCGATTGCGAGAAGCTTGGTTTGCTATAAAATACAAGTCCTATAAAAATAATTAATCCAAGGTTAAAAATCTTGTGATTCATTGGTTGAGGTATAGGTGATGGCTGCAGCTGAACTTAAATTAAGATAGGGATGCATAGCAAAATCAAAATGAACACTCAAGTTACGGGCGCAATATGTAAACCCAAAGCCAAGGTTTATTGGCTTAAAATAGGCGCCGCCTCTAAGGCTCATTTTTTCGGAAACCTTGTAAATTACGCCGGCTCTTAGCTGCCCTTTTTCATTCATAATCTGATGCCATTCTGAGGCTATTATTGCATTTTTATTGGGCTTGTAAAGAATGGTAGCGTTAACCACAAAAGGCAATCTTTCGTCCATATACTCACCAATTCGGGGCCTAAAAGGATTAAGCACATGTAAGGCAAAATCAATATTGGAGCTAAGCGAAGCATAAATACCGGCTTCGATGCTCAGCAAGTGTTTTACACCAAAATTTTCGCTTGGCAATTGCAATCTGAAATAATCTAAACTTAATCCTGCGCCAAACACAGGTGACAGTTTTTGTGCAATGGCTATTTTTGCCATACTTTCGTTATAGGCCGAATGGCCGAAAAAATTATATCCAAGGCCTAAAATTTGTCTTTTATTTAACCGATAATTCCACGATAGACAAGCCATGTTTAATCCCTCTACCAAAAAAAGCGATTCAACCCCCAGCGACAACGAATTTTTATTGGCAAAGGCCAAAGTTCCGGGATGATTGTTGGCCGCAAACGGATTCGATTTGAAGGCGGCAATATTTCCTACACCAAGGGCTACGGGTTTGTTAGATGAAGGCAAATACGCACCCTGGGCATCACTACAAAATAATACCGCTATCCATAAGGTTTTGAAAGTGGGCATTTGCGAAGCAAGTAAAAGAAAAATATTTAAACATTTACCGCGGTTTGAAAACTTAAACGACTAATATTTAGGGGCGCTATTCGCTATAGCTCTTCCCTTATTTCGGCCAAAAATTGGCGTACTTTTTTGAGCGATTCCAAGACCTGCATGTTTTTCTCGACCGGCTTGCGTTGAAGTTTTATTTTTTCTTTGGCGCCTTGCAACGTATGCCCTTGTTCTTTGGTTAAAAAATGTATGAGTTTAATGGTATCGATGTCGGTCTTGGTGTATAGCCTATTGCCTTTTTTGTTTTTTTTAGGTTCAAGCACATCAAATTCTTTTTCCCAAAAACGAAGCATCGATGGGGCTAGTTTCAACAGGGAAGTTACTTCGCCCATTGTATAATACAGCTTGTCAATATTTTGATTTTCTTCCATTAATCGAACGACTGATTATGTGCATTTGATAATTTAAGTATAGCTTCATATTGCTCGGGGCTAAGGTCGCTATAATAATAATTTGCAGGGTTTACGGGCACCTTGTTTTTCATAACCTCATAGTGCAGATGCGGCCCAGTACTTTTGCCCGTACTTCCTACATAACCTATTATTTGGCCTCTGCTAACTTTTTGGCCTTTCTTTACCTTAAAGCGGCTTAAATGAGCATAGCGCGATTTATATCCATAACTATGATTTACAATAATACAATTGCCGTATCCCCATTGTTTTGCCTCGATTAACTCAACAATACCGTCTCCGGTAGCTATTACTGGCGTTCCAATAGGCGAGGTAAAATCCATGCCGGCATGAAACTTTCCAGTGCGATAAATCGGATCAATTCTATACCCAAACCCCGAGGCTACCCGTTTTAAATCTTTATTGGAAACCGGTTGAATAGCTGGAATACTCATTAACATCGCATTTTTTGCTTTGGCCAATTTGGTTAGCTCATCGTACGATTTACTTTGAACATACATGCGTCTATACAACAAATCAAGCGCTTCATGAAGCTTGACCAAATTTGCCGAATTTTTAAAATTATCACGACTATTGTACCTGTCGTTTCCTCCAATTCCAGCGTTTCTTATAGCCTTATCTATGGGTGCTGCGCCAAAAATTTCACGGTATATCTTATCGTCCCTCTCTTCGAGACTGGCCATGACCAATTCGGCTTTGTTACCTTTTTCTTCCAATAACTCAATCTGCATTTTATAAGATGCAATTTCACTTTTCAATAAGCGTTCTTTAGGCGAATCAAGGAAACTATAAGCCAATAAAAGAAACAAAATACCCGCTACCAACGACGCCGAAATAAATCCAAAAACGCGAAGCAATTTAATCCAAACGCTCGTTTTTACATGAACATATTTAAGATTAGTAGGATCGAATCGGTATTTATATTTTTTCAACGTGTATTTTAACTTAAGGTCAATTTATTCCTATTCATTTGAACATCCTCTATTTATTGCACGATATTCAAAATTCAGTTAGGCATCTTAGCGTTTTGGTGTAATTTTGCCAGCTTATAAAGATAGCTTGGCAAAGATAACTCGATTTGCTAAACTTACAAACGGACACGCAATGAACTCGAACGAAATAAGACAGACATTTTTAGATTTTTTTGAATCCAAAGGACATAGAATTGTTTCTTCGGCACCCATTGTTGTTAAAAATGACCCCACGCTAATGTTTACCAATGCCGGAATGAATCAATTTAAAGATTATTTTTTGGGCAACAAAGATGTGGTTGACAAACGGGTGGTAAACACTCAAAAGTGCTTAAGGGTTTCGGGCAAACACAACGACCTTGAGGAGGTTGGAGTAGACACCTACCACCATACCATGTTCGAAATGTTGGGCAATTGGAGTTTTGGTGATTATTTCAAAAAAGAAGCCATAGAGTGGGCTTGGCAATTGCTCACAGAGGTATATGGCTTAGATAAAAATCGCCTTTATGTTACTGTTTTCGAGGGCAGTAAAGACGATAAATTAGAGTATGATTCCGAATCGTTTGGGTTTTGGGAACAGCATATTGATCGCAGTAGAATTTTGCCGGGCAACAAAAAGGATAATTTTTGGGAAATGGGCGATACAGGGCCTTGTGGGCCTTGCAGCGAAATACATTACGATTTGCGTTCGGATGTGGACCGTTTTGAAATTGAGGGCAAAACTTTAGTGAATCAAGACCATCCCCAAGTTATCGAAATTTGGAATAATGTATTTATACAATACAATCGCAAAAGCAATGGCAGCCTCGAAAACTTACCCAATAATCATGTTGATACAGGCATGGGTTTTGAGCGATTGGTGAGAGCCATTCACCATAAAAATTCAAATTACGACACCGATATATTTTTGGATACCATTAACGAATTGGAAAAAATATCTGATAAAATTTATGGTGAAAATGAAAAAACAGATATTGCTTTTCGGGTTATTTCCGATCACATACGTGCCATTAGTTTTACACTAGCCGATGGGCAATTGCCATCCAATACTGGCGCAGGCTATGTTATTCGCCGAATTTTACGCCGAGCTATTCGTTATGGATATAGCACATTAGGGTTTAGGGAAGCCGAGATTTACAAACTTGTTGAGCCCTTAGCCATAAAATTCAAAACCGTATTTCCCGAATTATACGAGCAGCGTGAATTTGTAAGCAAAGTTATTTTTGAAGAGGAAAAATCCTTTCTATCCACCTTGTCGAAAGGATTAGAAATATTGCAAAATTTATTTATAAGCGCTCCTGAGAAGATTATTACCGGAATGCAAAGTTTCGAATTGTACGATACCTTTGGATTTCCTATAGATTTAACCAAGTTAATAGCCCTCGAACATGGTTTTGAAGTGGACGAATCGGGCTTTGAAATAGAGCTGCTCCAACAAAAAAATAGAAGCCGCAAGGATGCCGAAAAAACAACTGGCGATTGGACTATTTTGGAAGATCAAGAAACTCAAGAATTTATTGGATATGATTTTACAGAGGCAACTCTAAAAATTTGCCGCTACCGAACGGTTAATGTAAAAGGTAAAAACAGTTTTCAAGCTACGTTTTCAACCACCCCTTTTTATGCCGAAAGTGGTGGTCAAGTGGGCGATACAGGTACCTTATTGGGTTCGGAAAACGATGAAATTATAAAGGTATTAGACACCACAAAAGAAAATCATTTAAGCATTCACACACTTGACAAATTACCCATAAACCCATCTCAAATTTTTAAGGCCAATGTAGATACATTAAGGCGACAACAGATAGCCAAAAACCATTCGGCTACCCACCTGCTTCAAGCGGCTTTAAAATCGATTTTGGGCCAACATATTTCACAAAAAGGATCCTTGGTGGAGGCCGATCGTTTGCGTTTCGATTTTTCGCACTTTGCAAAAATTGAAGAGGCCGACTTAGCAAAGATTACCGACTTAGTTAAACAAAAAATAAGTGCTCAATTAGTTTGCGAGCAACTGCGCGATGTGCCCATAGCAAAAGCGAAACAGATGGGAGCTACGGCACTTTTTGGCGAAAAATACGGCGATACTGTAAGGGTCGTAATATTTGATCAAAATTTTTCGATGGAATTGTGCGGAGGCACACATGTAAAACATACAGGAGAAATAGGCAATTTGATAATAACAACCGAAACAGCTGTTGCGGCGGGAGTTAGGCGAATTGAAGCCATCACAGGAGAAAAGGCCGAAGCTTATATGGCTCAAAAATTAGAACTTTTAAATGAAATTAATGCGGCTTTGTCCAATCCTGCCGATTTGTTAAAAAACGTTAAGCAATTGCTTGTCGAAAATCAAAATTTAAAAAAGAAAATTGAAAGCTTCGATTTAGAAAAAACAATTAATCTAAAAACAGACTTAAAGAAAAATATTAAATCTTCGAATGGCCTTAATTTTTTAATTCAAACCATCGATATTTCGAATTCTGAACATTTAAAAGATTTAAGTTTTCAACTAAAAAACGAAACCGATAATTTATTTCTTTTATTAGGATGCGTCATTGAGGATAAGCCATTTTTGGCCTTAAGCATTAGCGATAATTTGGTAAAAGAAAAAAATTGGAATGCCAATATTTTGATTCGCCAATGGGCCAAAGAAATTGAAGGAGGCGGAGGTGGACAAGCATTTTTTGCCACGGCTGGAGGAAAGAAAAAGAGTGGACTTGCCTTAGCACTTAAGCTTGCCAATGAATTTATCAGCGAAAACTAAGGCGTTTGATTTTTGAAAATCGTAAAAAATAAGGTCGAAATTTCATAGTCTGAAATTTTATTTATCACATTTTTGTAAAATTAAATTTGCATTTTTTTAAATTTCCCTTACTTTCGAAGGAAAATTTAGTGCATATATGGACTATAAATTCAAAAAAATCCTAGTTGGTTTCGATAATTCACGTGCTTCGGAGGTGGCTTTAGACAAGGCGCTTCAAACGGCAAGAGCCTTTAAATCTGACCTTTATGTTGTTAATGTTAAAACGCCAAAATCAGTACAAGCCGATTTCGGAAGCTTAGTAACGGCCAAAGCGCTTCGCTACGGTGTAAAAACGCATTATATTGAACGACGAGGAAACGTAAGCAAAGAAATTGCTGGAACCGAAAGAGATTTAGGAGCCGATTTAATCTTTATGGGTTCGCATGGCAAAAAAGGGTTTCAACCCTATTGGATTGGGAGCAATTCATCGAGGGTTGTTAGCGCATCGTCGTGTCCTGTAGTTACGGTGCAAGAGGATGCTGCAAATATGACTTTTAGAGACATAATTTTACCTCTTGACGACAGCATGGAAACTAGGCAGAAAGTTCCCTATGCCGTTATTCTGTCAAAAGCTTTTAACGCCACTATACATGTTTTAGCGGTAAGTAAAGATAAAGAAGTTGAAACCACAAGACGTTTAAATGCCTATACGCGCCAAACTGAAATTTATTTTGACGAACGGAATATTCCTTATACAATTGAACTAAGACAAGGCCAAAATGTACCACAAGCTTGCATCGATTATGCAAACGAAAAAAAATCGGGACTCATTATGATGATGACCGGTACCGAAAGCGGAGGATGGTTTATGGGCACCTATGCCCAACAATTAATCAACCATTCGCCCGTACCAATTTGCGCTATTCATAGCCGCGATATGTTATTGGGCGGAGCTACCGGTTATTAAGGCCTTATTTTCGCAATATAAACCCTGCCGCAGGTTGTGCAGTGGGCATAATTACCAAATCGTTAATGTTTACATGACTTGGCCTGCTTATACACCAAAGTATGGCTTCGGCAATATCATCGGCCACTAAATTTTCGAATCCTTCGTAAACCTTAGCAGCACGTTCGGCATCTCCTTTAAATCTGACCAATGAAAATTCGGTTTCTACCGCACCGGGGTGAATACCTGTGACCCGAATATTGTGTTCGGCTAATTCGCGACGCATCGATTTAGTTAGCGCGTCAACCGCATGTTTTGTTCCGCAATACACATTTCCATTAGGATAAATTTCTTTGCCCGCAATGCTGCCAATATTAATAATATGGCCCTTTGCGGTTTCGACCATAAGCGGCATAACTTGCCTTGAAATGTATAATAATCCTTTAATATTTGTATCGATCATTTCGTCCCAATCTTCTATATCGCCATCGGCAAATGAGCTTAATCCAGCCGCCAATCCTGCATTGTTTACTAATACATCAATTTGTTTCCAATCGGGTGGCAGTGCATTAATAAAGGTTTCAACGTCGGCTTTTATTCGCAAATCGAGCACTTTTACCAAAACTTTGGCCCCAATAGCCGAAAGCTCATCGCTTACTTCAATTAAACGATCCGACCTGCGGCCACAAATTATAAGGTTGTAACCTGCCTTTGCCAAATAGAGTGCAGTGGCTTTTCCAATACCCGAGGTTGATCCGGTGATGAGTGCAATTTTAGTGGCCATAAGGTTTTTATCTACAAGTGTTTGAAATCATTTTTGGGATTGCGAAATTAAAGATTAAAATTTGCATTGCTTAAAATCTTATGTCCTACCATACCACACACAGCCATCATTATATACTCATCGAACCCGAACACGACTATTTGGAGCCTGAAGATCTTGATGATATTATTAATCTAATTTTAGGCGATTTCGACAGCGTTAGCCATGTGATACTACATCTGGGCAGCCTCACTTATTTAGAAGAGGACGATTTAGAACAATTATTATTTTTAAACGCTGAGTTAAAAGTCAAAAGTGGATACTTGTTGCTCGTGTCGCTCAACGAATCCATAAAGGAATTGATAAACCAAAAGGTTCTTATGATTGACTCCATCGACGACGCTATGGATACGATTGATTCGGAGTGGACCAATAACGAGCTATTTTCGTAAGCACTTTCCGTTTCTTTTCATTTTTTACAATTTAAAATTAAAGTGTTCTTGTCTACTTTTAAATTGTAGTATTTTTGAGGAAGCCTACAACAAAATAATTTTATTTCTTTAGCTTTTTTATTGCCTTATCAAAATCTGACTCCATCAATTTATCCTGAACAATGCGAAATTTCTCAAATTCTTTTTCAGCTAGGGCCAAAGATATTTCGTGTGAAATTTTTCCCTGATGTTTTAAAATTGCTTCTTCGTTGAATTGAAGAAAAGTGTCTAATTTCATTATCCAAGCTTTCATGTGCATTACTATTCCTTTCAATGCTTGACTTTCTGCATAATCCAAATACATTGTTACAATCCGATTCAAGCCATTCAACTCCTTTTCGTTCAAATAATTTTTCGCAATACCAACATCTGTTTTTCTAATGTTTCCTTTTGGTGCGTTCTTCCAGCTAGTCAATCCCATATTTTCTTTAGCACTGTCAACTCTTGAAGCAATTAGTTCGGCTGCTGTTTGTCCGGTAATTGCCCAGTGTAATTTGTTTTGAACGGTTGCAAAAAATTCTTTTGTTGCTTGTGTATCTATATTATAATCGGCACTGCATTGGGTATAAATATCTGTTATTTTTTGGTAGAACCTTCGTTCGCTGCTCCGAATATCTCTGATACGGGCAAGCTGTTCCTCAAAATAGTCCTTTCCAAAAATATTATTAGGGTTTTTGAGCCGCTCATCATCCATGGCAAACCCTTTGATGATATACTCTTTTAAACGTTCGGTAGCCCAGATGCGAAATGCTGTTGCCTGACTACTACTAACACGATAGCCGACCGAAATAATAGCATCAAGATTGTAATATTTAGTCTTCGTTTCCTGTGTTTTTCCTTCAATGGCACCATGTTGAGTGGTATGTTCCAAAACGGAACTAACCACTTCTTCCTTTAATTCACCTGTTTCGAAAATATTTTTCAGGTGCTTGGTAATGGCAGGGCGTTGCACTCCAAATAAATCGGCAATTTTCTTCTGTGTAAGCCATATGGTTTCATTTTGCAAAAAGATTTCAACTTTTACCTTACCATTAGGAGTTGTGTAAAGCAAAATTTCGTTGAAGCCATCTTTTGCAGGGTTTTGTTTTTTCGACATTAGCTATTTATAAACTATTCTTATATTTACTTCCGCAGAAATACTCATGGTGTTTCTGATTTTGTTAGGTAAATCTGCTATCAATTTTTTATAATCGTAAACACCAACAACTTTTCCATCATCGTCTCTGACTATAAAAATTACACCGCCTTGGGATTTGGCAAAACCACAAACCCATTTTAGGAAGTTCTCGTGCCAGCATTGTTAATATTCTATGTTTTGTTGTTCGGGCATTGTCTACTTTTAAATTATACTATTTTTAGGGAAGCTTACAGCTTAGTCTATTTGATCACGAATTTCAAAAAGCTCTTACTGCTCGAACGCATGCGCTATTAACCTTGATTTCGGTATGAGTACCGCCGTTTCCCATGTGCTGATCCCATGCCCTATCTACATCAGCTTCGGTCGATGACCAATACTCCTCAGCCAGAAAGTTGCCAATTCGGCCGGCTTCTTTCTGAATGAACAAAAAATTGAGTTCGTCTTTGGATGGCAAAAACCAATCATCAAATCCATTATGAACCAATTGATCACAAATTAAAGCAGCTTTATTGTCAGTTTTCTGAACCAACATAATTGCAGCAGTGTTTGTCTTACCTGTTCCGGGAGCAGTTCCTTTAGCATTAGTAGCCACACAAGAACCGATACACCATTGAATATTTGTATGCTGATCGGTAGTTGCGGCAATAAGTCCATGCATTCCGTTATCTTCCAAAAAGAAAATAATACCCCCTTCATGTGTTTGGCCCAGCACAAATACTTTAGGTTCATTCTCCTTGCAATTGGAAAGTGTTAGCACAGCAAATAATACTAACCATATGATTTGACGCTTGGTTCTCAATTTCTTTATTGGGTTCATATTTTTATTTTATTTTTAAAATGTTTGAAATAAATACAATTTCAAATTATGGTATCAAAAATATTCTCAATTTATTGTTGAAGCAATCGTTTTTCAAAATAATGATTAACATTAATGGATTGCCTTACGAATACTTTCTGATTTATTAAAGTTTTTATTTTTTAATGTTAGTTTCGATGTCAAGTGGTAAACTGGATAACCTCACAATTTAACCATTTTTTGAACTAGGACTCAAAATCTTGTCAATACTTTTAAATTTATTAATTCGTTCAAGCATTATGAAATTTCATTTAAGTACTCTCTTCATTTTCGCGATTAATTTTTTAGGTTTCTCCCAAAATAAAAATCTTGAATATACAAAATCAATAAAATTATATAATCTTTCTACATATCAAAGTAGTAAATTAACGACTGTTGACAGCCTGATCACAGTAAGCTATATTAATAATTCACTTAAAATATTGAATCCAACTATTGCTTTTAATTGGAAAGGCAGGAAATCTAATTATAATGAGCTTGAATTGACAACAATAAGCCTTAATAAAAATTATGATGAAACTACGGTTTCAAATACTTCGAGTAGTGCATTGCCCTCCCCTATTTCAGGCACAAAAGTAATATCTTCGATGGTTTCGATAAGGTATGAGTATATATTTATTTTTTTAAAAGGATCAGCATCAAGAGTTATACCATCGCTTGGTTGTGCTATAAATCCGTTCTATGAGCATTTGAAAAAAAATCCGTTGACAACTCAGGCTTTCCCAACTACAATTGTTAACTTTGGGAGTAATGGGTTTCTTGTTCCGAGGGCAACCTATTATTTTTCAACAAAGTGTTTTTTTGATATCAATATCCCAATTGAATTATTTAACCTAAATAATTCGGCTTCTAAGGTTAGTAATCCTCAAATACCAATCAAGTCTCAAAGAACTTCTGATTGGAATTTTCATTTATTGCCTGAGTTTTTTAGTCTGCGTTTAGGATTAGGAATAAAAATTTAACAATTGAATTGCATAACAAATTCAAACTTATTATAGAGTTATCCTAAACTAAAATTCCTGAACTTGGGAGCGTTGAAAAAATTGCCGATACATTCGGCTGTCTAAAGGATTGCTACAACGAAGTCGATCAGCTTTCTCTCATAACCATAGTAGTTGGAAGAAATAGCTTTCTCAAATTAAAAACCTACATTGAATAAGTCCATTGTTATTTGTAGGTTTTCTTTTCTTTCATCCAGCAATGCTAACTTTATGATCGAGTAACTCAATGTTAAAATTAATCTTCGCATTT
>CAMDXE010000051.1 GCA_945878925.1 Chitinophaga pinensis
ATCATCAGCTTATGTTCAATTCAACCTGGACGCCCACTACTACTAATTTTTTGCAATCCTTTCCGTTTCCAGCATTACCGTCTGCAGCTACCAAACACCTTGTTGGTAAGGGGTATAATGCCATCGATACGCGGGCTATTTTTTATGGAGGAAATTTAGGTGTAGCCCAACATATATCCGATTATGGACTAGCCGGGGGCAAGTGGAGTTTTGTAGGTGGATGGCAAAGATCATTTACAACCGGAGGTGGAATACCTCCTTCTAGTTATATAAGTCCAGGGGTAGATTATTTGGTAAACTACCATCGATGGGGTAATTATTCAACTCATTTTGGACTAAGAGCTTCTATTTATGACCTTATAGCTTGGGAAGAAGGAACATCGCCGCCAGATTTAACACCTAAAGATGCAGTAATTACGTGGGCTTATGAAGCAGGAGCAGCTGTAATACCTAATCGCCTTGTTTTTCAATCCATTGTTGGAGTGCATCACCCCACTGGAGGAGCGGTAAATCATGTAGCTAAAGAATGGGCTACAATATGAGTAATGGGAATATTGGTAGTGGCACGCCAACTCCAACAGCACAATTTCAAATTAAACAATTGAATGCCGATCCATCCATGCCGCTGGCAATGGAAATATTAGATGCTAGTAGCGTTTCGAAACTAGCATTTACTAAAACGGGTAGATTAGGGATTGGATTAGGAAATGTTTTACCGTCACAAGTTTTAGATATTTTAGGTAATGTTAAAATACTTACAAACACCCCTAATGTTCCTGGTAATCTTGCGCTAGATGTTGCGGGAAATGTAAAGGTAGTATCAAATTCCACGATACCCAATAATATTGTTTTGGATGTAATTGGAAATTCCAAATTTTCAGGATATTTATCAATAGAAAATTTAATTGCTACGAATAATCCTATAAATATAACAAGTAATTCTACTGGAACATCTCGGTCTCTATTCGCAATTAACGACGCTGGTGTTGTTAGACTAAATCAGTATGGTAATGGAAATAACCAAAGTTTGAAAATTGATGGTACTGGAAATATCTTTGCTACTGCTACACCTTACCCCGATAATTCAGTTTGGCAAGTAGGTGGGAATACATTTACTGGCACATCTATATTTGAATTGGGGAGTTGGTCAACAAATGATGTAAATATGATAGCAGGAGGAGTCACTTCCTTTAGTTTAAGTGGGGATCCAACTACGAGGGGACAAATGAAAATTATCAAGCCTGTAAGTATGGGAGGTAATACTACAACAGGATACTCATTACCTAACTCTGATTGGGCTTTGACGCTTAGGCCTATAGCAACCGGAACTGGTCAAGGTTCATTACGTGTTTTAGATCAAAGTGGTACAAGTTCGTCTGATGAGATTATGGCTACTTATGATACGTATGTTGATTTTCTACACGGAAGTTTAAAAATCTTCGATACTGAGTTGCAACTTTTATCAACAATTTATGCAAAATCTTCTACTGTTGACTTAGGAGGTGTATCTACCACGTCATCTGGAATTCCAGCCTTCCGAGATATATATTATCACAGTACCGTTCAGCTTACTTCAGATAGAAGAATAAAGGAAAATATTAAAGAAATTAATTGTGGGTTAAAAGAAGTTTTACTTCTAAATCCTGTTTCTTACACTAATAAATTTACTAAACACAATTTATTAGGTTTTATAGCACAAGAGGTGTTTGATGTAATTCCAGGTATAGTAGGTGTTCCTACGAACGATTCATTAGCTTATTCAATTAGCATATTAGAAATGATTCCGGTTCTAACAAAAGCTATTCAAGAACAGAATTCAATTATTGATTCGCTTAAACATAAATTAGATTTAGTTTTTGCTTCCAATCAAATGAAAGAGTATAAAAATATTTCTTCTCAAAAAGAAGTATTAAATCAGTTGCCTCTTCTTTTCCAGAATCACCCAAATCCTTTTAATGGATTTACATTTATTGATTATTTTCTTCCAATAAAAGCTTCCAATGCTTTTTTAAAAGTGGTTGATAATAACGGAAAGTTAATAAAATCGTTTCCTTTGAATCAAACTGGATTGGGGCAAATTGAATTGGATTGTACGGGTTTAGCAGTAGGCACATTTTATTACAGCCTTTTGGTTAATTTTCAGGTGGTAGATACTAAAACTATGATTATAGCTGCTGATAATTAGTAATGCAAAGAAAGCGTATTTTCTTCTGTATCTTATTTTTGGGATTGGCTAATATGAGTCATTCCCAAAAATTTGAATGGGTTAAAAGTTTTGGTGGAACTGGTGGAGAAAATAATCCTTTATGTATTCAAGCAAAAAAAGGGAGTTATCTAACTTGGATAGGGTTTAAAAATACATCCTTTGGAACGTTTAGTCAAACACAATCAAATCGACCAATAGCTTGTGTAGGCAAATTGGATAATAATGGCAAACCTTTATGGCTTTTGGCTTCAGATAGTGTTTTTGGACCTATTCAATTTAATTCAATTATTAGTGATTCTATTTCTGAAAACATTTATATAACCGGCTTTCTAGAAGGTGTAATTTATTATGGCAAGGATAGCTATCATTCGTACTATAGCCAATCCAAAAAAAAATACTCGAGAAATGGATTTGTTATGAAAATGCATAAGAATGGTACTCTTATGAAATTTTTAGTAATAGAAGATTCCAATTATAATAGAATTTACGATATAAAAATTTATGGTAATAAGTTATTAATACCTGTTGGGTTTGGTGCTACTTTAAATCAAAAATTTTGCGGTTTAAAATCTATATGTTATACCAATGGTGGATTTGTTCTTTGTGCTTTGGATAGCAATTTGAATATTAATGTAAGGTCAAAACTTATTAGTATACCTGATTATAATTTTCTGAATGAACAATTAAATATAAATTATGATAAAATTATTCTTACTACTTATGCTGCTAATATTTCGTATCGAGATTCCTTAATGGAATATAAAGATACGTCTAATGGCGGATATTTTTCTATAAGTTTTGATAAAAGTTTAGCAGTAAATAGAATTGATAAATTATATTCTGGTACATTTTTAAAAGCATCTTCGGCAATTACTGAAAAGGGGGAAATTATAGTAGGTACAGCATTTTCCGATTCAATAGTTTTTAAGAATAAAACTATTGAATCAAATCAATATACAAAGCCTATAGTCTTGATTTTTAATACTAATTATGAAATAGAATATGCTACATATCCAAGCACAATAGTTGCTGGTTCTAGTTCTCAAATTTTAACATTAGACTACGATAATGGGTACATTTATATAGGTGGTAGAATTCAAGGAGATTTTAAATTTGGGGATATTAATACTTATGAAAATGAAGGAAGGGTATTTATTGCCAAATTAGATTTGTTTGGAAGTTTCCTTTGGGCAAAACGCTTTTCAACAAGTAAGAAGTATAATTATTTAGATGATATTTCTGCCTTTAACAAGGAAATTATTGCAGTTGGAGCATTTAATGATACTGTTTATCTAAACTCCCAACAATTTATTTCAAATGGAAGTTTAGATATGTTGGTTATGAAAATTAATGACATCGAAATAACAAGGGGCTATGTAAACCCCGGCCCTTACTGTGCTGGAGATACCATCAAAATACCCTATACCAAAAACGGCACGTTTAATAGTGGTAATCAATTTATAGCCCAACTAAGTGATGAAGAAGGCAACTTTACTGGAGGTGAGCGAGAATTGGGAAGGATAAGTAGTACAATAGATGGAGAAATAAAAGGTTTGTTGCCTTTGTTTGATGTGATAAGCAGCCCTAATTACCGAATACGGATACTTAGCACCAGCCCCGTTGTACAAAGCTATTATAAGTATGATACTTTACGGCTATTGATATATAGTAAAGACACGGCCAATGCTGGTAAAGACACAACGATTTGTCAGGGGCAAACTGTAAAGATAACAACGACAGGCGGCAGCCGTTGGCGCTGGAGTCCCGGTAATTTGGTAAAAGACAGTACCGCCAAAACTACTTTGGCTATGCCATTGGTTACTACCAAGTATCGTATTATAATAAGCGATAGCAGCGGGTGCGGCAAAATAGACACCGCTTATAAAACGATAACCATAAGGCCACCATTAAAAATAATTGGCTTGCCGAAGGATACCACAGTATGTAAAAATAGCCGACCAATTTTAAAACTAATACCTTCCGGTGGGTTGGGTGTAAATTATAGTTATCATTGGCTTTCGGCCTTTAACCAACTCTTGGGAACGGCAGATACTTTCTCAATAAAAGTAACTACTCCCGGCAGCATAAAGGCTGTATTAAGGGATGGGTGTACAATGCAAAATGATACGATGGTTGTTAATTTCAAGTTTCCAATTTCCAATTTCAGCCAACTATTAAAAGACACCTTAGTTTGCCAAAACAGCGAACCTGTTTTAAAACTTATGCCATCCAAAGGATTAAGCAATGAATACAGCTATGAATGGTATTCGGATTTTAAACTGCTTGCGGCTACCGATACAATGCGCTATAAAATAACACAACACGAAACCATGAAAGCTATCTTGACTTATAAATGCTCTGGAAAACATGATACCTCTTTTATTAAGCTGATACTTTCCCCTGCCATTACCGCCAAAATAGAAAAACCCGATTGTTTTGACAGCAGCGTAGCTTTAAAAATAACAGGAACGGGGGGCTATAAAAATACCTTAAACCATGTGTGGTTCAAAAACAACAAAGCCATTGATATTGGCAAATCTATCACCGTAAATGGAATATATAAAAAGCAATGGATTGTATCATCCACAAGCGATTATTGCAAAACCACGGTGCAAGACAGTGTGCTTTTATTTCCTAATCCAAAAGCCATATTAGTTTCCAATGTTGATTCCATTTGCCAATACCAAGCCATCACTTTTTTTAACCAATCCAACTCTTTTGCTCCGATAAACACAAAACTTAGTTGGCTCACCAATCAAAAAGGATGGCAAAGTAAAGATACAATCTTACTATTTTCAGAAACAGGAGAGCAAAATATCAGCATTCAAATAACAGATAGTTTGGGTTGCACGGATCAAGCATCCATAGATGTAACGGTAATAGAAAAACCAAATGCCGATTTTGCCATCATTCCACAAAACCCAAGCGCAGATAATAAGGAGGTAGTACTTACCCCTATTGAAACAACTCATAAAAATTACAATTGGGTAATAGGGACCAATCTGAAACTTAACCAAAAATTTTGGCAATCGCTTAAAATACCTATCACTGATACTGCCACTTTTTTAGCATCATTAATGGTTGGCAATAGTTTTGGATGTGCCGATACAGCATCCAAAAATATTAAAATTGGGGTATCGGATGCTTTCTGGATACCCAACGCTGTAAGCAGGAATGACGACGGATTGAACGATGAATTTGCACCCTACGGTTGGAAGATACAAAGTTATGAAATGATGATAGTAGCCCGAACCGACCAAGTGGTTTACAAAGGTTTATCTCCCTGGAAACCGGATTATGAAGACGGGGTTTACAGTTATGTAATAAAGGTGAAGTTTAAAGATGGTACAGAAAATACTTTTACAGGACATGTCCATGTTATTCATTAATAATTAATCGTTCCTCAAAAACATCTACCATTTCAATTTTTTGTTCACCAATCCTGCAATGCCAACGCTAAGATAATACGGAACCATCAACACGTCGAACAGCCAAAAGAATCCCCATATTTTAGCTATTCGGAGTTTATCCATACTTTTAAAAAGTACAATACCCTGAACGATTAACCTAAAAGCGAAAATGGCGCTAATGAATATCCAATATTTAAGGCCGATTAATAAAGTGGCCAACAGGCTAAGGTAAAAAAGAATATGAAGGAAATTAAAAAATCCGAGCATGCGTTTATGCTTACTCTTATAAAATTTGCCAGTGTAAAAATGTCGTTTTTTTTGTAACCACCACTGCCCCCATGAGGTTTTTGGCAACGATTCGGTATACGAATCGCGGCTATAAACAATAGCAACATTACTTGCATTGGCTGTTTCGTTAATAAACAAATCATCGTCGCCTGCCATAATATGCAAATGACTGGCAAACCCTTTTACTTTAAAAAATAAAGATTTTCGATAAGCCATGTTTCGGCCCACCCCCATGTATGTATTCCTGTTTAAGGCAAACGAAAAATAGTGCATGGCGGTATAAAATGTTTCCCATCGGATAAACATATTTAAGAAAGAGTTTTTGCGTTTATAACGCGAATAACCCAATACTATTTCTTTATCCTCGGTCATGCCCGCGCTCATTTCTTTAATCCAGTTTTCGGTCAATGGTCTGCAGTCGGCATCGGTAAACAATAGCCACTCGTGTGTGGCTGCTTTTATACCAAGGGTTAGGGCCAACTTCTTGCCTTTCTGATATTTTTCTTCCACCTTAACGTCGACCAACCTTAGCCTCGATTCGGTTTTCATGAGTTGTTCGATGTAATCGGCGGTCTCGTCCCACGATCCATCGTTTACCACTATCACTTCAAAGTCAGGATAATTTTGAGCTAAAATTAAAGGCAAAAACTCTTGTAGATTTCTTATTTCATTCTTAGAAGAGATGATAACAGAAACCGGTATTTTTAAATTGTAAGTAGGTTTTTCGGCCTTATGAAATCCAAATTTAGAGAACACAAACACGTAATATCCCAACTGAACACATGCACAAAACCCCATCAGGCCTATCAAACCCCAAATAATAAGTGTAATCACGGTTGCAAATTTATTGTAAGAATGATTTAAACAATCACAAAAGATTTCAACGCCATTCGAAAAGTGTTTAAAATTTAAGTATTACATAATCATCTGCCTAGTAAAGGCATGGTGTGGGATGCAATCTCGTTCCGATTTAAACCAGGTTAGCTGTCGTTTGGCATAGTTGCGCGTATGCTGTTTTATTTTGTCGATGGCCTCAGGCAAAGTGTATATGCCATCAAAATAATCGAATAGCTCTTTGTAGCCAACCGTTTGAAGGGCTTTTAAATTTTTGTAAGGATATAAATGGCGCGCTTCTTCAATCCACCCTGCATTTATCATTTGATCAACCCTGGTATTAATATTTTGGTAAAGTGTAGCCCTTTCAATATCCATTCTTATTTTTATGATTTTGAAGGGTCTATCCATTTTTGGGCTCGTTTTTAGATGGGTTATGCTTTGGCCCGTTTCCTCAATTAATTCGATGGCTCGTATAATGCGGTGTGGGTTTTTTGAATCGATGGATTTACTGCCTTCTAAATCCAGATTTTGAAGCTTTTTAAATAAATAATCAATGCCATATTCATCCAAGTCCTCTTGAAGCTTTAGTCGTAAATTTTCATTTGCTTTTGGCAATTTATCAAGCCCATCGCACAGGGCTTTGATATACAAACCAGTTCCTCCGGCTGCTATTACCACCTGGTGTTTTTTAAATAAAGACTCCAATAAATGAAGGGCTTCTTTTTCGAATATCCCTGCATTATAAGGGTTGTGAACCGAGCAATGGTTAATAAAATGATGTTTGATTTCGGCTAATACTGATGCCGGTGGTTTGGCTGTGCCAATACTCATTTCGGTATAAATCTGACGGCTGTCGACCGATAAAATTTCCGTTTGAAAGTCTTTGGCCAATTGCAAGGCAAAGTCGGTTTTACCCGAAGCTGTAGGGCCAAATATTACGATTAATACAGGCTTCGAATTAGCCATGGGTGCTGTTAATAGTCGTCCGAATTATGATCGTCGTCGTCGTGGTTATCAAAATCTTGATCGTCGTCATCCTCCTTCGAATCGTCATGCTCCTCGTCTTCGTCCATAAAATTAAGATCTTCGGCGTCAATTTTCATTTCCTCTTCGTCAAATTTAAGATCTAGAGGTAAACGTAATTTTGGCGTTTTTTTAACAGTATCGGCTTCTGGAGTTTCCTTTAATTTGGCTTGAATATCCTCAAAGTTAGGAACCGTAATTTCCTCATCCGTATGCACCGTTGCATCCTCAATTTCCTCGTCCGTCAGCATATCGTCCATTAATCGGCTTGCAATTAACATTTCAGCCATTTTATCGTATTCGTTCTGATTGGCCACTGCTCCTGGAAGCTTCCCTTTTAACTTATATTGTTTTGGCGCCTCTCCTTCTTTACGTGCCAGAAGTGGGTATTTTTTATGGCTTTCAGCTTTTTGAATTTTTACGAGTTCGATGGTAAACGTCCAATCTAATTCGGGATCGAAGCTGTAAATAAAGCGCTGATGTGGATCGTTAATGTATTTATTAAGATTGGTTTGTTTTGGCAATTTAACGGTCGATTCTTCCCTTGGATAGGAATCGCAAATCGGTGTTTCGACGTTCCAAGAATCGTTCGATATATAAAACGCATACTCCTTGGTGGCATCAAATCCTATGGATTCCTGAATTATTTTATGAAAATCTGCAAAATTTGAGGTCGACTCAATATCAATAAATCTTACCACATCGTCATGGTCTTCGAATGCTACTCTGAATTTATAGATTATTTGCATGATTTATGGCCTGAAAGCTAAACTTGGTAGATGCTAAGTTGGATTAGTGTAACCCATTTTCAAATTATCAAATTAGCACATTTTCAAATTATCAAATTATCAAATTATTTGGCACCAATATATTTTCCATCTTCGCCATACATGCTCATGCACTTGGCTTTTTGTTCGGGCGAACATCCAATATCATCGCACATTTTTGCACATTCGTCCTTGGTCATTTTTTCACATTTATCCATTTCACATCCAAGCACAGCCGCAGCATTGGCGTCCTTATCACAGCATTTTTTTTCGATAATAACTTCCTTTTTAATGCAGCACTCTTTTTCGGATGACGCACTTCCAATACCAGAAATATAAGGCGCAATTACCAACGACACAATGCTCATTAATTTTATTAAAATGTTCATCGAAGGGCCAGAGGTGTCTTTAAATGGATCGCCTACAGTATCGCCTGTTACCGAAGCTTTATGCGGCTCCGATTTTTTATAATACATCTCGCCATTAATTTCCACTCCTTTTTCAAACGATTTTTTGGCATTATCCCATGCCCCTCCTGCATTGCTTTGGAAAATTCCCATTAACACACCCGATACAGTTACGCCGGCCAAAAGGCCGCCTAATACTTCAGGACCAAATATAAATCCAACAATAATTGGGGTTATTAAGGCAATGGCTCCTGGCATAATCATTTCGCGCAAGGAAGCCTTCGTTGAAATGGCTACACATTTTTCGTATTCGGGTTTGGCTTTATATTCCATAATTCCTGGAATTTCCTTAAACTGGCGACGCACTTCTTGAACCATATCCATAGCAGCTCGGCCTACGGCTTGAATACATAAGGCTGAGAAGATAAAGGGAATCATTCCGCCAACAAATAATCCAGCCAATACTGGGGCTTTATAAATATCAATCGAATCGATTCCAGCTATTCCTACAAATGCTGCAAACAGAGCTAAAGAGGTTAAAGCTGCCGAAGCAATTGCAAATCCTTTGCCTGTGGCTGCAGTGGTATTGCCCACGGCATCCAAATTATCGGTACGCTCGCGCACTTCAGGTGGCAATTGGCTCATTTCGGCAATTCCTCCAGCATTGTCTGCTATTGGGCCAAACGCATCAATGGCAAGTTGCATGGCTGTTGTGGCCATCATACCTGCTGCGGCTATAGCCACGCCGTATAATCCGGCAAAATAATACGAAGCCATTATACCGCTTGCTAAAGTTAAAATTGGTATTACAGTCGATTTCATACCCACGGCTAATCCTCCAATAATGTTGGTAGCATGCCCTGTAGCCGATTGTCTAATTATAGAATTTACAGGTTCTTTGCCCATTGCCGTATAGTATTCGGTAACAATGCTCATCACAGCACCAACTACCGACCCTACAACTATAGCCCAAAAAACATCTAATTTTGAAAACACAACACCTCTAAGTTCTAAGGTATCGGGAAGCATCCAGTTAACCACAAAAAATGAAGCGATAACTGTAATAATAATTGAGGACCAATTGCCCAAGTTTAATGCATTTTGAACATTAGATTTTTCATCTTTAATTCTTACAAACCATGTTCCTACTATCGAGAAAAGTATACCCAATCCACATATTACCATTGGCAATAAGATTGGAGACATACCATTAAAATTATCGTCCACAGAAATCTCTTGACCCAAAACCATTGTAGCCAGAATTGTTGCTACGTATGATCCAAATAAATCGGCGCCCATTCCCGCAACATCTCCTACATTATCGCCAACATTATCGGCAATTGTAGCCGGATTACGCACATCATCTTCTGGAATTCCTGCTTCTACTTTGCCCACTAGGTCGGCTCCTACATCGGCCGCTTTAGTATAAATACCTCCGCCAACACGTGCAAACAATGCAATGGACTCGGCTCCTAATGAGAAACCTGTAAGCACTTCAATGGAAGTTTTTACGGTGTTTTCGCCAAGGTCGGCAAAAATCGAAAGAAATGCGATAAATAAACCTCCCAATCCCAATACAGCTAATCCCGCTACTCCAAGTCCCATTACTGTTCCTCCTGTAAACGAAACTTTTAGGGCTTGCTTTAAACTGGTTCGTGCCGCTTGTGTAGTTCTTACATTTGCCTTGGTGGCCACCTTCATACCAATATAACCGGCAGTAGCCGAAAAAACAGCGCCAATGATAAAGGCCACTGCAATTATCCAACTTGAATGAATTTCTTTTCCATTAACTTCGTGTATAGTACCCGAATAGGCTAATAATGCAGATGCAAATGCCACAAAAATGGCTAACACTTTCCATTCTGCCTTTAAAAAAGCCATAGCACCATCGGCTATATAACCCGCAAGCTCTTGCATTTTGGCATCGCCTGCATCTTGTTTGCTCACCCAAGCACTTTTTACAGCCATCACAATCAAGCCGACAATGCCCAATACTGGGACTAAATAAATTAATGAATGCATATATAAATAAGTTTTTAAAAGTCCGCGAAAATAACTTTTCTATTTTATTTAGGCAAAAAGGATTTTAAGCACTACTTAACTTAACAACACTTCGGTTTAGGAATTTTGTTGGAATCCTATTCCTGTTGTTTTAGTTTTTTGAATAATTTCTTTAAGATTCACCTCTTGTATATCTTTGTCGGTAAGCTCCGAAATTAGTTCGAGGTTGCGATGAGAAGTTGCTATTTCCGACATTCGAAGATGTTGGTGCCGCACTATTTCTTCCACCAATTTGCGAATGGCTCGGCCGTTGCCAAAAAATTTATCGCGACTAGTATACATCAACGATGTGAGCCGTTTTAGTTCAAGCTTCGCTTCGGCGTTTGGTGTTAGATTATGTTCTAATATTTGATTGTTAGCGATTTCAAATAGTTCGGTTTCCTTAAAATCTTCGAAATGAAAAACACGATCGAAGCGCGATTTTAATCCCGGATTCGACTCTATAAATCGTTTCATATTGTCGGTATATCCTGCCGCAATTACAATAAACTCACCCCGTCTATCTTCCATTCGTTTTAGTAATATTTCAATCACTTCTTTGCCAAAATCACTTTGTCCACCTTCGGTAAGCGAATAGGCTTCGTCGATAAAAAGCACACCTCCCATGGCGCGTTCAATTATTTCGGCTGTTTTTATAGCCGTTTGTCCTACATATCCTCCTACCAACGATTGCCTGTCGCATTCGATGAGGTGGCCACGTTCCAAAATACCTAATGCTTTATAAATTTGAGCTAATATTCGAGCCACTGTTGTTTTGCCTGTTCCCGGATTGCCAGTAAAAACTGTATGTAGTGAAAACGTTTGCCTTACATCTTTACCCGTTTCGTTATAAAAACGAACCAATTTTATCAAATCGTCAATGTCTCCCTTTACAGTTTCAAGCCCAATCATGCGCTGTATTTTGGCAACCGATTCTTTCAATAATTCCTCATCGATAGGAATATCGGCCATCACCATTTTTTTCTTAAACGATAATTTATCAATATCCTCGGGCATAATAATAGAAAGCTCGTCAGGCGTAAGTTTTTCGGGAAACTGGGTGTTCATTACTCGCAAACCCAAATTCATTTTGGTCTCGTCAATCAAACTGTTAACCAACCGGGCGTTTCCAAAAAATTGATCTCTATCTCTGTAAACTTCAACAAGTTTTTTATAAAGCAATTCGGATGCTTTTTGGCTCAGCCCAATGCCTCGACGTTCGCAGGCATAATCCGCAATTTTTATAAGTTCTTGGGGCACATAATCTGGGAAATCATAGGACATATTGAACCTGGATTTTAAACCCGGGTTGGATTCTAAAAAATGATCCATCTCGGCTGGATAACCTGCGCAAATAATGGCAATATCTTCATTGTCCGACAATTCTTTAAGTAATATTTCGATAACCTCCTTGCCAAAATCTTTGGCATCATCGTCTTTTCGTGCTAAGGAGTAGGCCTCATCAATAAATAGTATGCCTCCTTTTGCTTTTTTTAAGGCTGCTTTTGTTTTTGGAGCGGTTTGGCCAATGAACTCAGCAACCAAATCGCCTCTATCCACTTCATATACATGGCCTTTGGAAAGCAAACCTAAACTGAAGTATATTTTGCCTAATTTTCGTGCAACGGTTGTTTTTCCTGTCCCCGGATTTCCTTTAAAAATGGCGTGTAAACTAATCTTTTCTTTCTCTTTTAAGCCCTTATCCTTTCTTAAGGTAATAAATCCAAGATAATTGCTGTACTCCTTTATTTTATCCTTTATATCGGCAAGACCAATCAATCCCTCTAATTCTTTCATAATCACCTCTACCGTTTCGTTGGTTTGGTGAATTTTTACATTTTCAACTTCATTCAATTCAGAATCATCATCTGATAAAGCATTATCTTCAAGCCCTATTCCATCAAATTCGACAAATGCTGAGGGTAAAAGAAAATCCTCGGCATTGGCTTCCACATAATCTTCGCCAATGCTAAAAACCTTGCTTGACAAAAGCTGATCCATGAATATAACATCCACTATATAATCGTCCTTGGCCCATGTACCCACTTTATCCGACCCCCAACCAATGGTTACTGTAAATTCATTGTCTTGCGGGTAAACAAAAAATAATTTGGTAATCGACCCCTTTAGTAGATGATTGCTCGTTCTAAAATTAAACGTTAGCTCACAAGCCCAATAATTAACCCCTTTTATTAAATTCTTGGCATTAAGTTCGACCCACACATATCGCGTATAATTATAATTAAAAACAGAATAATACATGCGGTCGTTTAATTTAACATTCGCATCGGGCCCTTCATACAATTTAAGACTATCTATTTTAAAATAAGGTTCGGCTGTGTAATTTACGTTTCCGAAATTTTGAACATAAAACAACTTTTCCAACAACAATACATCGCCCGAAAACACTTGCCACTTATAAACACCAGGTTTCCAAAACGATCCTGTTGCTTTTGTTCCCCACCCCTCTCTTACATAAATTAAATTATCGTCGGGCAATACCACTCGGTCGCAGTTCAGTTTACACAGTTCATTATTTTCACTATCTGCACATACCATGTGTAATTTTAAATTCCAGTCTGCTTTTTTATAGTTTAAGTTCAAAAATGTAAACTCACAGTAAACGTAAGTACATTCTTCCGATTCAAAAACGGTTCTGTATTTTTTTTTATTATCGGCCAACCACTCCGTTGAAGCGTATATTTTAAGATCGACGGGTTGGTAAAGAATCTTATTTTTAACCATTGTTTATTCCTGCAATATTAACATAGCAAGATTAAGGAATAATATTTATAAAAAAATAATAGCCAAAAAAAGTTACAAAATATTTGCACTTTTTATTATGGTAGTCACAAATAAAATCTCTTATATTTGCACCTCCTTAAAAAAACCAACTTACCGTTAAGTTAATTGAGGTATTTATTAAAACAAAACCACTTTATTTTTTTATAAAAAGAAATAAACGAAGTTAGGAATTCGTAAATATCATTGGAAAATAAAATTTTTGGTGAGGTGACTGAGTGGCCGAAAGTAGCAGTTTGCTAAACTGCCGTACGGGAAACTGTACCGAGGGTTCGAATCCCTCCCTCACCGCACCGATTTTTAATTTCGGGGTGTAGTCCTGATAAAAAATCGGGATAAACTTCGCCCGGTATCGCGTCCCGACTTGGGTCGGGAAGGTCGAAAGCTCGAAGAGGAGAAGGAAAAATAATAGTACCGAAATAAGAATATTAATTTCGGGGTGTAGCGTAGCCCGGTATCGCGTCCCGACTTGGGTCGGGAAGGTCGAAAGCTCGAAGAGGAGAAGGAAAAATAAT
>CAMDXE010000052.1 GCA_945878925.1 Chitinophaga pinensis
TCATCTGGATGAAAAAGGCAGAACTTATAATTTTGCCTTGGCAAATGAATTGAGAACTAACGGAATTGCGATTGAAGTATTTCCAGATGTTAAAAAATTAGCAAAGCAATTTGAATATGCCGAAACAAAAGGAATTCCAGTGGTAATTATAAGCGGCGATGATGAAATTTTATCGGGGCAATTTTCGTATAAAAATTTGATTACCAAAAAACAGGGGAAAATAGATAGAACAGAATTGAGCGAATTTTTAAAGCAGTTGCCAATTTCATAAAATTCCGCGCCATCATAAAAAACGAATCTTAATAGCACTCTGTGCTTAAAAATTTAACATCGCATTGAATATAAAAATACCAAATATCGCCGAACTTATCGTTGCCGAAGACGATCATATTGTGGCACTTAATAAGCCTGCCTATTTATCAACCTTGGATGAGCGTGACGAAACCAAAAAATCGCTTCTTGGTTTGGCACGAAAGCAGTGGCCCGATATACAAGTTTGCCATAGGTTGGATAAAGAAACCTCCGGGATTATTTTATTTGCAAAAAACAATGGAGTTTATCGCGAAATGGCCAAACAATTTGAGCATCGAAAAATTACAAAATGGTATCACGCCATTGCCGAAGGTTGCCATCATTTTGATCAACTAGAAATTAATAAACCCTTAAAAATAAATGCTAAGGGCTACGCAAAAATTGATTTTAGGGAAGGAAAAGAATCCTTAACAATGGCCAATACGCTTGAAATTTTTAAACATTTCACCCTCTTGCAATGTTATCCTTTTACTGGACGAATGCACCAAATTCGCGTGCATTTAAAATCGCAAAATGCCCCCTTGGCTTCCGATGTACAATATGGCGGAAGCATGCCCATGTTATCAAAAATTAAGCGCAAGTTTTCGTTGAGCAAAGATACGGAGGAGCAACCAATCATGAATCGCGTGGCTTTGCATGCCAAAAGTTTGCATTTTACCTTATATGAAAAGGAATATAAATTGGAAGCCAACTATCCCAAAGATTTTGGAACCTTTTTAAAATTGTTATACAAATACGATACAATTTAAGTTAGAGCCAATCCATTAAACTATATGAAACCGTTTTATCTTATAGTTGCACTTATCTTTTATTCTCAAACCCTTATTGCTCAGGTTATTCAACATCAGGAGAAACTAATAGAGCACATCAAAGATCACAATTTTAGAAAAATTCATAGGCAATTTGATGAAAATTTGAGTAAAAATGTTTCAGTTTTGTTTCTAAAAAAATCTTTAAATGCCTTAGAAAAAGCCATTGGATCCTACCAGTCGCATGGCAAAACCGAAATTGTTAAAAGCAGTAAAAATATAGAATACATAACGCCTTTGTATTTTAAAAAAGGTTGTTTGATTATGGGTTCTTCTTTAAATGATGACGGTAGACTTTCTAAATTCTATCTCAAAAAAAAATCATATACCTTGCCCCCTTATGGGCAAGGACTTTCGTATTACAAAGAAGACTTAACCATTGAATCGGGCCCCTATAAATTGCCAGGTGAAATTATATATCCCATTCGTGCCTCCCAAAAATTACCTTTATTCATATTTGTCCATGGCTCGGGCCCCAACGACCGCTACGAAAGCGATGGATTAATTAAGGTATTTAAGGATATGTACTTGGGTTTAGTTTCGCAAGGCATAGCATGCATGGTTTACGACAAACGAACCTTCGTTTACCATAAGCAGTTCGATAGCCTGCAATATACTCTTTGGGACGAAACGGTTGAAGATGCCATCAATGCGTTTAAACTTGCCAAAATGAAAACAGAGATCGACACCAATCAAATATTTATTATTGGCCACAGTCAAGGGGGCTACGCTCTCCCGCTAATTTTAAAAGGCTGCAATGGGGTAAAAGGCGGTGTATCTATGGCAGGATGCGCTCGCCCATTAGATGTGCTGCTAGAATATCAATACAAATATTTGACGGCTTTGGATGGGAAAGTTAGCATGGCTGAAAAGCTATTTCTAAAAAAGGAACAAAAAAAGATTGACTTTATCAGGAGCGATCAATTTCAATCAAGCCCACCCTATCTAAAAGCATTAAATTATTGGCCGAGTGAATTTTGGAAAAATATTAAATCGTATCAACCGGTCGAAGAATTGAAAGCCCTCGATTGCCCCATCTTATTTTTGCAAGGCGATAGAGATTATCAGGTAACCGACGAAGATTTAAAATTATGGAAGAGCGCCTGCCTTGAGAAAAAAGAATGGTCTTTTATATCCTACCCAAAATTAAACCACCGTTTTATTGAAGGCGAAGGAAAACCAACGCCTTGGGAATATCTCAATGGAGGAAACATTCCACTATATGTTAGCGAAGATATTGTTAAATGGATGATGGTTTTGGATTGAGTTTAACGGATTACATGAACTGTACCATTCATTTGGTATAGTTTATCTCTAAAATCGGTAACAGCCAATGAATAGAAATAAACCCCTAATTGTACAGGTTTTTCTTTATAAAATGCATCCCAACCTTGAGCTTCAAAATCTTTAGATTCCCATAATTTTTCGCCCCATCGATCAAAAATTTTCAAATCAAAGGTTTTTATGGCAGCAGCTGTAATTTTGAAGTAATCATTTAGTCCATCATGGTTTGGGGTAAAGGCATTTGGGATATAAATGCTTGGCGAAAAGTTGAAACAAATTTCGTTCGACCAGCTTTGTTGGTTGTTTCCTCCATTTTCATAACTTAATATTTTATAACATTGTTTGTAGGCTTCAAGGCCATTCTTATAAAACAAATCGTTTACTTGTGAAAACGAGTCGTAGGCTTGGTACCCTCCTATTTGCTCGCTTGTCCATCTATAGAGTTGGTATTTTGATACTCCATTTTTAAAACCTAAATAAGGCGTAAATTGCATTTTTATGGCATAGGGATCTTCGGTTTTCGATCCCGATAGCCAAACATTGGTATGAATATCGGATGATTTGGTAATCAAACATAAATCACGGGCTTGCACCTGATAGTCAAATGGATTTTCGTCGGTATTAAGTGGATATTCAATGAAACCATTTAAATTGTCGAGTGTTGATGAATCGATCCACACTATGTCGCCTGCATTTCTTTTTTTAAGGGTGTATAGGCGAGGGTTGGAGGTTGAATTTGGGTTCATCCAATTTATTTCCATGCGATCGTCAGGGTCGCCTACCGACACCACCAACATTTCGAGGCTAAGTTTATCCATAAGTATATTTTGGGTTATGGTATCGCCTTGGCATCCGTATTCCGATTTTTCAACCACCTTCAACCATGCAGGTGTATTGCCGTTCCAATTCACATTTATGCTATCTGTATTTGTGTTAAAAACAATATTACCTTGGTTTATGCCCCAATTAAAAGTGGATTTGGCAAAGCCATTAACTGTATAATTTTTTGATGAATAATTTGGATCACAGATGGTAATGGGTCCTAAGATGGTATTCGATATTGGTTTAGGGTATACCGTTACGATAGAATCAACAGCCGCGCCCAAACAACTGTCTTTCGACAGCTCGATAACTTTAAGGGTGAAGGTTCCAGGGGTATTCCAAGCTATTTTAATGGTTTTGGTGCCTTGGCCTTTAATGGAGTTTGAATTTCCATTAATTTGCCAAGAGTATGTACTGCCTATGTAACCGTTTAATGTGTAGCTGAGCGTATCGTTGCTCTGGCATATCTTAAAATTTCCTTCAATAAGCGCAGCATTTGGGGTTGGGTTAATTATCACAGGGGCTGTTTCGGTAGCACTAAGACAGGCTTTTTTATTTACACTGTCGTAAGCTGTCCGCGTAACGCTTATGCTTCCCATACCAGCTTTTCCCCAATCGGTAATAATAGAGTTTGAATTGCCAGGATTTATAATTGAACCGCCTGTAATGCCCCAAATAAAGGTTGTTCCAAACGAAGGGAATAAATAATAGCCTACCCCTTTTTCAAATTCACATACAGAAAGTGCTCCTTTTGGCAATTCTGATTCTAAGGTATAGCTTTTTTTAACCGAGAATAAGACTGGATTACTGACGCAGCCATGCTTGTCGGTTTCAATTACACTCAGATCGCCTTGTCCTTCATTGCCCCAATTTATCAAAAGCGTTGAGGAGCCATTGCCCGAGGCAATAGTTCCTCCGGCAACAGCCCATTGAAAACTTGATTTTGAAGAGCCATTAGCAAAATATTGACTTTTAATGGCATTTGGGCAAACCGATGTTGGGCCTGATATACTTGGACTAGGATTGGCAACGTAAATTTTAAAAAATCCTGTATCGCTAAAACAGCCACTTGCACTCACTATTACAACCTTAATTATTTGATTTCCGCTCTTATCCCATGTTATGGTGCCATCGGCATTGGTGTTCGAAACGAGGGTTCCCGATGCTACCGTCCAATACGATTTAAGTAATGTGTTGTTAAGGGTATAAACCAATTTAGCATTTAGGCATACGGTATCCTTCCCTGTTATTATTGGTATTGCGGGACTCGGGTTGATGGTAACATTGTAGGCTTTCCAATCGCCAATGCAACCATATTTCGAAATTTCACGGCATCGCACTTTGCCTATGACTGTGCCATTCCATTTAACGCTTATGCTGTTTGTAAACTGTCCGCTTAAGATTATGCCTTGCGAAATGTCCCATTCGAGTTGCGAACCCAAAGCTTGATTCGATGCATTATGAATGCCTATAGAATTTTGACATAAACTTGCACTTCCCCCTAAAACAAGATTGCTTATGAATGGATTAACTTTAATAGTAAAATTTACGGCATTCGATTTGCCAGGACATCCATCGTCATTAACCGTTACCGCAAATTGGTAAGGCTTAGTACTTGCTTGCTCGCACGATGTTTGCCAACAAAATTCGGAACTAATGGTGCCCTTACCATTTTTTGCCGAAAGTGTAGCTAAGGGTCCTTTCCAGCCCGATAAGCCCGTAAACATATTGCCCGAACCGGTAAGTTCGAGATTATCATTATCGGGGTCGGTGGCCAAAACATTAAAACAGAGTTTACTTCCTGCTTCAATCGTAAAATTTTTTCCCTTATCGCCGCTAATAATTGGTTTTCGATTTGGCGGGCAATTGATAAAAATAATTTGCAAATCAAGTCTTACCACTCCTAATAAATCACCGTTTCTATATTCGGCCACTTCAATTGCTACCACATAATTTCCAGTTGTAGTGGTAAAATAAGACGTTAGCCCGTTAAAACTATCCACCTTTGAGTATCCTGTGCTTCCAAAGGGGAAATTTTCATTAAATCCCGGATTGTAGTTGACCGTTTTTAAAGTTAATACGCTAGGAGGATCAACATTTGATAGCCCTTTACCAACACTTCCAAAAGGTTTTACGAAATAATACACCAAAGAATCGCCATCGGGATCAACGGCTGTATTAAGAAAAGAAGTGGTATCGTTGGTGCACATAAAAGGCGATGGAACACCTGTAAATACTGGAGATCCATTTTTTATATGCGTAGGCGGAATTTTACAATAATAGGCTTGGCCTTGAACTGGGGTGCTACCCCCTTTAACCAAATTTACTTGTTCGTTTCGGCAACATTTTTCAAAAGTCATTTCATAACCAACCGTTGATGGATCCAATTCGACAAAGCCTTCATAAAACCCTTTTTCAATACAAACATTATTGTTCATCGGGCAATCGGTTCGGCCGGGTGCAGGTACTATTTTTCGGTAAATGAGTTTGATTTTTACGGTATTGTATAAGTCTCTGTTGGTATTGTTGTTATAAATGCCTATAACTATTTCGGGTTCAAATTGAACAGTGGTAGTTATCCCATTCTGGCAATCTCTATAAAGTGTTTGGGTGACCCTGTAAGTATAATTTCCCCTCGAATTTATTCCAATTTGTTGATAGCTCATTGAGCCACCAATAAGATGCGTAGCTCGCGTGAGTGGAACAAGCGTTAATGCAATGAAAATTATGAGAAGTATGCGTTTCAAGCTATTAACAAATTAAACGCAAAATTCGACTATTTGGTTGCTTTTATTCTTTATTTTTTTACAGAACAGTGTTATACCTTGATAAAGGCCTGTGCAAAGTGTAAAATGGAAGTGTAAGTTTGGTAGGCTTGATTATCTTGTTTTGAGATAAATATAGGCTTCATGCCTGAATTTTTAGCAAAATCCATATCGCTGATGCTATCTCCTATCATAAAGGAATGAGACAAAAGAATTTCAGGGTAATCATTTTTAGCGGCTAAAGCCATACCGGGCTTTGGTTTTCTGCACACACAGGCTTCTTCCTTTAAATGTGGGCAATGGTATATTTTGTTGGGTTGTAGTTCTTTTGGCAAAAGAGATAAAAAATGGTCATGAATTTTATCAATGGAATCAATCATCAACCCTTTGCCAATGCCTTGCTGATTGGTAACAATAAAAATACGAGAAAACAATGGCCTTAAAATTTTTAAGGCTGGAATAAGCTCTGGCAACAATTCAAACTCGCTTGTTTGCTTTACATAATCCTCCACACGCAATTTGTTAATCACCCCATCCCTATCCAAAAATAAGGCTGAATTATTATGAATTAAAAAGGGTTGCGAATTCATGGTTTGCTTTTAAATAATCCTCTGGAATGCCAATGTCAATAAAATAGTCGTCACAAATGAAGCCATATATTTCAAAATTGTTTGCACACGTTTCCATAAAATCAGTTTCAATTGAAAAGGTTTCGTTTTGAGGAAAATTGCCATAAATTGACTTTTTCATTAAATATACGCCGGTATTTATCAATCCTAATTTTATGTCTTTTTTCTTTTCATTAAACATTACAACTCTATTTCCGTCCATTTCTACAGTTCCATAACGCAACGGATTAGCAACAGGTTTAAGCGCCATCGAATACAAAGCATCATTAGTAATATGAAAATTTAGAAAATTAAGAAGATTGATTTTAAAAAACGAATCGCCATTTAGCACCAAACACTGTTCGGTTTCTACTAAATCTAAAGCTTTTTTTATAGCTCCTCCTGTTCCTAAAGGGGTAGTTTCGACACTATAAACTATGGGAATGTTCATGAATTTTGAACCAAAATATGATTCGACAACCTCGTGTTTATACCCAGTACATAAAATTATTTTATTGGGGTTAAATTGAGAAAGATACCGAATAAGCCATTCTAAAAAAGGATTGCCGGCCACTGGAGCCATGGGTTTTGGAACATCGGTTACCAAAGTTTGCAGGCGGGTTCCAAATCCACCGGCAAGCACTATTATGTCCGGAAACTTTTCCATCAAATGGTATAGGTATACAATCCTCCGCTTGTAAATTCGTAGCTTTCTACCCTTCCATTAAAGGCTTTCATAGCCTCAATAACCTTAAATCGGCTATTGCTTGGGCAATAAAAAAATATAAAACCTCCACCGCCAGCACCTGAAATTTTGCCCCCATTAGCCCCAGCATTTAGGGCTGCATCGTAAATGGCTTCAATTTCGGGATTGCTTATTCCGGTGGCTATTTGCTTTTTATGTTCCCATCCAAAGTTAAGTATCTCACCAATTTGGTCTAATTTACCGGTTAAAAGGGCCTCCTTCATTTTGATGGATTGTTCCTTGAGCCTATGCGTGGCTTCGATGGCATTGCGTGAATTTTCCTTTATATTATTGGCTTGTTCTTCAATAATATTGCTCGAATTGCGACTGGTTCCGGTATAAAAGAGCACCAAATTGTTTTGCAATTCGGTAATGTATTTCCGTTTGATTCGCAAAGGATTTACGATAACCTTATCGTCTTTATAAAATTCCATAAAGTTAAATCCTCCAAAAGTAGCTGCATATTGATCTTGCTTGCCTCCGGCCATATTTAATTCGATGCGTTCGATCTCAAAAGCCAAATGGGCAATATCGTATTCGCCTAAAGGCAAATTAAGCCATTCGGCAAAAGCGCCGATAATGGCCACCACCAAGGTCGAACTCGAACCCAAGCCCGAACCTGCCGGAGCGTCAACATAGGTAGTAAGTTTGAACGATAAAGGCGTTTTTGTAAATTGTTTTACAATGCGGTTGTAAACACCTTTTAATAAATCCAGATTTCCATCGGTATCTAAATTTAATTTCGATGCATAGGTATGCGTTTCGTTTTTATCTATGGAATGAAACAAGATTTGGTTGTTGGCCATCGGCTCGATGGTAGCATAGGCATATTTATTAATCGTAGCGTTTAATATCGATCCCCCAAAAAGATCGGAATAAGGACTTACGTCCGTGCCTCCTCCTGCCAGTCCGATTCGTAGCGGTGCTTTGCTTTTAATTATCATTGCGGTGCAAAAGTAAGGAAAGAGGTTGGAAAAAGGTTGAAATGGTGATTTGTGATTTGTTAAGTACCCGAAGAATTGAGCCTTATTCATTGAGGGGAGCAGCTTCCTCAGTAAAAAATCGGGGCGTTCAGCATGACAATTGAGTATTTTTAATTAATAAAAAAAAGGTTGATAAATTATCAACCTTTTTTTGAACTAGTAGCGGGAAGCAGGATCGAACTGCCGTCCGCCTCAGGCGGATATGAATCCTAAATCAATCATCTCTTTGATGACTATCTCGTAAATCCATTGTCGCCCTTTTCCGGCCTTTAATTGTTTTTCTCGTTTCATTGCATCTCCTTTATTCTCAAATATTTCCACATATATTACTTTCCAAGGTCTAAATTTAATACTATAGCCTTTCGTTGCTAATGAATTATGTGACTTGTATCTTTCAACTAAATTGGATGTAAAACCAATATAGATTTTCCTATGCTTTTCTGAATATAGAATATAAACGGTATACATAAAAAAAACCGTTCCAAAACTATTGAAACGGTTAGACTTGTTTTGTAGCGGGAAGCAGGATCGAACTGCCGACCTCCGGGTTATGAATCCGACGCTCTAACCATCTGAGCTATCCCGCCATGGTTTTAGGAGGGTGCAAAATTATGTTTTTTACTTGGATTTCAAAAGGACTGTTTACGTGTTTTTAAACCTGTGCCTTCGATTTAGTTAATGATTAATTTTTTGCATGCTTTTGGAATTAATTTATCCTCCAAAACCACAAAATATAGGCCTTTTGCTAATCCCTCGATAGAGATTAAATCGTGTTGTAAAACCAATTTAGTAAGTACTAATTGGCCAACCTCATCGTAGATGTTGATGGAATAATTGATAGATTGCAAGGGATAACACAGCTGCAAGCTTTGCACCCCATGTGTAGGGTTTGGGAAAACCTTAAACAAGGGTGTAATCAAAGAATTATTTAAACCAATATTGTCGATATAATAATTATAGGATGTGTTGGATTTTGGGATCCAATTGGTATTGATCCAACTAAATTCCTTGGCGTTAAGGTGTTTGGTTTTAAAAAACAAGATATTGGTTTCGGTGTCGTAAGGCAATACTAATTTGGTAAAGTTTATGGTCGTATCGTAAGTATAATCAGTTTTTTGTACATTTTCCCAATTCCCTTTTGAGTGAAATATTTGATTAAGCGATTTTACGCGATTGTTTTTAGGATCGTAGGTATTAATGGTTTTTTCTATTTCATACCATTGGTTAATAGCGGTGTTCCACTCGGCGTATACATCGGTTAACATATTTTTATTTCCGTCATGAGTATATACATTTAAGCCATCTTTCAGCCATTTGCGAGTGGGTTGATACCATGTCAAAAAATAGCTCGAATCTAAGATGTTGGTGTTTTTGTAGGTATTTTTATATTGATCAACAAAATTGAATTTTGATATCGTAGCATTCCAAGTTAAATAGGTATCGGTAAGCAAATTTCCGTTGGCATCGTATGCATAAGCCAATTGATCGAAGGGAACATATTTCGACCCGCTCCACTCCGAATAGGTATTGCTTATAAGTCGTTTTAGGGAATCGTAAACGAGTTCAATTTTATAGACTTGCGTCCATTTTGTAGTGGCATTATCCCATTCGGAATAATAATCTGATAGCATTTGTTGATTGCTGTTGTAGGTATAATCATCTTTATAATAGTTTTCCCAAATGTTGCTAGTTTTGTTCCACACAAAGTTAACAATGGCAGTATCCAGTCCCTTCGAATTTTTAAGATAATCTAACCTACTATCATTTTCAAACTGGCTATTTCCTTTATTCCAAACTTTGTTAAGGTTGCTGTATAGCCAATTGTTTGTGGTGTATGAATATTCTGCCATACCTTCATTTACCATATTGAGGATTGTGGTATCATAGGTTTCACTCAATCTTGAAATGAGCTGATGATCGCCCACTTTATTTAATTTGGTGGATGAATTGGTTAATCCAGATTTAAGTTGAAAAGTTGAATTTTCATTTTTGAGTAGCAAATGGCTTCGCTTTGATATACGTTTTTCAGAAATTATCTGTGATTGCGCAAAATGGAAACCTAAAAGTAAAATCGCAAAGGGTATAATTTTTTTCATACTATAAAACAGTTCGTAAAATGGTAAACAAAAATAGTGATTTTTAAGACTAGGTTTTTAATGTTAAATCGTTAAAAATCAAAAGATGCTAAAAATTTTATTAGCTCATTTCGGCATATGCTTCAACTGGCACACAAGAGCATATCAAATTTCTATCTCCATAAGTATTATCAACCCTCGATACCGTTGGCCAAAATTTATTGGAACGTGTATAAGGCAATGGATAAACAGCCTTTTCACGGCTATAAGGTTTATCCCAAGCATCGCTCAAAGCTACAACTGCGGTATGAGGAGCGTTGTGTATCACATTATTTTCTTTGTCATATTTACCCTCTTCAATTTCCATGATTTCACGGTGTATTTCAATCAAGGCATCACAAAATCTATCCAATTCTCCTTTGCTTTCACTTTCGGTAGGCTCAATCATCATAGTTCCTGCAACTGGAAACGATACCGTTGGGGCATGAAATCCATAATCCATCAATCGCTTGGCTATATCGCCAGCCTCTACGCCTGTTTTTGCTTTAAACACACGTGTATCAATTATCATTTCGTGGGCTGCCGTTCCATTGCTACCGGTATAAAGCATATCAAAATGTCCTCCTAAACGCGATTGAATATAATTGGCATTTAAAATAGCCGTTTCGGTGGCTTGTTTCAAACCATCGGGTCCCATCATTTTTATATAGGCATAGGAAATAAGGAGTATGGATGCACTTCCCCAAGGAGCGGCAGATATGGCACGGATGGCTTTTTCGCCTCCTGTTTTTATAACCGGATTGCCCGGTAAGTAAGGCGCTAAATGCGCTGCTACCCCAATGGGTCCCATTCCGGGTCCTCCTCCACCATGAGGAATGCAAAAGGTTTTATGTAGGTTAAGGTGACACACATCGGCACCAATCATGCCCGGGCTAGTGAGTCCCACTTGTGCATTCATGTTTGCCCCGTCCATATACACTTGTCCTCCATTTTCGTGAATTATCTGGGTAATGTCCATAATGGATTCTTCATAAATACCATAAGTGGAAGGATAGGTAACCATTAAGCAAGCTAAATGCTCTTTGTTGGCAATGGCTTTTGCTTTTAAATCATCAACATCGATATAGCCATTTTCTAAGCAATGAACAAGCACTATTTTCATGCCGGCCATCACTGCACTGGCAGGATTGGTACCATGAGCCGATTGCGGAATTAAGGCAATGTTTCTATGACCCTCTCCCCTGTCTTTAAAATATTCGCGAATTACCATCAATCCTGCATATTCGCCTTGTGAACCCGCATTGGGTTGCAAGCTTACAGCATCAAATCCTGTTATTTTGCAAAGGTCCTCACTCAATTCATCCAAAATTTTAGCATAGCCTTTTGCCTGATCCAATGGAGCAAAAGGATGTATTTGGTTAAACTCAGGCCAAGTAACCGGAATCATTTCGGTGGTTGCATTTAGTTTCATCGTGCAGCTGCCCAACGAAATCATGCTATGGCACAAGGAAAGATCTTTGGACTCTAAGGTTTTAATATATCGCAATATTTCATGCTCCGATTGGTATGAGTTAAATACCGGATGGGTCATGAAATCAGTTTGTCTTTCGAATTGAGACGCAAATCCTTTGGCGGCCTTGGCAGCCAATTCGGTTATCGTTGTTTTTGAAGTGCTTGAAAACACATTTACTATATTTTGAAGGTCAACCAATGTGGTCGATTCGTCAATTGAAATACCTATAAACGAATCAAAATAACGGAAATTAATTTCTGCTTGTATCGCTTTTTCCTGAATAGTTTTTTGCATTTCAGCGCTTGCTTCTATACAAAGGGTATCAAAAAAATCGGTATTTACTTGCTTAAATCCTGCCGCTTTAAGCGCTTCGCTTAATAATTGGGCGGATGAATTTACTCGATTTGCAATATGCTTCAATCCTTGCGGACCGTGATAGACTGCATACATTCCAGCCATTACCGCCAACAAAACTTGAGCGGTGCAAATATTGCTGGTGGCTTTATCGCGTTTGATATGTTGTTCGCGGGTTTGCAAGGCCATGCGCAAAGCGCGATTGCCATGGGCATCGATAGATACTCCGATAATTCTTCCTGGGATTTGGCGTTTGTAATCGTCTTTTGTGGCAAAAAATGCAGCATGCGGTCCTCCGTAACCCAAAGGTACACCAAAACGCTGAGAATTTCCTACCACACAATCGGCGCCCCATTCGGCTGGAGCAGTCAAAAGTGTTAATGCTAATAAATCTGAGCCAACGGCAACCAAGGCACCGGCAGCATGTGCTTTATCGCAAAAAGATTTATAAGCATTTATATTTCCTTTATTGTCGGGATATTGAATATAGGCACCAAAATAATCGCTTGTCCATTCAAACGATTGGCTATCTCCTATTACCAACTCAATACCCATAGGCTCTGAACGTGTTTTTAGCACATCCAAAGTTTGTGGAAAAACAGCATTGCTTACAAAAAATTTATTACCATTTCCTTTTGGTTTTAAACCATCAAACATATTCATGGCTTCGGCAGCTGCGGTTCCCTCGTCAAGCAATGAAGCATTTACCAAAGGCAATCCGGTAAGATCGGCCACCATGGTTTGGAAATTTAATAAAGCCTCCAAACGACCTTGAGCAATCTCGGCCTGATACGGTGTATAGGCGGTATACCAACCTGGATTTTCCATAATATTTCGCAAGATTACTCCAGGGGTAAGGGTATTGTAATAGCCGGTTCCAATATAGGTTTTGTATATTTTATTTTGAGAGGCAAGTGCTTTTAAGTCGGTTAAAAATTGAAATTCGGAAACGGCAGGCGCTATATCCAAGGCTTGTTGAAGCCTTATATTAGCTGGAACTGTTTTGTTGATCAATTCGTCGATAGACCCACAGCCTATGATTTCCAACATTTCTACTCTTTCCCTTTCGGTAGGGCTATTGTGCCTAACACTAAATTTCTCGAATCCGTATACAGAATTTTGCATGGTTGTATTTTATAAAAAGTGCCGCGAATTTACAATGAATTTTTGGATTGGTAAATGGGTAAAATTTACCGAATAATTCTTTGTTAGGCTAGTTGAAATTGGACACGATGCAAGGTTCATCGCTGTTACTGGCATTCTGAAACTACTTTGAAGAATGGCAAGATGTCAGAATGATGCTCACTTGTGAGACGCAAAGAGTATAAGAAGTGTTCGAAATAAATAAGCGAAGCTACAGTCGTGAAAAACTCTTCAAAATAAACAAACAGTTAAGTTTAATTCTTTAAATTTGCGTATGAAGAATGTGAAAAATCTCATAACTATTGATCCTGAAATTCTTGATGGCCAGCCTGTATTTAAAGGCACAAGAGTTCCAATAGTAACCTTATTTGATCATTTAGAGGAAGGAGTTCCTTTGAGTGAGTTTCTTGAAGATTTTGATACTGTAACAAAAGATCAAGCGATTGCAGTGATGGAAATAGCGAGCAAACTACTCTCCTCGAAAAAAATAAACGAACTCTATGATTCTGTTGCTTGATGAGAATTTACCAAAGAGGTTAAAGCAAGATTTCCCACAACATCAAATTTTTACAGTAAAAGAGCGCGGATGGAATGGACTTAAAAATGGGTTGCTTTTGGAAAAACTGATAGAAAATAAATTTGATGGTCTTATAACCTTTGACAAAAATTTAAGACATCAACAGAATTT
>CAMDXE010000053.1 GCA_945878925.1 Chitinophaga pinensis
TAAATTCATGCGGTACCGAAACACCTAATCCAAAGCCAACCATAAGTTTGATTGCCGAAGGAGGATCGCTAATTGGCGATGCTACTATGGATGGCGACAAAGCCTTTAAATTAGTATTTCAGGTAAGCGACGATTCGAAGGTTGAAAAGGTGGTTGTAAGTTCGGTTGTAAACGGAAGAACTTCGCCACAATTTGATACTACATTAAATTCGGCCAGTTCAAAAATATCATTAACCAGACGATCGTATGCGGCTATAGCTACCGAAGTTTGGACCATCTCGGTAACCGATGATAAGGGAGCCAGCGAAACACGTTCATTTACTATAAACACCACAAGTGCCGCCTCTGGCGATCCGCTTTCGGCATTTGATAAAGATAACAATAATTTACCCTTTAAAGTTTGGAACATTAATGGCCCTAATACAGGTGCATTTGATTTAAGCGATGGAACGCCACGAACCAAAAATGACCCTATAGCTGAGAAGGATTTATTGGATTCATGTATTTTTGCCGAAATACCAAATTGGCCAGCAAGATTAACCTCGGCGAATGGTACATTGTATAAAAAAGTAACCGGATATGTGTATGACGACATTACCAATACCACCCAAATTGATGCCGCTTGGGATGCCTCGGGGGTAGCCAAAAAACTAATTGTAGTAGCAAAAGATGAGCTTTATATTGCTAAATTAAGAGGTGGCAATGCAAAAGTGTTGGTTTATATAACCAATGTGGTAAAAACTACGGGCGACAATTTAGATTACATTCAATTTAAATTTAAGAAGAAACTGATTTAAGAATTTCTTAATAAATCATAGCCTCGCTTCGGCGGGGCTTTTTTTTTGATAAAAAACAGAATCAAATTTGAGTGGGTTTACTAAAGGTATGTATAATCTTAGATTCGTAATTTTAGAAAGCGAAATAGTTGCTAACCAAGGCTGTATATTTGAATACAATCTTATTAATAATGAAGAACATGAAATTAGATTTAGTTAAATTTTTTGCAATGAAAAAGGGGGAGGCTATTCGGTATTCTTTTGCTTTTAATTGCCGTCAGTTTTGTAGTAGGGTTTTATTTGGGATCGAAAGAGGAGCCTGAAAAACAAAGCTTAAAATTACCAAGACTCATTATTGATAATTTCAAATACAATCATCTTATTTTTCGTGATAGCGCCGATATTGCTATGGATACACTTGGTAATATAGATTGTATATGGTACCGAGGGGAGGTATATACTTTGGGGGAACTTTAATAGAGTGAAATAAAATGTTTCTTTATTCCCTTTCGTAAATTTTTTTTTAATGTTTCAAAATTCAAAAGACTTGACAGATATTTTAATACCTGTCAAGTGCTTGAAATAAGTTAAACATCAATATTGGCATACTTGGCATTGGCCTCAATAAATTCGCGTCGAGGAGGCACTTCGTCGCCCATGAGCATGCTAAAAACATGGTCGGCTTCGGCTGCGCTTTCAAGCACTACCTGTTTTAAAGTTCTTCTTGCTGGATCCATGGTGGTTTCCCATAATTGCTCGGCATTCATTTCTCCAAGACCCTTATAACGCTGTACCCCAACACTATCGGGCCTATCGCCACCCATTCTTAAAATATGGGCCGCGCGCTCGTCTTCGGTCCAGCAATAGGCTATTTCTTTTCCTTTTTTGAGTTGATACAATGGGGGAGTGGCTATGTATAAATACCCTGCTTCAATTAAGCGTCGCATGTATCTGAAAAATAAGGTGAGTATTAAGGTTCGGATATGGCTACCGTCAACATCCGCATCGGTCATAATAATAATTTTGTGATAACGCAGTTTTTCGAGGTTAAGTTCTTTTGCGTCGTCCATAGTTCCAATGGTAACCCCTATGGCATGAAACATGTTTTTTATTTCTTCGTTATCATAAATTTTATGTTCAAGGGCTTTTTCGACGTTCAAAATTTTTCCTCGAAGTGGCATGATGGCTTGATACTTTCGTTCGCGCCCTTGTTTGGCAGTTCCTCCAGCCGAATCTCCCTCCACCAAATAAAGTTCGCATAGGGCAGGATCCTTTTCGCTGCAATCGGACAATTTGCCTGGCAAACCGCCTCCGCTCATCGCCCCTTTTCTTTGTACCATTTCGCGAGCTTTTTTGGCCGCATAGCGCGCTTGTGCTGCCAAAATTACTTTGCTTACGATAATCTTTGCCAGATTTGGGTTTTCTTCCAAATAGTTGTTAAGCATTTCTCCAACACAAACATCCACTGCCCCCATAACATCGTTATTGCCTAATTTGGTTTTGGTTTGCCCTTCGAATTGAGGTTCTTGAACCTTAACCGAAATAACCCCGGTTAAGCCTTCACGGAAATCATCTCCGGCTATTTCAATTTTTACATTTTTAAGCAGGCCAGATTTATCGGCATACGACTTTAGGGTACGGGTTAACGCACGACGAAAGCCTGCCACATGCGTTCCTCCTTCAATAGTGTTAATATTGTTTACATAGGAGTGCAAATTTTCGGCGTAACCATTATTGTATTGAAACGCAACCTCCACAGGCACACCGCCTTTTTCGCCTTCAACACAAATGGGTATAGGAATGAGTGTTTCACGCGTGCCATCCAAATATTTAACAAACTCAGATAATCCGCCTTCCGAATAAAATTCTTCGTTATGGGCAACGCCTTCGTCGTTTAGGTTTCTTAAGTCGGTTAAATTTAAGTGTATGCCTTTGTTTAGAAATGACAATTCTCTTAGCCGTGCAGCTATTGTATCGTATTTAAATTCAACGTGCATGAAAATAGTAGCATCTGGCCAAAACGATACCGTTGTTCCGCGTTCGCTTGTGGTGCCAATTTCGGTAACTTCGGTAACCGGTTTCCCGATGCAATATTCTTGTTGGTAAACTTTACCATCGCGATAAACCGTAGCAAGCAATTTTGTAGATAAGGCATTTACGCATGAAACCCCTACACCATGCAATCCTCCTGAAACTTTATAAGAGTCTTTATCAAATTTTCCGCCTGCATGCAAAACCGTCATAACCACCTCCAGGGCCGACTTTTTTTCCTTGGCGTGCATGTCAACCGGAATACCTCTTCCATTGTCTTTAACAGTGATTGAATTGTCTTCGTTTATCGAAACATAAATATGAGAACAATGCCCTGCAAGAGCTTCGTCAATTGAATTGTCAACTACTTCATACACCAAATGATGTAATCCGCGAGGGCCAATATCGCCAATATACATGGCCGGACGTTTCCTAACTGCCTCTAATCCCTCTAATACCTGGATATTTTCTGCTCCGTAATTACTCATATCTGCTTTTGGTGTGCTCATATATTCAATATATAATATTAATGGGTAAATTTACGCCTAAATGCCAGTATTTTCGGGTATTTTGAAGGGGTTGTTTTCCACAAGAAATACACGAAAATCAATTATTGCCGTAGGTTTGAGCCAACGACAATACTTGAGAATAGATTAAACATCTGTTATTACATCAAATCCTTTAAAACTACCTACTATAGCCAATCCTGTAACATGTATTTCAGGATTTAACCTCTTTATTTTACTTGCAATTTCATTCATGGTTGTGCCCGAACCAACAGCATCATCTATTAATAACAAATTTTTGAAGGATACTTCCGATTGTACCGAAAAGGAGTGATTGGCATTGTTAATCCGTTCCTGAAGTTTTGAAAGGGATTTTTGTGGAACAGGAATTAATCCGGTAATTTTAATGATTTTTAGTTTGGGCAAATGACTGTTTAGTTTATCCTCAATAAATTTCATTATTTGTACTTCCCGTTTTATTGTAGGAGGAACAAAGGCTATGCTATCCATTTTACTTTCCTTAATCAAAATTTCTATTTTATTTTTTATTAAATCCATCATCATTTGCATCAAAAATTTATTTTGGCCCTGCTTGGCATAATGTAAGAGTGTTCCCAGCTTAGTTTTTCCAAACCGTTCGATGGCATAAAAATCAATATAAAGTAATTTATCAAGCCATATAGGGCCTATTCCGTTTGTGTTTATTAACTTATCTGTTCCGTCAATAATTCCTGTACTTGTATAATATGGCTTATATTTTTTTAAAGTTAATTGGTATTCCTTAAATGTTTTTTCAATCGGCAAATTCCTCTGTTGGCACCAATAACTGAATGCCTCTAATCCCGATAAGATTTTACCATATTCGTTAATTACCAAAAATTTTGCATCCAGAAATTCTTCATCTATTTCACTTACAGCATCTTCATTTACAACAGAGGTTTCTTTATTTTTAATATCCTCTTGTACTTTATTATGCAACCTATAGAGTGTTTTGGGTGGCAGTCCAATACGTTCAACGCTGCCTAAAATCAAAAGCTCCGCAATTACTTTATGAAGCCGTTGTTTAGATATGCTTCCCTCATAATTGTGCATCAACGATTTGATGGAAACCTCCGATTTGCTGCTTAGTTGATTGAGAATGTATTGGCGTATTGTCATAATCAAAAGGCAAATATAATACTGTTTACTATTTATAATCAATAGTAAACAGTAAATACTTTTTTTGCCTCACACATTTTTAAAAAGCAAGGATAAAGATTGTATAAATTATACAGGTTCTGGCCGGTGGTGCTATTGTTAATAGTCCGTAAAAGTATTTTGATTCAAAATGGGTGCATTGACATTCTTAATGCCTCAATTTTCGGAGATCTCACCCCGCAAATTTCCACCAATAACTAAACTGACATCCTTCAATTCCTCATTTGCCAACAGCCACATCATCTTTACTGTAGCTGCTTCCAGGGTCATATCAGCACCACTTATCACCCCGCATTTGTAAAGGTTATTTCCTGTTTTGTAGGTTTTCATATTTACAAACCCTTCCTGGCATTGTGAAATGTTAAGTATGGTTTTTCCTTTTTCAACCAAGAGTTGAATGGCGTTGATGAAAGCTTCGGACGAAGGGGCATTGCCACTGCCAAAGGTGCGTAAAATAACCCCTTTCAAAGAATGGTCATTGGCCAATAAGCTTAAAATATCCGGATTAAAACCGGGGAAAAGGGTCATGATAATTATATTGGTCTCAAAATGTGACTTAATGCTAAAAGGCCCTGTTGGAATTTTTAAAATATACTCATCATTAATTTTAATGGATTGTTCTAAACTGCCCAATGCAGGGTAGGATGGCGATTCGAAACCTGAGAAATCTTTTGAACTTGATTTTGTAGCGCGATTGCCCCTCAATAATTTATCGTTAAAGCATATAACTACTTCAGGAATAATAGGCAGGTTAAATACCTTGGCCGCCGCAATATGTATGGCGTTGCTAAGATTGCTAATGGCATCGGTACGCGGATGAAATATGGGTAGCTGGCTGCCAGTTAAAACCACTGGTTTTCCTAAATTTTGCAAAGCAAAGCTAAGAGCTGATGCCGTGTAAGCCATAGTATCGGTTCCATGAATTACTATAAATCCGTTAAATGAATCATAATTTTCGGAAAGTATGTCTAAAATCTGACGCCAATGGCCTGGGTTAAACTCCGAGCTGTCAATTACATTATCAAACGATTTATAAGTAAATGAAATTCCGTTTTCTTTGGTAAAAAAACCATTGGCCGAAAGTGCCGGCATAGCAGATTGCAAAAACTCCCAACCTTGTGGAATTAATGGACTGCTCGAATCTCCAGCTATTTCATGGCCCATGCCTATGGTGCCACCGGTGTATAAAATTAAAATGTTGGCTGATGGCATTGTTGGGTATTTGCTATTTTATGCGCGTTTCATGGCCAAAAGATAAAGGACGGCCATTCGTATGGCCACTCCATTTTCAACTTGGTCCAAAATAATAGATTGGCTGTGGTCGGCCACTTCACTAGTTATTTCTACACCTCTATTTATAGGGCCTGGATGCATTATTGTAATTTTTTTGCTCAGGCCTTCTAAAGTTTTCCTATTTAAACCGTATTGCATTGTGTATTCGCGAAGCGATGGAAAGTATTTAGTATTCTGTCGTTCCAACTGTATTCGAAGCATATTTGCTACGTCGCACCACTCCAACGCTTTTTGTAAATTGTATTCTACTTCAACGCCTAAATGTTTGATGTGTTTAGGAATTAAAGTAGCTGGCCCACAAACCATCACGTCGGCCCCTAATTTTTGTAAGCATAAAATATTAGATAAAGCCACGCGCGAGTGCATGATATCGCCAATTATAGCTACTTTTTTGCCTTTAACTTCTCCTAATTTTTCGCGAATGGAATAGGCGTCCAAAAGGGCTTGAGTAGGATGCTCGTGAGTGCCATCACCCGCATTGATGACTTGTGTATTGGTATTTTGGGCCAAAAAAATTGCAGCACCCGGAGCAGGATGGCGCATAACCACCATGTCAACTTTCATGGCCAAAATATTGTTGACCGTATCAATCAGTGTTTCGCCTTTGGTAACCGACGAAGACGAAGACGAAAAGTTTACCACATCGGCCGAAAGCCTTTTTTCTGCCAATTCGAAAGATATACGAGTGCGTGTCGAATTTTCGAAAAATATATTGGCTATTGTAATGTCTCTGAGTGTGGGCACCCTTTTAATGGGCCTGTTAATTACAGTTTTAAAATTATCGGCAGTTTTAAAAATTAACTGAATATCCGTTTGGGAAATTTCCTTGATGCCGAGGAGATGATTTACACTAAGCGACTCTTCCATTGAAAATTAATTTAGGTATATTTTTTTTTAGAGGCATGGTTTAATCTTCGTTTTATTTTATTCAGTTATTATCCAAACATCGGGTGTTGATTTGTTTTCTTGCCATATTACTTCAACCTGATCGTGGGTTCGAGTATCCACCTCTTCACCTATATAATCGGGTTGTATGGGCAGTTCTCTATTAAATTTACGATCTATCAGAGTCATTAATTCTATTTTGAGGGGTCTTCCAAAATCGGCCAAAGCATTGAGCGACGACCGAACCGATCGTCCTGTATATAACACATCATCAACCAAGATGACGTTTTTATTTTCGATCAAAAAATCAATTTTTATGGTATTGGGAACCAATAACTTTTCGCCTTGCCTAAAATCATCTCTGTAAAATGTACTATCCAATTCGCCATACAGTATAGCTTTAGCGCCTGAAATTCGTGTAATATTATCCACTAATTTTCGTGCAAGCATTACGCCTCGCGGTTGCATGCCTATGATGGCCAAGTTGCTCATGTCGCCATGATTTTCGGTTATTTGCAGAGCTATCCTTTCAAGAATAATTCTGGTTTGATTGGTGTCGAGTATTAATCGTTTTTCCATCAGCATTCCGATAAATTTACAATAAGATCAAAACCTTCTTGGCTAAGTTTACAAACGGACAATCGTCCTATACGGATCAAATCATTGCTTTGGAGAAGAGGTTCCGCTTTCATTTGCTGCAAAGTTACTGGTTTCGTCAGTTTTTTCAAGGGTTCAATATCAACGGCAACCCATGCCGTATCGGTGGTGGTTGGATCTTGGTAGACCTCACGAATAACTTTGGCTAACCCAACTATTTCTTTACCCTCGTTGCTATGATAAAAGCAACAAATATCGCCTACGCGCATTTCGCGCAAGTTGATACGAGCGGTATAATTTCTTATCCCGTCCCAACACGTTCGTCCATCCGAAACGAGCTGATGCCATGGGTATTTAACAGGTTCCGATTTTATAATCCAATAGTTCATTTGGTGTATTTGTTCAAAAAAAAATCCCATTTCAAAAATGGGATTTTTTTTGTTAGTTATAAAAATAAGTTACTTAATGTTTTCAACTGTTATTAATGCTTTAGCTTGGTATCTTTAAATTCATGCTATAAATACAAGTTCTTTTATTGGTTTGTGTTTTTATAGTTTCAATTCTGTCCTTGTTTGGCATATTTAATTTTACAGCAGGGTTAGGTTCGAAATTTTGTGATTTTACACAAAATCTTTGGACTCATGCCAGGCTTATTTTGTTTTTTTAGTACTTACTTTTTTAGCACTTGCTTCGGGTGTTTCGCTAGCCGAATCTTTTGTACTGGCTTTTTTGGTTTCTTTAGCTGGCTTCTCAGCCTTTTCAGTTTTAACCTCTGCCTTTACTTTTTCGGTTTTTGCTTTTTTGGTCGATTTTACTTCTGCTTCTACCTCTTTCACTATCGGTTCTTTGGCAATTTTTTCGGCTTTTGGTTCCGCTTTTTTGCTTTTTGCATGCGAATCCATAAGAGCTTTAAGACCAGAAAGTGCTTCAATTTCGCCTAATGTTGAACGTTCGGTTTGTTGATTGAAACGATTAACATTTTTGGTGGTTGTTTTTTCAGATTTTTCTTGTTCTATTTTATCGTCGTCCTTTTTGGCACGTTCAGCATCTTTCCAAATATCGGTATGCGATAAAATAATTCGCTTTTGATCTTTGTTAAATTCGATGACACGGAAATTTAATTCATCATCTACTTTGCCATTTCCGGCTTTTACGCCCTCTTTTTTGAGGTGTTTGGTAGGTGCAAATCCTTCAACTCCATAAGGCAATGCTACGGTAGCACCTTTGTCGTTAACCTCGGTAACGGTTCCAACGTGTTCGGACCCTTCGGTAAATATTCCTTCAAAAGTTTCCCATGGGTTTTCATCCAATTGCTTATGTCCTAAGCTTAATCTTCTGTTTTCACGGTCAATTTCTAAAACCATTACATCCATTTGCTCACCTTTTTTGGTAAATTCGGCTGGATGCTTTATTTTTTTGCTCCACGATAAGTCAGATACGTGCACCAATCCATCTACTCCCTCTTCTAATTCAATAAATAATCCATAGTTGGTAAGGTTTCGCACAATTCCGGTATGTTTTGAATTGATTGAATATTTATCTTCAATTTTTTCCCAAGGATCAGGATTTAATTGCTTAATGCCCAGCGACATTTTTTGTTCATCCTTGTCGAATGATAAAATGATGGCTTCAACTTCGTCGCCAACTTTCATAAAATCCTGAGGATTTTTAAGGTGTTGACTCCAGCTCATTTCTGAAACGTGAATTAACCCTTCTATTCCTGGCATGATTTCAACAAAAGCACCGTAATCGGCCACAGTTACTACTTTTCCTTTTATTCTTGAACCTACTTCTAACGAAGCAGTCAATTCGTTCCAAGGATTTTCGGTAAGTTGTTTTAAACCTAAAGAAATTCGTTTTTTATCATCGTCAAAATCAAGTACTACTACGTTAATTTTTTGTTCGAGTTGTAAAACTTCTTCAGGATGATTAACACGTCCCCATGAAATATCGGTAATGTGCAATAATCCATCCAGTCCTCCAAGGTCAATAAACACACCAAAGTTGGTCATGTTTTTAACAACCCCTTCAAGTACCTGTCCTTTTTCCATACGTGATAATATTTCGCCTTTTTGGGCTTCAATATCATCTTCGATAAGGGCTTTATGTGAAATTACAATATTTTTGAAAGCCTCGTTAACTTTAACCACTTTAAATTCCATGGTTTGGCCAACGTAAACATCGTAATCTTTAATTGGCTTCACATCAATTTGCGATCCAGGTAGGAATGTGTCCATTCCCATGATATCTACAACTAATCCGCCTTTGGTTCTCGATTTAATTAAACCTCTTACGATTTGATTTTCATCTTTGGCTGCTACTATTTTATCCCATGCACTTTCGGCAATGGCTTTGCGTCTTGATAATATTAATTGGCCTAAACTGTCTTCGGTTTTTTCGACATAAACTTCTACTTCATCGCCAACTGATAAATCAGGAAGGTCTCTAAATTCAGTTCGGTTAACGATACCATCCGATTTGTAGCCAACATTAACCACAACATCTTTGCTGTTTAACGCCACAACAGTGCCTTTTACAACTTGGTGTTCGGCCAATTGCGAGAAGGTTCCTTTATACATATCGATCAACGATTGTTTAGAGCCGTCATCGTAACTTGCAAATCCCTCTTTGTCCATGCTCCAGTCAAAATCGCTCGATGGGATTTCTGAGGCTGGTTCGGTCACTTTAGTTTTAGATGCTTTGGCTACCGAAGCCTCTTTTTCAACAGCTATCGGTTCAATGTTTTCAATTGGTGTTTCTTCCTCAGCTGATTCGGCTACAATTTCCGAAAGGGTTTCGTCGCTTGCAACGGGTGCAAGAGGTTCGGTTTCGGATAATTCATTCGGTTCTACTTGGGTTGTTTCAATAGTTGATTCTACATCTTGATTGGTAGATTCTGGGGCTAAAAGCCCTTCTTCGATTTCGTTTGTGTTTTCAGACAATTTTTATGTTCCTCCTTTGATTGGGCGGCAAATTTAAAATTATTAACTCTAAAAAGCAATGCTAAAATGGCTTATTATTCAAAAATGATGCGATAGTGCGAGTTTAACGTGATGAAAAGGCAGAATTTTATTATTTAAATTGGTCATTATAAGCGGTGTGAACGTTAAATTTAAAACCATAACAAGCATAACTTTTCGAAAATTAACCTTAAATAGGAGGATGTAATGCGCTCTTAATAGGGGTATTGAAATTTTTATAGTGTCATAATTCCGCTATTTTTTATGGCTTTTACTGCCTATTTTTTTTTGTTTGATTAAAAATTTATAAAACACTTTTTTTTGTAAAAATTAAATTACTTTTGTTATGTATTTTATAAAAATCATTATGAAAAAGGTCTATTTAGTTCTTCTAGTTTTTTCGATTTTTCCTTATGTGCATGCACAGCAAACCACAAAAGCGATTTTTCACTCTGGTCCATATACCCATATTGGCGATTTTAATCCTAGCGATGGTTCCTACTCTAATTTAAAATCGGTGGTAGCGGACGAAACGAACCCAAGTGATTTTATTTTTGATGCTAAAAATGGTCGAGCCATCATCAAAGATAAAAAAGTTGGCTTCATTTTTTGTACCATTTCGAACAATGAAATTAGCACTAAAAGCTTCAGAGTGTTTAATAACATAATGGCTCCAGCTTACATACCTTCCACCGAAAGGATTGTGTGTTTGAACGTGCAAAAAGAATTTAACGGTTATGGAAGCAATGAGGATAATTTATTTTTCTCGAGCATTGATGTAAATCGTGGATTTACCGAAAACTTGCTGAAAATATCCGATCTTTCTTTCGACGATGTATCGGCTCCGTTTTATGGCAAAACTATTGTTAAGGATAGGTTTACTCAAAAAGACGTGGAGAAAGACGTTGCCATAAGCAAAGCGGTATTTATTGCCGAAAAAAATTTATACATGGTTATGGCCCGAGACGTTACAGGAACCAATCGCTTATATAAAATTTATGTTAGCTCACCAAGTGCTGCTTCTATGGTTAGTGCACGATGCGAATACAACATTATAGACATGGTTCCAATCGAAGGAACCGATTACCTGAAAGTTCTATTTTTTACCAAGGCAGGTTCGAGTTATGAATTAAAGGTTGGCAACATGCATATCGTTAACAATACCATGAGCCATGTGGAATTGATTTCTTATATCAATTCACCCCAAATTGATAATGGCTCTATTCAATACAATACCGACCAAACGAAATTGTATGTTACCAGATATACTGGTACACATACTCAAATTTTTTCTGTTGATCCTACAAGCAATCAATGGATGTCGGAAATAATCTATATGGGAAATGTACAATTTGATTTTGGATTTAGCGATGTGTATTATAAAACACAAACCCTTGCCGATTTAATTGGCTTTTATCCCAACCCATCATCAGGCCTTGTAAATTTAAAAAATAATACAGGAATTGTTCCAACCTCTTTAAAGGTATATGACAATGTTGGCCAATTGGTGCGCTCAATTTTAGTTGAAGAATTAAGCGGCGAACTGCAAATTGACCTTAGCGATATGGCCAGAGGAATTTATCAAGTACGGGTAGAAATGCCCGGTGAGGATTATATTGGAAAAATTGCCATTACACATTAATACTGTTTTGTAAAAAAAAACGGGTTTAGTGCATGCCATTAAACCCGTTTTTTTTGCTTATTTTGATTGCCATGGTTTACCACCGAAAATTTTCAAGCCCCCTGTTCACCGTTTATTTGGTTATGCTGTGTATGGCTTTACTTTTTGGTTCGTGCAAGCCCGATGATCCGGATATAATCATTAAAAAGGTAATAGTCGATACGGCCCTTATCAGCGTATCAAGCGAAATGCCACCTCTAGTTAATTTTCCTGATAATAAACTCAGCAAAGCAGGAATAGAATTGGGGCGTTTTTTGTTTTACGATAAATTGTTATCCGAAGATAATACCTTAAGCTGTGGCTCTTGTCATAATCAGGCTATGGCTTTTACCGATAACCATAAAAAACTGAGCGAGGGTACCCAAAAAAAATTAGGAGACCGCAATGCCATGCCTACTTTTAATTTAATGTGGTTGGATAGTTTTTTTTGGGATAGCAGAGCTGCACGTTTGAATCAATTGGCGCTCATGCCAATAAAAAACCCTTTGGAACTAAATACAACACCCGAAGCGGTGGTAGCCAAATTGAAATTGGTGCCCGATTATCGTTTAAAATTTAAGAATGCATTTGGAAACGATAGCATTACCCCCGAAAAACTTGCCTTGGCCTTAGAACAGTTTTTGGTGAGCATGGTATCGGATAATTCGCGGTTTGACAAGGCCAAACGCGGCGAACTTAAATTAAGCGGCGACGAACAGCGTGGGTTTGAAGTGGCAAGCCAAAAGGGGTGTTTTAATTGCCACAAAACTTCATTGTTTACCGATAATTTATCGCACAATACAGGCCTCGACCGTATAATTACCGATAAAGGCTTGGGCGGATTTACAGGCAAATATAACCAGGAAGGTAAATTTAAAACGCCGAGTTTGCGCAATGTAGCTCTTACTGCACCCTATATGCACGATGGACGATTTGAAACCTTAGAAAAGGTCATCGAATTTTATGATCACGAGGTTATTGATAATCTTGGTGCTCGAAATATATCCTTAGATTTTATCGAACAAGGTACACGAAACCGAATTAGCCCTTCGGATACAAAAGCCGTAGTTGCTTTTTTAAATTCATTAACCGATATAAATTTGGTAACTAATCCAAAGTTTTCAGATCCTTTTAAATAAAATTAGTCTAGCACCTATACTTGAGGTAATAGGATCTTTGTGGGTTGAAAAACATGGATGGCTAAAATTTAATAGCATAAAAAATTTTGGGAGATAGAGCGCAAAAGCGCAATTTTATGGATATTTGCCAAAGCCATGGGCGTAAGTTTTTCCATTAATTTCCCAATCGAACCCTTTAAAATAATTAGGGAGAACAGCGAAATATTTCTGATGGGTTCATGTTTTACCGAGCATATCGGAACTAAATTAAATAATGCAGGATTCAAAACCTTCGTTAATCCCTTTGGCATCTTATTTAATCCGGTTTCTATTACCAATGCAATCAAGCGCATAGTGAATAAGCAGGTTTATAGTATCGGTGAACTCATCAAAAACCAGGAAGGACGGTATTGTTCATTCGATCATCATGGCTTTTTTTCGAATATCGACAAAGATAAAACCATTGATGAAATAAATGTGGCGCTATTAGAGGCGCACGAAAATTTAAAAAAAACCGAATGTATTATAATAACCCTAGGATCGGCTTGGATATACCGACATATAGGGCTAAACAAATTGGTGGCCAATTGTCATAAATTACCGAATACCGAATTTGAAAAACAATTGCTTTCGGTTGATAAGCTAGTTGATTCGATAAAAGAGGCCATTGTGCATATAAGAACGATTAATCCGAACTCAAAAATTATTTTTACCATAAGTCCCGTCAAGCATTTACGAGATGGTATTGTTGAAAATCAACAGAGCAAAGCGAGTTTGATTATGGCATTAGGTGAGTGTTTAAAAGCAAAAGATGAAAACCTGTATTACTTTCCTGCCTACGAGATAGTAACGGACGAATTGCGCGATTATCGTTTTTTTGAGGCCGACCATTGTCACCCAAACCAATTGGCTATTGATTATGTTTGGGAGCGGTTCACAGAAACCTGTTTTAGCCCAAAAGCTATTGAAAAAGCTTTGGATGCCGAAAAATTAAACAAAGCATTGGCTCATAAAACCTTGCATAATGTGGAACTAAATGAAAATTTGAT
>CAMDXE010000054.1 GCA_945878925.1 Chitinophaga pinensis
AATCGCTGTTTAATAATTCTTCTTTTTTCATTTTTAGTGTGTTAAAGTTAATAAAAAAGTTATTTCCGAAAATTTTATGACCTTTTTGGATTAAGGTCAAAATTTTTCAGAACAACTTTTTAACTTACACACTTAGTGAGATACTACCACTGAAGAAGACAGCAGAGGCAAATTACATTGATTTAATAACCTTTTTTCCTCATTTTAATAAATTCGAGTTCAGAAAATTTTAATATTGATGAAATATTTTTTTTCAGAGATTTTTGAATTGATCTTGAATATATTCTAAAATAAAGTACTCCTTTTTCATTGACGCTATCAAACTCTGCAACGAATCCATATTTTGCACAATAATCTTTTGTATACTTTATTTTTCTCTCCATTTTTTTGTGAATGTATTTGTTTAACTCCTCATAATTGATACCATTAATGTTTGACGTTTTAACAGAGGGACACATAATTTGCAATTCATTCTTAATATATGCTACCAATGAATCAAAATTCAAAGTTTTACCAAGTCCATATATTCGGATTAAAATAATATTATTTTTATCACACCATTTTATTTTAATTTCATCATTTTCTTTTTGATTTGGCAAATTTCTATTGTTGTAACGATATGATTCATGCTGTTTTCCTTGCTGCTCAAAGGCAATTTTATATCCCTGAACATTGTCGCAATAACCATCTAATTCTAATTGAGCACCATTGACGGAAACAAGTCCTGAAGGATAAGAAGTTATAAAATTAAATTGGAAATTGAAAAGCGATTCAAATGCAAATCTGACAATTTCCTCCAGAACCGTGTTGTCCTTAGGAAACCATACATTTCGCATTATATTTCCTATTGGATAAGTCAATTCATCGCCTTGATATTCAAATTTTACTTTTCTATTTGAGGGGGATAATTCTCCACTTCTGAATTCTATAATTTTCACATATTCATTCTCTGTTGTAATTAGCTTAAACTTTTTTAACCGGCAGACATCTAAAAGGTCAGTATATTTAGTTGATAGCAATGCGCTTACCCTTTCTGCCCTTGTCCATGGATCACCACTAGTTCGAATTGCATTTTGTGCAAGAATTAATTTTTCTTCACCATCTTTTGTAAATTTGTACTTTTTACTATAACTATTATAAACCTGGCCTTCAATTAGAATAGCTCCTATTGAATTAGCATACCTACCTAAATTTTCATAAAGTCGCTCGCAATCTCTAGAACGGTTAATATCATTTTTGTTACTAATAAGATTTGGCTTTGTACAGTATTTGCAATTTTTTCCAAGGGTTTTTTTTATACCCCTTTCTATATTAGTTATTCTACTACAATTTAATGGATGAAATTCATTTGAATTTTCAAATGTATTTCCACATGAAAATTGAACAGATTTATATACCCTTCCCTTTTTATCTTTTGATGAATTTATTACTGAGTGAAATTGTAAATTATACTTCTTTAGAAAATCAGTCCATTCTATTTCTGTTTTAGGAATCCAATTCTTTCTCTTTTTCCCACCCTTTTTAATACCAAATAATTTAGAACAAGTTTTACAACCAAATTTAGCATTCTTTAGTGTTACCCAAGAAATAGTTTTTGATTCATGATTACATCTTAAACAAAGAAAATGAAGAGTAGATTTTGCATTAATATACTCTGTGCTCAAAAGTTTTAATTGCCGTTCTGCCCCCCTAAGCCTTACTTGTTCAATTGTAATTCCGTCATATTGATTTAATCCAATTCGCATTAATATTTAATGAACCATCATTTATTAGCTGTATTTGATTGCTTTATTATTTTGCCAAACCACTGGCTAAATTTGGGCTTTCTGGGTTCACCGTTAATTTTAAAAGTTTAGGATGAATGATTAAATCCATATCTTGTAGAGGGATAGCCCCCATTAATACTTCGTCTCCTAATATCATAGCGCCAACAAAACAAAGGCGCTCTTCAAAAACTACCTTTATGGGACCTACATACGATACAAGACTTGAATTGCCATCGGCCAGTTTTACTTCTCGTTTTTGAAGTTCTTTTAATCCCAATTGGGTGGCTATATGCGATGGGATACATAAATAAGTTGCCCCTGTATCCACCAAAGCTACAACTTTTAAGGATTTTAATTTTAAATCAGAAGGATTTGAAAGCTCTATTTCAGTTCTTATAATTCCCATTAAGCAAATTTAATTAACTTCTCATAAATATTCGAAACTCTAAATTTTTTTAAAGAAACAGAAAAGTGCTCAAACCGACATGCTCTCGCATTCTATGAATATAAAAATGAAGCTGACTCCACACCTAATCATGTGCCACCACCACTCGACTAAGCCCAAATAATTGAGAATCCTTAAAGAGCCGCACACTATAAATGCCATTTGGAATAGAGGACACCTTAATAAGCATTTGATTTTCGGTTATAGATTGTTCGCCTCTCGTCATTATTTGTCCAGTTAAATCTATGAACTCGAATTCAATTTTTTGTAAACCGTAATAAGGCATAACAAGGTTTATGGCGTTTGAAGCAGGATTAGGATAGAAATGAAATACTTTTTTTATTTCAATATTTTCGATTTTTACAGGTGGGGCCAATACATCAAAACAATACAAATAGTCGCTTCTTCCCTTACAATTATCTGTTTTTAACTTCACACAATAGCGGCCTTTCGTATGAAATACATGCGCAGCATCAAGGGTTAGGTATTCCATGGTTCCATTATCTTCGATATCCCATGCATTGAAAAAACAAGGTTTTCGGTTATTATTTACAAAATATACAGGTATGCCAACATAAACGGTATCGTTCATTGTATATCCAGCCACAGGATTAATGGCCGTATCCATACGGATGGCATAATCTTCGGTTTCGCCATAGGCAACCGTAGCACAAGCTGCCCCTGAATTCCAGGGAGTCGATCCTGCCGAATCGCTTCGTATTCTCATACGACTGTTGCCGGCTATATTTAACCCACAGGGCAATACAAAATTTCGGGTTTGCAAAGTGCTTCCGGGATTAATATTGGCCCAGCCTTTTGAAATAAATTCGCCCGTGTCGTCAAAATCATTGTCAATATTTAGATCTATCCAAACGCCTATTTGAGTAGCATAGGCATTGCCGGTGGTAAACGAAATAGAATAGGTGCACCCTTCGCTTAATGTAAAAGAGGGAGAAGTGGACATTAAGGTGTAATTGGGGGCATTGCTTTGGTTGCATCCATCATTTGCCTTATTAAAAATAAGCGATACAACTTCTTTAACCTCTATGGCCCCAATGTACATATTGAAACTTGAACAATTTTTGGTATGCGATGCAGAACCATAGGGCGATTGGGCTATTAAAAAATTGGAGCTAGCTATAGCAAGCAGCATAAATACACCACAATAAAATCGTGTAATCAAAAAATTATGAGAGTCATAAATTTTCTTGCCTTGGTTTTTTGAAAGTAAAAACATCAGAATGGTGCTATGTACATATCTAAAAATAATTTTAGTCATGGGCCACAATTACCCGCTTAAGGCCTAAGCTCTGAGAACCATTGAATAGCTGAACAAAGTAAATCCCATTAACAATATCCCTTGAATTTAGCGTCAATTTGTTTCCTATAACCATTTGCTCGCCTTCAAGTACTATTTTACCGCTTACATCCACCCATACATATCTCAAAATTTGAATAGTGGATGCAGGTAAAATTAGGGTTACAAAACCGGAAACAGGATTTGGAAATACTTTAACATCAGAGCTAGAAAAAGGCATAGTTTCTTGATTAATATTTGCCAAACCCGTGCTGTCGAGCGAAACATTGTCAAAACCTATGACGCCTACCCCAGAACCAAACCCATAAGAAGTCACCATTTTGCTGTCGCCAGTAAATCTTACCGTTATTGGATAACCGGTTCCAATAAAGGCAATAGTTTTCATCCGTTCCCAATGCAAACGAGGGTTGGAGGAATAGGAGAAACTGTCGTGAAAAATCCGAGCACCCAATGCCTTTCCATTAAGCGAAACGCTAACGCCGGCATCCCACAAATCCCATCCATAAAAGGAGCCGAGATCGAAACTGATTTGATATTTTTTGTTTTTTGAAGTAGAAATGGTTTGCTCAATATATCTACCGTTGCCAAATCCATTGCCTGTTAGGTCTATCCATTCACTTTGATTGGCATCGGCTGCTACATATTGTGTGCTTACATTGGTCCATTTAGTAATAACATTGCCCGATGGCGAGCCCGATGAAAAATTTGCATTTAAGAACTGGGCATCAACGCTTTTAAAACCTATAAGGAAGAGTAATAAAATTAATTTTTTTGATAGATTGATAACGATGTACATGGGGATAGCTTTTAAAAATAGACCATCTTAACCTCAATGGTTGCGATTTTTGGAAGGAGTTTAAAACAATCTGACACAATTATGAATTTTTTCATCCACATATTATGGCCTATCTACCGCCTTGCTCAGCCTCCGAATGATGACTTACATTCTATCTTTAAATTATAAAATCCCAAAATTTTATGACATTGGGCTCATTCCAAAAATCGCGCTTGATGTTTTTTTGTTAGTAATGAACAAGTGTCTGTTTTGCCAAATAATTTAAACCGATTTTGGGCTAGGGTATCGTAACCCCAATCGCGCCATCGTTTTGGAACGATTGCTAAAATTTGCAATAATGGCCATGGGTTATCCAATCGTTCGATTATTAGCAATATGGCCGATGAACGCAGGTGGATTTTTTCGTTTTCAATTAATACAATAGAGTTGGGTATGGGCCTATTTTTAGCATCCAAAAATGTTTTTGCTACTTTGCTTTGCAAAGAGGCAAATTTAAAATACGCGCTTTGGTCGTTTTTAATAATCCAAGCAATGCATCGATTACAGAGCATGCAATCGCCATCAAATAGAACTATGGCGTGCTTTTCGGTCATAATTTTTTAAGCTAAATTTTATGTGCTTATCATTTTTTTTCTTCGTTCGTACCTTAGCATTAATGGATGAATAATCACACAACTTAATATTAAGCAAGCACCCATGTAAAACTCAAAATTGAGTTGAAGGTTTTCATTAAAAATAAGCATGGCCAAGATAATTCCATAAACAGGCTCTAAATTAATACTTAAATTGGCCGTATAGGCCGAAACATGTTTAAGGGCCTGCAGATTAAATACAAATGCCAGGCAGGTGCAAAGCAATCCCAAAATAAGTAAATAAACCCAGTCGGAATGAATGCCCCATAACGTGAAATGCCAAGGATGTTGGAGAGTAGATTGGTCGGGCAGGAGATGAAAATTAGAATCAAAATAAAAATAAAAAGGCAGCAATAGGCCAATAAAAAGCCATCCTGAAAAGAACTCGATAAACGAAACCGACATCGTATTATTTTGGCCTATATATTTTTTATTTAATACCGAAAAAATTGAGGCTAACAAAGCCGAACTAATGGCCGCAATTATAGAGGGGTAGTAGTAGCTTCCTACGCCAGAAATAAAACATACGCCTATGATGGTGATTAAACCTAAGACAACCTCTGTTTTTAATATTTTGCGTTTGGCAATAAAGGGTTCGATAAAAGATGTAAATAGTGGCGACGTAGCAAGGCAGGCAAGGGTAACCGAGGCGCTATTACCCAACTTAATCGATCCGTAAAACGTAATCCAATGCAGGGCCACCAAAATTCCTATGCCGCTGTAGCGCAGGAGTTCGCGTTTCGATAATTGACGAATGCCTGCTAAAACACCTGGAAGTATAATAAGGCCTAAAAAACTAATCCATAGCCTGTTCCATACCAAACCTATTTGTTGCAAGGCTATTAGCTTCCCTAAAATAGCTGTAAAGCCAAAAAGAAAAATGGCAATGTGCAGTTTTATATATGCGTTTGAATGCGTTGAATTTGGCAATTTATTTTGAATCAATCCTGTGTTTAAATTGTTTTTTACGGATAATAGCTTTAGGCAACTACTTAATGCGATTAATTTTTTTGCATAAATTATCGGCATACCATGCCGAATGATCATTTCCTGTTATTAAAATGGCTTGGTCCGAAATAACCTGTTTCGAATTTAAATTCCATTTGCGGTACACTATTGTATCGCCAAGGGCCGATAAAACCGGAAGCCTACCATCGTAATTTTGATACACAGCACCTCCTAAATATCCTTTTTTGGGTTCGTGAAAAGTTTCGACATAGTGCAATATTTCCAATACTTTGGTTGGAATTGGTGGCTTAGGATTGTTAAATCTTGCAGGACTTTGTGTGGTTGTTGAAGTATTATCGAAGGCCGTTACATACCATTTGGCTCCACCAATGCCCAAAATTATTCCAAGCAGTAAAAAGATAAGGCCTCTGCGTTTCATTTACGGATTCAAACCAACATCAATTAATCCATTATTACAATCGAAACTTTGCGGCAATCTTGGTTTTCAATTAAATACACGCTATGTTTGATCCCATGCAAACCCTAAATCAGTTACTGGAAACTTACGGCGAAAGCCACAAAAATGCCACCAACAAATTCATTCATTGGATATGTGTGCCCAGTATAATGTTTAGTTTGGCAGGTTTACTCATGGCTATTCCCAATCCATTTTTAACCGAAAAATCGTTTATATTAAATTGGGCATTTGCATTTTTTGTGTGTGCCTGGATTTATTATATGCGTTTATCCGTAGTCATGTTTTTGAGTTTTTTGGTCATTGGTTTACTCATGCTTTGGGGAAATTTTGAAATTTTTAAAGCCGTGGACACCAGAGGAAATCTGGCTTTAATATCCCTAATAATTTTTGCAATAGCTTGGATTGGTCAATTCGTAGGCCATAAAATTGAAGGAAAAAAACCATCCTTTCTTCAGGATTTACAATTCCTTTTGATAGGCCCCGCATGGTTGCTTCATTTTATTTATAATAAGATAGGGGTGAAATATTAAAAATAACTGCCATTAATACACCAAGGCACTAAGTTTCACTAAGAGATAGTTAGTGGCTTTTTGTGTTTTTGTCCCGATAGCTATCGGGATTGTGGCAAATAACCTTTCACCATTATAAAATCGTCCATCGAATAGCCGTTTCCAATATCAAAATCGGCTACATCTTTTATTGCAAAACCAGTTTTAAAATAAAAATTAATGGATTTAAAATTTTTACGATTCACCTGCAAACGCAGTTCTTTGGGTTTAGCCAAATCTTCCCATTGCTTTAATATATTCACCCCAATTCCTTTTCCCTGAACATCTGTTTTAATATAAAATTTATTCATAAACCAATGTCCGGCTTGGTTTTCGGTAACGGCTAAATAGCCAATTGAATTTTCTGTTTCATCCTTAATCAAATAAATCATTTGCCCTTCATCCATTAATTTTTGCAAGGCTTTAGGACTGTAAAATTTATCAAGCATGTATTCAATTTGCTCGGCCGTTATGATGCTTAAATAATGGTCGTACCAAATTTCTTTGGCCAAATGGTAAATTGTTGGAGTGTCGTCTAGGGTAGCAAGTTGCAGGGTTATCATAATGTTAAAAATTGTTGGCAGAACCAGGCTTCAAACACCGGGTCCAAAAAATTTATCTTTTTATTAGCAATATCAATAATATCCAAATATTCCAAAGCGTGTTTGTTTTTGGAAACGTTGCGAGGAGTGCCAATATTAAACTGACGCATGGTTGCGGTAGAGGTTAGGTACGAATGGCCTTTGGCAATGGCTTTTAAAAGTTGAATTTGGGTATTATTGAGCGATTCGGCTTCTTTTTGATAAAACATGGCATTGGTGTTCATCATATCCTCAAAGGCCCTGTTTACAACTTGTTCTGTTATTTCGGTGTCTTCAATAGTCCATATCGTGTGGGCCAATTGTTGAAGATAATAGGGATGGCATTGCACCTTGCTAGAAATAAGTTCGGCTATTTCCGTATTTATTTTAACGCCCTGTTTGGTAAAAGCATTTATTAAAAAAGGTGTCCAATGCTGTTGTTCTATTTTTTGAAGCAACATAACATCCCCAAACCTGTAAAAAGCGCTGGTTTTTTTATTAAAAATATTTTCCATCATGTGCCGCTTGCTGCCATACAGGCAATAGCTTACATGGTTGTGGTGCTGCCAATGGCTTCGCAATATTTTTTCAAACGAATCGGCATCCCTAAATGTTTTTAAATTTTGAAATTCATCAATGCACACCACTATTTTTAACCCTTTTTGGGTGGCAATATTTTCGGGCAAATTCAATATTTCATCTTTGTATTTCTTGGCTTCTTCCCAATCCAAACTCAGTGAAAATGAGTTTTCATCATCATTGCCCATCGAAAATTTTGGGATAATTTGTTTAAAAAATTCCTTGCCGTTTTTTACCCAATCTTCCCATTTGGCAGACGTGCATTTAATAATATTTTTGGCAAGGGTGGTATAAAATTCTTCTTCGCTCCGAATCGAAAACATATCTATAAAGCAGACCCGATTATTTTTATTTTCTGCTTCAAACAGTCTTCCTGACTCTTTTACCAACGATGATTTCCCCCACCTACGCGGAGATATTAAGACCGAATTGATTCCCGAATTAAAATTTTGAAGCAGTCGCTTTTTATCTGCTTCGCGATTTACAAACGTTGCATTATAAACCACCGTTCCATAATTAAAAGGGTGCATTTCTTCGCTCATTTTTTGTGTTCATTTTTATTTATACCAAGTGGTATTATACCAAGTGGTATTATACCAAGTGGTATTATACCACTTGGTATAATGCTACAAATATATAATTATTAATCGTTTATATCCAAATATTTATTACTTTTATATCCAAATAAAGAGCAATTTATTCATTAAAATGTTTAAAAAAAATTAAAATGGCGGCTATAATTTGGAAGCAGAAATCATCTTTTGGGGGTTAGGTGGCTTTAAATTACCTTTGCAATGCGGTTAATAAAAATCGTAAATTAAAAATCGTAAATTAAAAATAAGTTGACACAATTATCCACTCAAACCTTAGCTACCCTTGAACAAGCTCAAACGCTCGGTTTACTGCCTGAAGAATTTGAAAAAATTAAAAGTATTTTAGGCCGAACCCCAAATTTTACTGAATTATCCATCTATTCAGTAATGTGGAGTGAGCATTGTTCGTATAAAAATTCGATTACCTGGCTAAAAACTTTGCCCAAAGATGGGCCGATGATGCTAGCCAAGGCCGGAGAAGAAAATGCGGGATTGGTAGATATTGGCGATGGATTGGCGGTTTGTTTTAAAATAGAAAGTCACAATCATCCAAGTGCCATAGAGCCTTACCAAGGCGCAGCTACGGGTGTTGGTGGAATTAACCGCGATATTTTTAGTATGGGGGCTCGCCCAATAGCCCAATTAAATTCATTGCGATTTGGCAACATTAATACCGACCGTACAAAATGGTTGGTTAAAGGCGTGGTTAAAGGAATTGGCGATTATGGCAATGCCTTTGGCATACCAACCGTTGGTGGCGAAGTGTATTTCGACGACTGCTATGAAACCAATATTTTGGTAAATGCGATGAGTGTGGGGATTGCTAAAATTGGCGATACGGTAAGTGCAGTGGCCGATGGTCCGGGCAATCCTGTTTATATTTTTGGTGCGGCTACCGGCAAAGACGGTATCCACGGTGCTGCCTTTGCTAGCAAAGATATTTCGGAAGACAGTATAAATGATTTGCCTTCCGTTCAGGTTGGCGACCCCTTCTGGGAAAAACTAATTTTAGAAGCGTCAATGGAGTTGCTGGAGACCGATGCAGTGGTAGGAATGCAGGATATGGGCGCGGCAGGAATAACTTGTAGCACCGCCGAAATGGCCGCCAAAAGCGGAACAGGAATGATAATTCAACTTGACAAGGTTCCTATGCGCCAAGCCGACATGAAAGGTTGGGAAATTTTACTTAGCGAAAGTCAGGAGCGTATGTTGGTTATTTTGCACAAGGGTAGAGAGCAAAAAGCCATAGATATATTTAAAAAATGGGATTTAATTTATGCCTGCATTGGTGAAGTTACCGATACCGGCCGAGTTGAATACTATATGCATGGGCAACTTGAAGCCGATATTCCGGCCGAAAGTTTAGCCTTAGGCGGTGGAGCCCCTGTATATAAGCGCGAATGGGAAGAGCCCGCATATATAAGCCTTAATAATAAGTTTGATATTAATACTATTTCTGATATTAATACAGTTGGAGCTACCTCAACAGAGGCACTCGATAACCTATGCAAAGCAGCCGAATTTTTGATCAAGCTTCCAAACATTGCGAGTAAGCAGTGGGTTTATAACCAATACGACAGCATGGTAGGCACTGTCAACCAAAGTACAAACCAACCGAGCGACGCCGCAGTGGTTATGGTTAAAGGAACCCAAAAATCATTAGCCTTAACTGTAGATTGCAACAGTCGTTATGTATGGGCCAACCCCGAAGTAGGCTGTGCTATTGCGGTGGCCGAGGCCGCACGTAATATTGTTTGTTCGGGAGGTGTGCCTAGCGGTGTAACCAATTGTTTAAATTTTGGAAATCCTTACGATAAGGGCGTTTATTATCAATTTAAAAACGCCATTGATGGAATGGGCCGAGCTTGTCGAAAATTTGGTACACCTGTAACAGGAGGAAACGTAAGTTTTTATAACCAGAGTAGCGATGGAGTTGCTGTTTTCCCTACGCCAACGATTGGTATGGTTGGGATAATAGAAAAACCTGAACACATTATGACCCTTGATTTTAAAAATTCAGGGGATTTAATTTATCTTTTGGGTGAAAGTCAAAATGATATTTCTTCATCGCAATACCTTGTAAAATATAGAAAAATAGTGAACAGCCCTGCCCCGTATTTTGATTTGGATAAAGAATATGCGTTACAACAAACCACTTATAGCTTAATCACCAATCACCAAATCCAAAGTTGCCACGATTTAAGCGAAGGAGGCTTGTTTGTAGCCTTATTTGAATCGGGAAAACACAGAGGCTTGGGTTTTGAAATTGTAACGGATAAGAAGTTTAGAACCGATGCCTTTTTGTTCGGCGAAGCGCAAAGCCGCGTTGTGGTTTCGATAAAGCCCGAAACAAAAACCACTTTCGAAAACGAACTTCAAAAATCGCAAACCTCATTTCTTCATTTAGGAAAAGTAAAAGGATCGGATATGGTTATTGACGAAATGCGCATTGGATCGGTTGCCGAGTATAAAAACGAATACGATAAGGCCATTGGCGATATTTTAGAGGCCAATTAATTTTTCGAACCCCAACAAAATGTATTAAAATCGAGTTTAACCAATTCGATTCGAAACGCGATGAAGTGTAGTCTTAAGGCAAGGGGTCGTGTCCGTGTCCTCCCCAAGGATTGCATCGCAAGATTCTATAAGCCGCCAAGTATCCGCCTTTTAGAATTCCATATTTAAGCAGCGCCTCTTTGGCATAGGCCGAGCAACTTGGGGTATATCTGCATGTAGCTGGCAGCCATGGGGAAATGGCTTTTTGATAAAACCATATTAGGCCTAAAAAAGGCCAAGCCAAAAGCCTAAGAAATTTTTTTAATAAATTCATTAAGCACGTATTTGATTTTTAATTCCAGGTCTTCATAGCCAATAGCATCCGATTGATTAAACATAAGGCAGCAAACGTATTGTCGGCCTTCGATTGAAGAAATAGCCTTGTAAATTTCGGGTTTGTGTAACCTATAAATTTCACGCATTTGACGTTTAATCCGATTGCGATCATGCGCCTTTTTTACCTTTTTGGCCGGTACCGAAAACAGAACTTGAGCCTGAACGGGCTCCTTAATAAGGTGTTCTAAAAAAATAAAAGAAAGGGGAAATTTTGATATCAGTTTGCCTTCTCGCTTAAAGATTTTATCAATCAGTATGCGGCTGCTTAAACGCTCATTTTTAGATAAGGTATATAACGCCGCCATCCGCTAATGGCTAAAATTACTATTGAAATTTGTGACGGCCTTCGTCGGAAACGGTAAGCTTATGACGGCCTTTGGCACGACGTGCAGCAATTATTTTACGGCCATTTTTGGTAGCCATTCGCAATCTAAAACCGTGTTTGTTTCTACGTTTTCTATTGGATGGTTGAAAAGTACGCTTCATTATTCTTGATTTTTAAAAGGAGTGCAAAGCTAAACTTTTTATACTTATATCCAAATATCTTTTTCGAGATTTTATTAAAACTTAAATTCCAACAATAAGTGCAACCCTTGACGGAAACTAAATATTATATTTTTTTTAAAAAGAGTGAACCCTTGAGACTCCCACCTTTGATTGAGAAATTTTCAAGAGGTTCTCAATTAGGAAGTTTATCAGGCAATTTTAGCTCTTGGTTTGCGGGTTTGCGATGTACGGTTTTTTTACCATTACTGTTTATGCGGAGTTCAAAATTTTCGTCTAACACAAAGCAGTCTTAATAGCGCATTACTCGTCTAATGCAAATAAGATGTAAAAGGCTATGTTTTGACCAATTGTTAATTTTCATGTTGTCCAACTCTAATTACTTTTCCGTCTATGAATTCAATGTCTAACATGTCAGGGCTAATACTTGTAAATCCAGGTCTGAAACCCAGATAATAGCTCCAAACGTCATTTTGGTCAGTGTTGTTTTCGTCACCTAAAATTTGTCTAACTTCAAGTTTGGTCTTGCCAATGAGCATTTCACTGTCAATAATGTCCTCGGATAGCTGGTAACGTGTTTCCTTTTCGCTGTGCCATTTTTCCTGATTAAAGTCATCTGTAGGATGATAATTCATACCAAATATCAAGAGCATTGAAATTCCAATGTATAATAATGGTGTCGTTAATAGAGTCGCTACCCATGTTGCAACTTTTCTAGACCTATCAACTTTTATAAACTTTTTTAATAACCAACGCCAAATAAAAAAAGTTGGAACGCCAAGAACCAAGAGAATGTAATAAAGTTCAAGGCTCACTCCAAAAAGTGTCGGTGTGTTGGGTAATGTTGTCAGTTGCAGCATAGTCTATAATTTGTTTATGTCTGAATTAATTTTAACCAAAATCAACCAATTTACAATTGGCTTTATGCCGTAATTGATAATTATATATGTACAAATATATTCAAATTATAATTCATGATTTTTTTTTATAATTTCAGAAATTTGCTTCACAAAGCATTTCCTTTAAATGGATTCATTATAGGAATACAAGACACAGCATTAGTTGTATAGATGCCATGTTTCCTCATAGATATACTTAGGCGTGGGTAGACTCAGCTAGGACTCAATTTATCGGAATGAATGTCTCTAAGAAACCTTGATAGGCTTCTTTGATAACAATTTTTTCAAATAAACTTTCTCTTCAGCAAAAGTCATGTTCATGATTTCCTTGCTTATTTCGTCACGAATTGCACGCATTGTTTTCACAGCATCAAAGTTGTCTTTTGTGATGGTCTTTGTTTTCATATTTCTAAAATTTCTTTTGGTGTTCTAATTTCAAGCATTGTGTAATTAAGTTTCAAATTAACGGAGTTGTATCCTCTAATTCGTTTTAAGTTTACGATGTGTTTGAAGTTCCAACTTACCAACACATCAACTTTATTGATTGTGGCCATTGCGATATGTTGGCAATCTGCTTTGCTAGTTGCACCAACAACTTTCTCGCTGATGTAGTGGTCCGCTAAAATTTTTGCTTCTTCGGTCAGTTCAACTCGTTGGATTTGCATTTTAGGATACATGTCTAAATGGTTTCGAACTAATAAGGGTGCACGCAAAAGTTCTGCATCCAAAAGTTCTGATACCACCAAGATAAATTCACCCTTTTCAACTTTTTTAAAAAGCGCCTTAGTCGCTTCATCAAATTCTTTGTCGTAGAAACCTCCAATAACCGATGTGTCTACATAAATTCTCATTAATGGCTTTGATATTAACAACAAAGATATTAATAAAACGGATGATTTGTATAGTAATAAACGGTTGTAAAGCTATCGACAAATTTTATTAAAAATTACAGTTTTGCGCCCTTCTATTCCATGGCTTTACTTAGAAAAGCGTTTACGGGAAGGGCGGCTTTAAAATAATCGCACAAAATTTCGATAAGGTTTTCTTTGATAATAAAACTTTC
>CAMDXE010000055.1 GCA_945878925.1 Chitinophaga pinensis
ACTGGCGGGCAAGCCGAATCGGCCAAATGGGTAGAAGCATACAAAATATGTTTATTGTCGGGCATAAAGTAGGCGCAGGTAGTTCGCCCTTGGCCAGTACTTACCAACTTATACTCGAATTTTTTTGATTTTTTTGGCAGCTTTCCATAAAATATTTGATCGCAGGGAATGCCTTCCTTAAGGCTCGTTTTTTGAAAAACGATGGCTTTGCCGTTTGGACTGAAATAAGCTTCGGCATTATCGCCACCAAAGGTAAGCTGTTGGATAGTTTTAAACTTAGTTTCGCCCTTAAAAATGAGGGTGTCGCTAACTTGTGCAAAGGAATTGAAAACACAAAAGGTAAAGAAAATTAGAGCTGTTATTTTTTGATACATTTGAATTATTGGGAGCCGTTTTTGGAAAATGCAAAAATAAACTAATTAATGGTTTTGCTCGGCACAATGCATGCAGAACTATTCATCTAAGGGGTTTTAATTAATCAAAAAATTTAACCAAATACTCTTTATTGGCCATATCTTCAACAATGGAAATGAGTTCATTATTGGCATTATAAGCATAAACGTACAATCCTAATCCCTTAATGAATACGGATTTCAACTTGCCGGATTCGTGATAGGTATACAACGTTTTATCGATCAATGTAAATTCGGGATTATAAACATGAATACTATCTAAATGTGCCGAATAATAATACTTGGTCGATCTGTTTTTCATTTTAATACCTTCTTCAAAATAATATTCATTCATCGAATCCTTGATTTTTCCAGTGTAGGCAAACTCGTTGGCATATAGTAAATTTAAAGAATCCGAAAACTCAGAAATCAATTCCCTCTTAACCTGCATCTTAGCATTGTAGCTGTATTTAATTAAATGCCATTGATGGTACGAACCACTCGATTCTATCTGTGTTTCGTTTGCCTCGCGGCTTGTTAATTGACAATTTTTATATCGGTTCGAATATTTCGAGTAAATGTTATGCCCTTTAATGAGCTTCAGTTTCCCACATTTATCGTAGCTATACAATGTGGTATCCCAAAGGTTGTCTTTCGATATGTCAATAACCCGACAGTTGCCATCAATGGTAAATTCAACGATTCGCTTTGCAGAATTTCCTGGTAATTTTACTTTGTCGTTACCCCTCCCTCGATATTGAATTATTTCGATTTCAATTTTTGAATATTTCTTATCAAAAAAGGCCTTCATTTCTTCGGGCGTGGAGTAAAAAATATTGGGCTCTTGGGCGAATGCACAGTTCTGGACCATTGCAAATAGAAAAAAAATGAGCCAAGATTTTAAACGATTTTGTATTTTATTTTTAAACATTTCTTTGTTTTTTAGTCAACAAATCTAACGATTGTATAAATCATATCGAAATCCAAATCCCCCTAATATTCTAGACCTTTCGTTTGGATGGTCAAATTGATCAGGAATGGTATATCCAAATTTTGGAGTTAAAGCCATTCGCGGCTTAATAAATATTTCTGTTTGGCCATAGATTGATTTATTGTCTTCCATAAACACTAAACCAAGGCTTGATTGCCCCAATTTATTATGACTAATTTTTGAGGTATTGACATTAAGTTTAATTTCGAGTGGTGCGGTATATATGCCTCCAAAATCTGAATCAAAAATAGCAAATTGCATGGTTGCAAGCTTTTTATAACCCAACCAAAACCTTCCGGCCATGATGAAATTAGTGCTGCTCATATTTTCGGGTTGAGCATCGAACATGTTTCCCATTCGTAGGCCAAAGCGAAATCCAAAATTTTTGTTTCCTTCTAAACCAAAATAGGGATAAACGTTTGCCCTTAAATCTGAGTTAGGTTTAGGATTATAGAAATTCTCTAATTGACCCACCAGGCCATAATTTAGGTCAAATTTCTTTTTCGTTTTTCGATACCGGTCAATACTAATTGACGTATTATAATAATGTGGTCCTATTGGTTTTGATGTGTCCGCAACGGAACACACTGAACCAAGGCATCCTTGTCCTATTTCCAAACATGGATATTGGGTTGTTATCACGTTTTTATAAGTAAGGTTTTGCGAAACTACAGTTTGTGTTTTGCTCGAATCTATGTTCCAATTTCGATAATGATACGTTTGACCCATGAATAAAAAAGCAATCCCACATAAGGCATAAGGAATGAGTTTGAGTTCTGTCCTTTGGCGCCAAGGGTAAATTAAAGAATACAATAGACGAAGATTGCCAATAAGCGCAAGACCCAGCACCGTGTGAAGCACCATCAATTCTTCTAAGGTAAAAAAGTTTTTGTTGTGAAAAATAAAAATAGCTAACAAAACACCAAGCCCAATTTCTCTTTGAGGTATAATTTCGGCCTTACTTTGTTTGGCCTTTTGTTTTTTGGTTTCGTTGCGATAGAGCCAATACACCCCTACGCCTACTCCAATAATTAGCAGCCATTGTAGGGCTTTGAGGCCGATCCATGTATCACCCAAAGTTTGATTCGTAATTGAATCTCTAAAAAACTCAACCACAAAACGACCAAACCCCATGGCAATTAAACTAAGCAAAATTAAAGAGCCTTGATTTTTTAAACGCGGCTTTGCCCACACTAAAATCCCAATAGTAATTAGCGAAACTATTAGGAAATAAAATGGCACGGCATGAACAGGCAGCATATTCATTTCATTATACTTAATCCATCCCATTTGTATTTGGTAATCTCTGATAAAGCTAAATCCGGAATACTGAATACCTCCAATACCGTTGTAAAGTTTACCAAAGCAACAGCCTGCCATTAAGCAACCTATTCGTTGCAGCAACATGACCAGCGGCAGAAAAAAAGCAAACCTATCGGCCACTTGGTGGCCTAATCCAAAAAATCGTTTTACCAAAAGAAATCCAATTGTGCCGAACAGTATAGCGCCTAAGGCTGATTTATGACCAGAATTCAAGTTTTCTTCGGCACCTAAAATAGGAGTCCATTGGTCGAAGCTAAATGCCCCAAGCTTGCTGCCCAATATTAAGCAGGCAAGAGTAAAGGCAATGACTATTAGCCAAGTAGAACTGTTTATTTTTGATCGAATGCCACTAATTATTAGTAGAATTAAGCCGCTGAGAAAAGCGGCTTTATAAAAAAATGAATAATACTCGCGGGTTAGGCTAAGGTTGAGGCTAGGGCAAATTGAACCTCCAAATTCAGAAACCATATTTAAGCCATTCATATCCAATAAGACACGAAGATATGGTATATTTTAATTATTAATCTTCCGTAGAAATAAGATTTGCTTTTAGATATTCTCGATTCATAGCAGCTATGTTAACCAAAGAAATTTCTTTTGGGCATTCGGCACTACAGGCTCCAGTATTGGTGCATGCCCCAAATCCTTCTTTATCCATTTGGGCCACCATGGCTTTAACACGTGTCATACGTTCGGGTTGGCCTTGGGGTAGATGAGCCAATTGATTAACTTTAGCCGACACAAATAACATGGCGGATGCATTTTTGCAAGCGGCCACACAAGCTCCACAGCCAATACAGGCTGCCGCAGCAAATGCGATATCGGCATCTTGTTTTGCAATGGGCAACACATTACCGTCCTGAGCATTTCCGGTATTTACAGATATATAGCCTCCAGATGCAATGATTCGATCAAAGGCGCTTCTATCAACCGTTAAATCTTTTATAATTGGAAACGCATTAGCTCGCCAGGGTTCAACAACGATGGTATCGCCATCGCTAAAACTTCGCATGTGAAGTTGACAAGTAGTTATGGCATCTTTAGGCCCATGTGGCCTTCCATTAATATGCATGCTGCACATGCCGCAAATACCTTCTCTGCAATCATGATCAAAAGCTACAGGTTCGTCTCCTTTGCTTATCAAATCCTCATTTAAAACATCAAACATTTCTAAAAATGACATATCAGGCGATATATCTTTTACCTTGTAATCCACCAAGGCTCCTTTTGTTTTTGTGTTTCGCTGACGCCAAATTTTAAGCGTCAAATTCATATTACCACTCATGATTATTTTTTATTTATAACTTCTCTGTGCTATTTTAATATTTTCGAATTTCAACTCCTCTTTTTGCATTTGCCAGTTCATATCGTTGTATTGCCAAGCGGCTACATACGAATAGTTTTCGTCATCACGCATGGCTTCGCCTTCTTCCGTTTGCGACTCTTCCCTAAAATGTCCGCCACAACTTTCGTTTCGGGCCAAAGCATCCATACACATCAATTCGCCTAACTCAATAAAATCGGCTACACGCCCTGCTTTTTCTAATTCGGGGTTTAAGTCATTCATTTCGCCAGGCACCCTAACTTGAGTCCAAAAATCGGCACGTATCGCTTGTATTTCGAGTATAGCTTCTTTTAAACCCTCGGCGTTTCTTGCCATTCCGCATTTATCCCACATCACTTTTCCCAATCGTTTATGAAAATGATCGACGGTTTTAGAACCTTTGATGGATAATAATTTTTCAAGCCTTTCTTTTACCGAATTTTCAGCTTCTTCAAATGCAGCATGATCGGTTGAAATGGCTTTGGTGGCAATTTCTTTTGACAAATAGGCTCCAATGGTATATGGAATAACAAAGTAGCCATCGGCCAAACCTTGCATTAAAGCCGAGGCACCTAACCTGTTGGCCCCATGATCCGAAAAATTAGCCTCTCCTAAGGCATACATTCCTGGCACATTGGTCATCAAATTATAATCAACCCACAATCCACCCATGGTATAATGCACGGCTGGGTATATTCGCATAGGCGATTCATAAGGATTTTCGCCTGTAATCTGTTGATACATATCAAACAAATTGCCATATTTTTCTTTAACCACCTGTTTTCCTAAGGCGAGTATTTCAGAGTCCTGAGCATTAAGTAATCCTTGCTTTGTGGCTTCAACCTTTCCGTAACGCATCATGTTGAACTTAAAATCGAGGTATACCGCCATCTTTGAATTTCCCACTCCAAATCCTGCATCGCATCGTTCTTTGGCAGCACGACTTGCTACATCCCTTGGCACCAAATTGCCAAAGGCTGGATACCTTCTTTCTAAATAATAATCGCGCTCCGATTCAGGAATGTCAATAGGATTGCGCTCGTCACCCGCTTTTTTAGGCACCCAAATTCGTCCATCGTTTCGCAACGATTCGCTCATAAGGGTCAATTTGCTTTGGTGATCGCCGCTTACCGGTATGCATGTTGGATGTATTTGTGTAAAACAAGGATTGCCAAAATAGGCTCCTTTTTTATGGGCTTTCCAAATGGCTGTGGTATTGCTACCCATAGCATTGGTGCTTAAATAAAAAACGTTTCCATAACCTCCGCTGCACAACAATACGGCATGACCAAAATGTCGTTCCAATTCGCCCGTAATAAGATTGCGTGCAATTAGGCCCCTGGCTTTGCCATCAATAATCACCACTTCCAACATTTCGTGTCGCGAAAGCATTTCAACCGACCCCATGCCCACTTGGCGTTCTAATGCACTATAAGCCCCAAGCAAAAGCTGTTGTCCGGTTTGCCCTGCAGCATAAAACGTACGTTGAACTTGCGTGCCTCCAAACGAACGGTTGCTCAGCATTCCACCATATTCGCGTGCAAAGGGAACCCCCTGTGCCACACATTGATCGATGATATTTGGACTAATTTCTGCCAAGCGGTATACATTGGCTTCGCGCGCTCGATAATCGCCCCCTTTTATGGTATCGTAAAACAAGCGATATACACTATCGCCATCGTTTTGATAATTTTTTGCTGCATTAATACCGCCTTGTGCCGCAATAGAATGTGCTCTTCGAGGGCTGTCTTGAAAACAAAAACATTTCACTTTATACCCCAGTTCGGCTAAGGATGTAGCTGCTGATGCACCTGCCAAACCACTGCCCACAATTAAAATTTCGAGGCTGCGTTTATTGGCAGGATTTACTAAAGGAATCGTGCTCTTATATTTGGTCCATTTATTTTCTAATTGACCTTCGGGAATATTTGAATTAATTGGCATAATCTAAATTTTTTTATAGGGATGGAGGTCTTAATTGATATACTGATTATTTTATCAAACCTAAAAATAAGGCGATGGGCATGGTCGAAAAAATAAAGGGAATGATTACACTAAACCAAAACCCTATCATTTTGAGAGCCGGTGTATATTTTTTATGATTCCAACCCATGGTTTGAAACGACGATTGAAACCCATGCATAAGGTGATATGCTAAGGATATCATGCCTAAAACATAAATTAAAACCACCCAAAAACTTGCAAACACTTTCTTCATCTCATCAAACAGCGTGTTTGTATCGCTACTTATTTCATTGGTCAAACGGCTTACATACCAAAAATGCCTTAAATGTATAATTAAGAAAATGAGCAATAAAGTACCCAATAAACCCATAGACCTCGAATACCATTTACTGCTTTTATTACCATTTTGAACCGAATAATTTACAGATCGTGCTTTTCGATTTTTGAACACCAAATTTAAACCTTGAAAAATATGAATGAACAAGCCAGCAAACAACCCTATTTCCATGGTGCGAATCGCTACATTTTTTCCCATAAATTCGGCCGCTTCATTAAAAATAACGCCCCCATCATTCATAAAAATCATGGAATTAATAATACAATGCACCATTAAGAATGCTATAAGAAACAATCCTGTTAATCCCATAATTAGCTTATTGCCGATGGATGATTTCAATATAAAAGTTAGGGCTGCCATGTTGTTTTTGTAATATGCTTAGGTGGTTTATTATAATTGAATTATTAAATCGAGTGCCTCATAAATTCACCGCAAATTTACCCTTTCGATTTTAATATGAGTCTTTAATATTTTTAGATAGAATGTTTCTAAATAGTAAGCCTGTTTAATATAAAAGTTTACCTTAGGCTAAATCTTTTCTTAAAGTTAGCTTAGGCTAAGGTATTTTTGCGCTATCAAAAATGTATTCAGTTCTTAAATCTATACTTTTTTTATGGTCGCCCGAAAAGGCACATGCAATAACCATGCGCTTATTAAGCCTTGTTTGTGCAATACCAGGCGGAAAAACAGCTTTACGAAAACTCTTTTGTGTTGATGCCGATTGTTCAAAAATATCACTTTGTGGCATTCCATTAAAAAACGGCATTGGCTTGGCAGCAGGTTTTGATAAAGATGCAAAGTATATTGACGTTTTGGATTGTTTAGGGTTTGGCTTCATCGAAATTGGGACTCTAACGCCTAAAGCTCAAGCAGGCAACGATAAGCCTCGATTATTTAGGTTGCCAAACGACCAAGCGCTCATAAACCGAATGGGTTTTAATAACGGAGGCGTTGAAGCGGCTGTTGAAAGGCTAAAAAAAGTTAAATCGAAGTGTGTGATTGGCGGAAATATCGGAAAAAATAAGCTTACCCCAAACGAAGAGGCATACAACGATTACGCCTATTGTTTCGATAAACTTTATGCCCATGTTCACTATTTTGTAGTAAATGTAAGCTCACCCAATACGCCTGGCCTTCGCGAACTTCAAGAAAAATCGGCTTTGAAAAAAATCCTAAGCGGCTTGCAATCCGAAAGAGATATTTTCATTAAAAACGGGCACCCTTATAAACCAATCTTATTGAAAATTGCGCCCGATTTGAGTAAAGTCCAATTAGATGATATAGTTGATTTAGCCTTAGCTATTAAATTAGATGGCTTAGTGGCCACCAATACCACTACCCAACGAACGGGTTTGAATACCAAAACAGAACACTTAGAAAAAATAGGCATGGGAGGCTTAAGTGGCAAACCCTTAAAACAATCGTCCGACGAGGTACTGGCTTATTTACATTCGAAACTTGGCAACGAAATACCCATTATTGGGGTTGGCGGAATACACTCTGCTCAAGATGCCAAGGATAAAATTAAATTAGGAGCAAGGGCTGTACAGATTTATTCAGGTTTTATCTTTGAAGGCCCATTCTTAATTAAGCGGTGCGCAAACGCACTAAACGAGTAATTACCATTTGTTTTGACCAACTTTTGCACGCCTCCTAAACGTCAACTAACCTTTACGGTGTTTAACCACATTATGGATATGGGGGAACAATGGGCCAAACTCATTCCTATTAACCATTCGTTAAGCATAAAAAACTTAGCAGGCATTGAACAATCGAAGCCCGAAGGTATGGAATTCAAGTACCTACTTTTAGAGAGAGATTCTATAGTTATAGGCGCCATTTACTTGCAGCATCTTACTATAATTCCTTCGCATTTTGACGGCACCCAAATAGACAAACCCGGCTTAAGGTGGCTAAAAAAAAGCATACAAAGTCAATTTAGTGATGTTTTGATTTGTGGCAATTTATTTCGCATCCATTTTCCTGGTTTCTATTTTGTCAATCCATCTGACGATGTTTTAGTTTTTGAAATTCTGCTTCAGTATTTAAACTCAAATAAAGAACATAAAAAATATTGTGGGATATTGGTCAAAGACAGCCCTCATCGATTTGCCGACTATGGAAAATTCAAACCTTATCACGACGATGTTACCATGGAAATCAATATTCAATCCGGTTGGCAATCGATGCTTGATTACAAAAATTGTTTAAGTAAAAAATACCGACAGCGTTATGCTAAAATAACCAACTCCAAAACCCCATTGACTTTAAAAGAATTATCGCTCAACGAAATCAAAGAAAATGCAAATCAACTCGAAAAGCTTTATTTAAATGTCACCCTAAAACAATCGCTTAGAATCGGATTAATTTCTAAGCACTATTTTTATGAAATGAAACGCGCGCTCGCCGATAATTTTAAGGTTTTTGGTTATTACTATAACGATGCTTTGATTGCCTTTAGCAGCCAAATTTTTTACCCCAATCAAACCATGGAAATTCATTTCATTGGCATAGATTATACCTATAACGAAACCTACAACCTTTATTTCAACATACTTTTCGATGGATTAGACAGCGCCATTCAAACAAAATCGAAACGACTTGAGCTGGGCCGTACCGCCCGCATAGCCAAAGCCTCGGTTGGGGCAAAGCCGGTTGAGGTTTTTAATTACCTTTATTTAAGGACCGGCATTCCGGCTATGACCTTCTCTTTTTTTAATACATGGTTTCTGAAAAAAATTGGGGAGGACTGGAAATCGAGGCATCCATTCAAATAACTGTCTATTAACATTGGCATGCTGTGGATACCTATACCCTTGAATTTTTCGATTAGTTTTTTATTTTTGATCCTATGAAAAATCTTCTCAAAAACAAATACATAGTTGCGGTAGTTTTATTTACAGTATGGATGGTTTTTTTTGATCAGAATGGTTTTTTTGCGCAGCGAAAAATAACCAAAGAGCTCAACCAATTGGAGGCTCGCAAAAAAATGTACACCAATCAAAATCAGCTACTCGAAATTCAAAAAAATAATTTATTGGGCAATATGGATAACCTCGAAAAATTGGCCAGAGAAAAATATTTAATGAAAAAAGATGATGAAACGATTTACCTTATCGAGGAAGAATAATAGCTACTCTTTGGCAGTTAATGTATTGTACGCTTCAAACTCGGCATAATTCCATTCCAAAATCGATTTAGTTTTCCAGGCATTTATAAACTTTATTCGCCTAAGCTCCATTCGCTTTTCATAGTTAATTTGTTCATATTCTTTGCCTTTAACAAAAGGGAAACTTCCTCTTTGAATGGCATAAATCTCACCAAGTTCATGTTCTGATTTTAATAAATATGGGAGTGCCGAATTATTCAATTGCGACAAAAAACTGTAATGAACAAACGATTTTTTGTAATGTTCAAAATTATGTTTGGCAATAATCTTATCCCAATTAAAGCAGGCTGCCATAGCTAAAAGTATCACTACCGAAATACTGTTAACCGAATATAAAAAATGAGTGGACTTACGAAACATAATTTTATAGGCTATGCTCAGTAAACCAACTACACATGCAGTTAGAAAAAAGTAGAGAAATATACGCAAATAGGCCAACGAAAAATATTCGATATAGATTGAATTTCTGATAAAAACCGAACACGACATTACCACATTTTGTGCCAGCCAAAGCAAGACTAGAAAAATGAAAAGTTTATTATTTTTCATAAAAACAATGTTGCTGTTTAAATAAAAAAGAGTGATTCCTATAGAAATAAAAATAGCGACAATAAGCATATTGGTGCCCTCATGCACCAATTGTTTTAGCAGCTCGCCGTTCCAAGAAAAATCAATCCAAATATTTTTAATGTCAAGATAATTCAACCAGGCTATCATTATATTTAATACAAAAAATGTGAGCAGAGCAACTTGTTGCTTTCGCTGTAGCATTTTAGTTAATCCAAAAAATTTACGCCCCCTGTTCTTTACCCTTGTCAAAACAAAACCAATACGATTCTCACTATTTATTGCGGTTTGGCTAGCTTTATTTTGCAATAAAATCAGGGTTAGTAGCAATCCGACTATGGCCGTAAAAACTCGGGGAAATGAAATTTTTTCCAAAAATTTCCCCACCCATTCTAATGCATTTTCTATACTTTCCAAAAACATAGGATTGGCTGCCGAATAGATAAACATCAACACTAAAATTGTAAAAATTGGCAGAAAAATAAATTTTATAAAGGGTGTTATTTTTTTGAGCCATCCTGTTTTTCGATCGCCTTTAAAAGTATCGATGGATGCAATCAAACCGCTGTATAAAAAAAGAGGGGCAATTTGTATATGTTTGATTCGGCTATAACAGGCCACCGAAACAAAAAGTATTATAAAAAACCAATAAACATAAAGGCTATAGCTTGTGTTTGCCATGAGCACTGCTGCCGTCGAAACAATCGTTAAAACCTGAATTAATCGGAAAGTATTGCTTTGTTTGGTTGGTTGCAAATACAGGTAGGCAAGACCAAATACAAGGAATGAAAAAATTAGGTAATTAATGCCTGCCGAACGGTCAAAAAACAAGGCCTGAAATGCAAAGGCCATCATCAGAGAAATGGGCCAAAGGTATTTTTTTTGTATAATCATCGCTAAATTTAACGCTAAGAAACAAAAATTATTTTAATTCACAATCCCTTCCTCGATTTATGAAGTATAAGACTTCAAAATTTATCGATAAATTACCGAATTAACGGCATCTAATATTCGTTTTACATTGGGCAAAAACGCTTCAACCAATGTAGGGGCATAAGGCAATGGAGTATCGCGGGTGGTAACTCGTGTTATAGGAGCATCCAAATAATCAAACGCATATTTTTGCATCCAGTAGGCTATTTCGCTCGAAATACTTGCCAAAGGCCAAGCTTCTTCAACCACCACCATACGGTTGGTTTTTTTAACCGATTCAATCAACGTTAGGTAATCGATAGGTCTTACTGTTCTTAAATCAATAACTTCGGCTTTTATTCCGCTTTTTTCGAGTTCAACTAGCGCCTGCTCCACCACCCTCATCATCTTGCCAAAACTCACAATAGTAACATCGGTTCCCTCTTGGGTAATATTGGCCTTGCCCAATGGAATGAGATATTCGCCATCAGGCACCTCTCCTTTAAATCCATACATTTGCTCGGATTCCATAAAAATAACTGGGTCATTATCGCGAATGGATGTTTTTAAAAGTCCTTTGGCATCCATAGGATTGCTTGGTACTACTACCTTTAATCCCGGGCAGTTGGCATACCAATTTTCGAAATTTTGAGAATGTTGTGCTCCCAATTGTCCAGCGCTTCCAGTGGGTCCACGAAAAACCATGGGTACCCCAAAATTTCCTCCGCTCATCGACAACATTTTTGCAGCAGCATTTATAACTTGATCGATGGCAACCAATGAAAAATTGAAGGTCATAAACTCAACGATTGGCCTCAAGCCATTCATAGCCGCGCCTACTGCTATACCCGAAAATCCAAGTTCGGCAATGGGCGTATCAACTACGCGCTTTGGGCCAAACTCATCCAACATCCCCTGGCTCACCTTATAGGCTCCATTATATTCAGCAACTTCTTCCCCAATTAATAAAATTTTTGGGTCCAGTCGCATCTCTTCTTGCATGGCTTCACGAAGCGCCTCACGAAATTGTAATGTTCTCATTATTTATAAAAATTCAGTTTAACCACTAATGACAGAGAAAAAAAATCCAGTCGAATAGTTCTGTTAAAAGTGTGCAAAAATAGGGTATAGCAACTAAAATAGAAATGTGAAATTAAGCAGCAGATAAAGAAAGGTTATTTGTGAACGATTGCCTTAAAAAACAAGCCAGTATCGCACCGCTACAACCTCCTACCCTTGCTGCATTCCTGCCCTGGGGGATTAAAAGGGAGCTGGTCGTACTGACTTGCGCTGCAAAACTAATACTTTTTGTTTAAAAAGTTTTGATGGAAATTGGTTTATAATGAAGATTTATTTTATAAAATGTGACCAGAAATTAACCATGAGCTTAGATTAAATAATCCCACATCTTAGTAATACATTTGCCAACGCAATGTACGACCTGACATTTAACAAAAACGAAGACAGCATGAAGCGAATTTGGAATCAAATTAGGCGACAGGGCGAGGCTATTGAAAAGGGCGGAGGGCCAGCAGCCATTGCCAAACATAAAGAAAAAGGGAAAATGTTGGCGCGCGAGCGCATCGATTACTTAAAAGATAAAGATGCTCCATTTTATGAAATTGGGCTTTTTGCCGGCCACGGCATGTATGAAGAATATGGCGGATGTCCTTCGGGAGGCGTAGTGGGCGGAATAACCTCAGTGGCGGGTCGCCAATGTATTGTAGTGGCCAACGATGCCACCGTTAAAGCTGGCGCTTGGTTTCCTATCACAGCCAAAAAAAACCTTAGGTTTCAAGAAATTGCCATGGAAAACAGGCTACCCATTATATACCTTGTGGATAGTGCCGGAATATTTTTACCCATGCAAGATGAAATATTTGCCGATAAATACCATTTTGGACGAATTTTTCGAAACAACGCTGTTCTGAGCAGTATGGGCATTACACAAATAGCCGCCGTAATGGGGAGTTGTGTAGCCGGTGGGGCCTATCTTCCAATTATGAGCGACGAAGCGCTTATTGTTGACAAAACCGGTTCCATATTTTTAGCAGGAAGCTACCTTGTTAAAGCCGCCATCGGCGAAATTATTGACAATGAAACCTTGGGTGGCTCCATTACGCATGCCGAAATTTCGGGCGTAATTGACGACCGATTTCCCACTGATCAAACGTGCCTAGACAGGATTAAATTTATAATGGATAAGCTAGGAAGCTATCAAAAGGCGGGGATTGATCGAAAAAAATCCATAGCACCCTTAAAAAATTCTAAGGAAATTTACGGATTATTGCCCGAAAACAAGGCCTTGCCTTATAAAACCCTCGAAATCATAGAAAGGCTTGTAGATAATTCGGAATTCGAACAATACAAAAAAGGATATGCCGCCACTATTCTTTGCGGGTATGCCCGAATAGATGGTTGGGCCGTTGGTATAGTGGCCAATAACCGAGAAGTGGTGAAATCGAAAAAAGGAGAAATGCAATTTGGGGGCGCTATTTATTCCGATTCGGCCGAAAAAGCAGCTCGATTTATAATGAATTGTAATCAAAAAAAAATACCCCTACTTTTTCTTCAAGATGTTACCGGTTTTATGGTTGGATCGCGAAGCGAACAAAATGGCATTATAAAGGATGGCGCAAAAATGGTAAATGCCATGAGCAACAGCACCGTGCCCAAATTTACCATCATTATTAGCAACAGTTATGGGGCAGGCAATTATGCCATGTGTGGCAAGGCCTACGATCCCCGACTTATTTTAGCATGGCCAACGGCAAAAATTGCAGTTATGGGTGGCGA
>CAMDXE010000056.1 GCA_945878925.1 Chitinophaga pinensis
TGGATAGGCCATTCGAAGAACACATTGAACCACCACCCCAATTTATCAAACAGGGGGTTCTTTTTTGAAAATAACAAACTGGATGCCGTTAACACAGAAAAACCAATACCTTTGACTCTGAATAAAAAACGTTTAGGACACTATTGGTACTTTATATTATTTAATAAATTTTTATCTGTTTTAATGTAGTTTTGAAAACAAGGTGTTCATTAACTTAAATTTAAGATTCAGTATCCACCATCCTTACAAATTATTGTCACACGATTGATGCTCACGAATATAATTAGCCTTAGGCTTTCTAGAATTTTTACGGCTTTTGTTTTTGTGTGTTTTTTTCAAGTAGCCACTGCACTTCCTCTAAAATTAACCATTAAAGATTGCAAGAATCCACCCCCTCGCATTATCAGAACATGCTGTGCCTTTGGTACTGATTTACATGTTTTAGCCATTCAAAAAATAAAAATCAACGACGTTACGAGTGTCGAAAAAATAGGCTCTCATACTTATTTAGGAAGCGCCAACGAAGGAAATGGCATTCTTTATACCAAACGCGGAGGTTTTATCGATCTCGGACATTTACGCGATCAAGCAGATTGGACGGCTTACTTAAATTCAATTATTTTGCTCAACAAATCGAAGGGCCAAATGAAATTAAATTTGGGTATCGAAGGAGGTAAAAAATCGATTGACATTAAATGGGAAACCGATATCGACAGCATTGATATTATACGTTTAGCGGGCAAAATTGCTTATGATTTATCGGTTTGGCACGAAATTTCAACTTGGTTTGGTGCATCTTATGTGCCTTTTGTTCCCGAGCGGTATTCGAGTTTTTCGGTTGAAGATATTTATAGCAATCTTTTGGGAGTAACCTTAGGTATTGAAGCGCTAAAAAGTAATTTACCTTTTGAAGAAGCCATGACCATATTATTAAATGCACGCATTGCCGAATTAGAAGCCGTAAATACCGAGAAGGAAACATTGGAGGCTTTAGAAGCTACAAAAAACATTTGGTGGACGAATGAAAAGTCGTTGCCAAGCAAAAACATTTTGTTGAAACACCAGTGTGAAGCCTATCCGGGAGCTAGTCCTTGGTTAATTCCGTCGAATAATGACAGTGCACGTCCCTATTATTTAAATTTGGAAACCTTGGCCTCTAATGGACAAAAACTGAACGACTTCTATGAGTTTCAAATTAAACTAAATTTAAAGCTTGCCGAAAAAAAAACCATGAAAGCGTATAATAAAAAAATACTAACTCAAAACGATTTTGTACCCTTGCTCAAATCTATTGAGTTGGAGATGCAAAAAGAGTTCGATGGTGCAGCTCAACTAAATAGGTAAATCTATTCAATAATTAATCGCCTTACAATTTTAGTATTGCCTTGATTGAGTTTTACAAAATAAATACCCGATAAAACCCTTAGGTTATCAATTTTAATATCGGGATCAAGGTCAATATCCACACTTTTTTTGTAAACCACTCGACCAATGGCATCCATAATTTCTAATTCGTAAATTCCACTAAGGTTGGCCGTTATAATGGTGAAAGATCCCTGGTTTGGGTTGGGTACTAAAATGGTTTCGTCAACAATTGGGTCTACTGGTATTTCAGGTTGTTTGCCTTTTTGAAGGCTATCAATAATAAAGGTATAATAAATTCGATACCCAAAATCGAGGCCAAAATTTTTCAATACCGTATTGGCGGTGGCTTTGCGCAATCGAAAATAACCACTCCCTTGATCGGGGTTTGCCCAAAAACTTACGCCATCGGTTCCATCGTCTAAGAGTTCCAAGGTATAACACCCAGGTTTGATATTTTTTAGCGTATCGCGATAAACTTTATTGGCTGCTAAATTGTCTTTTGAAAGAATGATGCTATCGCGCGAGTCTCTTAAGACATATCGATTCTCGAGTGGAAAATTATTAGTTTTAAATTCAATAAAAATTTTATCCTTATAAATATCAGGCATCTTAAAGCGCGAGTTAAGCGTATTGTTTTGGCTATTATCATCGGGTGCTCCATTGAATTTTTTTATCGAACATGTAAAATTACCTTGGCCATCGCCTCGGTAAAAACCCGCATCATAAATTGGAAGATGGATGGTTTGCATTTGCAAAAATCCAAGCTTTCCTTTCCAAAGGTAAGTCATGGTATAGCCCCCAGAAATGTTGTATTCGATAAGTAATTCTGTTAAAGTGTCGAAAGAATTATTTCTGATAATAATTTTTGGCTCGGTACACGATGGACTAAATTTTGAGTTTATTTGTGCTGTACTTGGCGATAAAATATCATAAACTTCGGCATCTTTCAAAAAAGTTGGTTTTTCGTATTGGATAATATGAGTGGCCATAATATAATTGCCGCCTCCCATTCCTAAATTGGTTTCGGGCACGGGTGTTATTTTATAATCGAGTTGCAAACTATCGGCAGTGCGCCAACGCGTAACGTCAAATTCGGTATCTTTTACTCTATCGCCTGGGCACCAACCTTCGCGAGCATAGGGCCAGGTTCCGCCTTGTGGAAACACAGGATTATCGGCACAGTCGAGGGTTTGCCATACACTCCAGTCTTTTATTAATACATTGCCCGAATACATAGAGTGAGTATTGTTTTTCCACTCACAGCAATGAGGATATTTTCCGTCGTTGCTATTGTGACCATGTCCCGTAATTCGGCTTCTAAGTTTTAAACGTTGGGTGTTCGTATCAATTTTGATGGAGGTAGCCGACATGCGCTTGTTGGATGATAAATCGGCATAACTGTACGATGATACCCCTGTATTCCATACTTGATCGATCTTAATAACTTTGGCAATTGGCGCGCCTTGGAAGAATACAAATTTAAGGTCGAGCAGTTCCTGGGTATTGCCAGCCGACAGTTTTACCGAATCGGTCAAAAGGTTTAAGTAGTCGGTTACATCATAAATCCAAGTAAATCCATTGGGACCTAGGGTAAGGTTAATACCATAAGGCGTAATGTATCGCCCTATTTCATAAACGACTCCTTTTTTGTCGGTAACAAAGGTATAGGTTAAATAATCCCATTCTCCACAAGCATATTTGCCATCGTATTTCGAAACTTTTGGATAACACTTTAAGGTGTAAAGCATCAAAACTTTTCGATACGGTTTGTTGGCTTTAGGAAACAAAAAAACACCAGATCGTTTGGTTGAATCAGTAAAGCTAAATGTTTGGACTGTGTCGGTTTGGCTTATGGCTAATTGTGGCATTAGGCATAAGCCAAGCAGAAATAGTAATGTTAATCGTATCATTTTTTAGTTTGAGCCTTTAAAAGTAAATAAAATTTATGAAATCAAATCTTTATCCATAGCATTTTTAGGTTTAAAATAGCCATTAAAGCACAAAAGCAATCCCAAAAGTATCAGTGAAAAAGAGATTAATTCGGCCTGAGTAGGATGAAAGCCCAGAATGGTATAGGTGCTGTTTACGCGAATTTGTTCAATCAAAAATCGTTCTGTACCCGCCATTACCAAGTAAATGCCAAATAATACACCGGCAGTTTTTATTTTTTTGCGCATAAGCCATAGGATAGCAAAAAGGGTTATTGCGACTAGTGCTTCGTATAATGGAGTTGGGAAAACGGGTAGTTGTAGAAATGGGGTGATGGCAAAATCACATGGCATACTGCCTCCGGTGGGGTCGCACTCATGCGAAACATTGTTAGGATAGTTGTAGGCCCAAAACCAATCGGGAGCCATAGCAAGCCATGAGGGTTTAGCTGCTGTATTTACAATTCCCCAATCGCCATCGCCACTAAAATGACATCCTAATCGGCCTATACCATAAGCCAACATCATGGCTGGCCCACCTACATCTAACATATGTTTGAATCCAATTCCTTTTCGCTTGGCGGCCCAAATTACCCCTGCTCCTCCGCAAATTAATCCTCCAAAAAACGTAAGTCCAGAGGCTGAGAAAATTAATTCTAATGGATGCGCCATAAAATCATCCCAATACTCGAACCAATGAAACATTTTTGCGCCTATAATTCCGCTAATGGCCGCTACCAGTGTTATATATCCCATATTATGCCAAGGATGAACGGTAACTAATTGCTCCTTAGGTTCGCTTAATTGCTGTTTTTTGTCCTCGCGCCATTTCAAATAAACCAACACTCCCATTAGGCCAATGCCTGTAGCCCAATGGCCATTTAATGAAAAAATATAGGTTTGGGCTCCATTTTGTAAAAGGGAAGAATCGAACAGTAAAGGAAGTATTTTGAACCCAAATATAAAACCGATGAGGGCATTGGTTATGTATTCGCTGTAGTGAAAAGGAAATCCAATTTTTTGGAGTTTGGTGGAGGGGAGCAGTATGCCTTCCTTCTCTTTTCGCTTAAGTTCGAGGGTCATTACATAATTGGCTACCAAAAATGCGAGAGCCACAAAAAAACCAAAAGTATTGGCAATTTGAAGAAATGAAATTTCAAAGCCAAACAGGTCTTTAAGAGCATGGTAAATGGTTGGGTACATAAATTAATTTTTTAGGTTTGGCTGTTGATTAAACTTAAGGTGACTGATTATTAAAGATAAGATATTAAAGGTGCAAACAGGTGGAAAGTTCAAGAGGAATAACATTCATATTAGCATTAATTTCTAATAAGTGTACCTCCACCAATTCGTTGACGAGTAGGGGGTCGTAAGGAGATTCTATTTTTATATAGTTTTCGGTAAAGCCATACATTACACCCTTATTTTCTTCGGCTTCGTACAAAACGGTAAACGTTTTGCCAAGGTTTTCGGTATAAAATTTATGACGTTTTTTTTCGCTTAAAATTCTTAATTTTTTGGCACGTTCCATTCTGGTTTTTACATTTACCACGCCGTCCAATTTTCGAGCCGTAGTATTGGCGCGTTCGCTGTATGGAAACACGTGCAAATAACTAATGTCCAATTCATTGATAAAGGTATAGGTTTCCAAAAATTCTTGCTCGGTTTCTTGAGGAAATCCAACAATAACATCGACCCCGATACAGCAATGGGGCATTAAGGTTTTGATAGTATTGACGCGATTGGTATATAAATTTCTTAAATATTTTCGCCGCATAAGTTTTAAAATCGTATCGGAACCACTTTGCAAGGGGATATGAAAATGGGGAACAAATTTTTTGCTTTGCGCCACAAAATTTATGATTTCGTCGGTTAGCAAGTTTGGTTCTATGCTCGAAATTCGAAACCGCTCAATTCCTTTTAAATTATCCAAGGCTTTTACCAAATCGAAAAACGTTTCGTTTTGCCCTACCCCAAAATCGCCAAGGTTTACACCGGTCAAAACAATTTCTTTTACGCCGGTTAGGGCAATCTGTTCGGCTATTTTTAGCGTTTCGGCTACGGTTTGGCTTCGGCTTTTTCCTCGGGCCAAAGGAATGGTGCAAAAGGAACAAAAATAATCGCATCCATCCTGTACTTTCATAAACGACCGCGTGCGCTCACCTATTGAAAACCCTGGAACGAATATGTTTGTTTCTTTGATGTTTTCATTAAGAATAAGGGCAGGTTCTTCGTTTTTTAATTTTGCTAAATTTTCGACAAGGTTAAATTTTTCGGAAGCGCCCAATACCATATTTACTCCTGAAATGGATGCAATTTCGTTGGGTTTCAATTGCGCATAACAGCCAATGACGACTATTTTGGCTTGGCTATTATATTTTAGGGCTTCCTTTACTATTTTACGGCATTTTTTATCGGCATGATCGGTAACCGAACATGTGTTTATAACATAAATATCTGCCCCTTGCTGAAATTCTATAGGTTGGAACCCATTGGATTCCATTTGCCTCGAAATGGTAGACGTTTCCGAATAATTTAATTTGCAGCCTAAAGTATAAAAAGCAACAGAATGTGCCATGGGCGGCAAAGATAATGAAAAGCCATTAACCCCGTAGCTTGTATAAATGGGGTGGTGGTTAAATTTACGAAAATTTTTAAACGCTTTGATTTATAAAATTAGTAGCCCAAAATTTTAAGCATACTTTTATAGCTTTGTTCTTTCGAAAAAATTCGAGTTGACAGTATTCCTTCCGAATCTTTATCAATGATTATGTGTTTTGGAGCCGGAACCAAACAATGTTGTATGCCGCCATATCCGCCAACACTTTCCTGATAGGCGCCCGTATTAAAAAAACCTATATACAATGGGTCGTCGCTGCTGTATCTTGGCAAATATATGGCATTTACGTGCTGCTCCGAATTGTAATAATCGTCGCTGTCGCAGGTTAGCCCTCCCAACAAAACGCGTTCGTAAGTTTTATCCCATCGATTGATTGGAAGCATCAAAAACTTTTTGTTTATAGCCCATGCATCTGGCAAAGTGGTCATAAAACTGCTGTCAATCATATTCCATTTTTCTCTATCATTTTGTTGTTTCTGATAAAGCACTTGGTAAATTGCTCCACCACTTTCGCCTACCGTAAACGAGCCAAATTCAGTAAAAACATGGGGCTCCTCAATATGATTTTCGTTGCAAACCTGTTTTATCTGTGCTACGATTTCTTCGGCCATATAGGCATAATCGTATTCGAACGATAACGAATTTTTGATTGGAAAACCTCCGCCAATGTTTAAGGAATCTAAAGTGGGGCAGATTTTTTTTAGCGCACAATATACCTTAAGGCATTTATGCAATTCGTTCCAATAATAAGCCGTATCGGCAATACCGGTATTGATAAAAAAATGCAACATTTTGACCTCTACATTAGGTTTGTCCTTAATTTGATCTAAGTAAAAAGAAACAATGTCTTTGTAACCAATGCCTAAACGGCTGGTATAAAATTCGAATTTTGGTTCTTCTTCAGCGGCTAAGCGAATTCCTATTTTAAATGGTTTATCAACTAGATTGGTCAAGCGTTCGAGTTCACTTTTGTTGTCGAGGATGGGTAAGGTGTTTTCAAAACCATCGTTAATTATTCGGGCAATATTTTCGATATAAATATCCGTTTTAAACCCATTTGATATAATATATTGTTGTTTATTGATTTTGCCTTCAACATAAAGCGATTCAATAATATCGATATCAAAGGCCGATGAGGTTTCGATATGTATATCGTTTTTTAAGGCCTCTTCCAATACAAACTGAAAATGACTGCTTTTGGTGCAATAGCAATAGTGGTATTTGGCTTGATAATCGCATTTGGCCATGGCCACGTTAAACCACATCTTGGCCTTTTTTATATTTTCGGATATTCTTGGCAAATAATGAAACTTTAAGGGCGTGCCGTATTGTTTAATCAAATCCATTAAATACATGCCATGAAATGTTAAGGTATTGTCTTCTAATTGAAAATCCTCCTGCGGAAAATTAAAAGTTTGTTGAATTAAATCGATGTATTTGTTTTTCATTTACTTAGCAAAAGGATAAAAGGTGTAGGCGAATGGCTTTGAAATTTGGAGTTTATTAATGAAGTTTAGGTAAATAATTTTAAATGTAAGTAAGTTACTTTCGACTTTTTGTGCAAATGTAAGTGATTTGGATTCTAATTTAAATTGATTTTTTTAAAGAGTTGCAAATCCTTAATTTTGTGCGATATATGCAAATAATTGAAGCTGTTGGGGTTTTGGCTGGCGTTTTGGCCGTATATTTATTATATAAAAATAAAGTGAGCACATGGCCTATAGGCTTTGTAAATATTGGATGTTTCATGTGGTTATTTTGGAACGAAAAGCTGTACGGGGATTTTGGTGTTCAAGTTATTTTTTTGCTTAGTGGTATTTTCGGTTGGATTAATTGGAAAACTAAAAAGCATAAAATACCTACATATTTAACGCGTTCGAGTCAGATTATTTGGGGCTTAGTAACTATGGCCATTATTCCATTTGCGGCCTATTTTTTAATAAACTTTACGAAGTGTAGCTTTCCTTTGGCCGAAGCTGCAATACTTGCGATTAGCATTACGGGCCAGGCGCTTACCACGTTTCGAAAAATCGAAAATTGGTATTATTGGTTAGCAGCCGATTTTTTAATGATTTTTGTTTACTCCCAAAAACAACTTTACTTAACAGCCATTTACGCCATTGTTATTTTTTGTATAGGCGTATTTGGAGTGTATCGCTGGAAAAAGCTGGCCCATGCCGATTGAGCCATTCAGTGGATTTAAATTAACACCATTCAATCAAGGAAATAGAATGTTATAAACCTTTAAACAGGCTAAGGCGTAATGGTAACTTTAGTGCAATTGCCAATTACCTGTTTTAAAAATGCATACGTTTTTGTCCCCACTGTTTTAGTAATTAGTTTATAATTAATTATTTGAATTGAGGCGGCTCCTTTGCCTATTTTAGCAATTTCGGCCAAGGGAATAGTATGAGATGAAATGGTATTATTAAAAGTTCGTTTATAGGTGGCCAAAGGACCTTTTACAATAAAAATAATAGAATCGCCTCCATAACTTGAAACCCAGTTTATGGCCTTATCCTGACTTACACTCATATTTAAAAACTCAGGAACGACAGGGATATTTGGCATTCCGCTTCCATCGTTATCATTTATTGCAGGTACATCGGGTGTAGCCGTTGATTGCCATAATATTTGGCTCTTGTATTCAATTCCTTTAGGTTCGCTAGCCGAGGCTGAGTAAAAATAAAGAGTATCGTGGCTTCGTGTACACAGTTTTGTATTGATTTTTAAATTACTCGTTTCTACTTTTATTAATGGGTTTTTGTTTTTAAAGAAAACTGCATGTGCGCTGCCAACTATTAAATCGACACTGTTTGCTTTAGTAAAGGTACTTATGGCCATTAATATGCCATCCACATTTTTTATGGCGGTTGGGAGGGTAATCAAAGGTGCGGTAATGGGTTCGGGTTCAGGATCTTTGCCATCCTTACAGTTTTGGAAAGTTAAAATCCCTAAAAGGCTCAAGGCTAAAATAATTTTTTTGTTCATGCTAAAATATTTCTTCAAACGTAAGGGGAAATTAATGGATTGTCAAGTGTAATGTTTTGAGTTGGTATGTTATGAAAAGGGATACCCTCTTGCATAAAACTTTGGGATCATACTGTGTACCAAAGAAAAAATACACGAATTATGTTAGGGATGAATTAAGGAAGGGTTTTGGTTATCGAAATACTTTTTTTTGTGGTACTTGATATACGAAACCTGCCAAAGGGGCGATTTTCCGGGAAACAATTATTTTAACGCAGGTCTATTTCTACCACACCTGGTTTTGATTTTTTATTGAATTTAAAAAAGGTGTCATCGTATTTAATATCTGAGCTGAAGCCTGTAATTTCATAAACCGATTCAACGCCATTTTTGTTAAGAACTGTCATGTCCATAATTTTTTTGGCCACTTTGTCGATGGTAAGTTTAATTTTAAAGAAGGGTTTCTTTTTATCGGTTGGGGTAAGTTCGATTTGCTCGGTAACGATATTTCCTTTTTTGCCTTCGCCGATAAATTTAGAGAGAAATCCTTTTTCATGAACCGTAAAAATTTCGCTTGGGTTGATGTCCGAATTTTTTGGATTATAATTGCTTATTTGCACCTCATTGGCATCTTTCAAATAGGTCCACATGGTTTTGCCATCGCAGTAGATATCTTGCCCATCCATTTCCACTTTAAATTTTTTTCCTTTAACAAATAAGGTGCCTTTTTCGGATTGAGTGCTTTTATCCTGTTTGTTTAGAATTTTGATTTTAAAGGCGGCTTTAATCGATTTATAAGACTTGTAATTTCGGCTTACCTTATCGAGTATTTTATTGGCTTCTTTATCAACGGTAACAAAAGCGGATGATAAAAAGATAGAAAAAACAAGAAGTATAATGAGGCTTAATTTTGAATGTAGGAGGTTTGGAATGGCTTTCATATTCATTTCTTTAATATGTCCTGCAAGAGTTGTTCCAAGCTGGTATCGTCCTTAATTAAAACTTCGCGAGCCTGGCTACCCTTAAATGGGCCCACAATATTAGCGATTTCCATTTGATCTATCAAGCGCCCAGCTCTATTATATCCGATTTTCATTTTTCGTTGTAGCAAAGAGGTGCTCCCTTGTTGGTTGTTTACAATAACGCGTGCCGCATCGGCAAACAGGCTGTCCCAGTCGTCGGGCGCCATATCGTCAATATCGGTTTCGCCGTCTTCATCGGCCACTTTTGGCAATACATATGCTTGCGAATAGCCGCGCTGAGCACCGATGAAACTTGTAATTTTTTCGACTTCCGGGGTGTCTACGAAGGGGCATTGCAAACGCAATAAGTCGTTGCCATTCGAAAATAGCATGTCGCCTCTGCCAACCAATTGATCGGCACCATTGGCATCTAAAATGGTGCGGCTGTCAATTTTCGATGTCACTCTAAATGCAATTCTGGCAGGAAAATTAGCTTTGATGGTACCAGTAATAATATTTACCGAGGGCCTTTGGGTAGCCAAAACCAGATGAATGCCAATGGCTCTTGCCAATTGGGCCAAGCGACTTATGGGTTGCTCCACTTCTTTGCCGGCAGTCATTATTAAATCGGCCACCTCATCGATAATGACTACGATGTAGGGCAAAAACCTATGCCCCTCGGTGGGAAGAAGCTTTCGGTTTATGAATTTTGCATTGTACTCTTTAATATTTCGTACCATAGCCCATTGCAATAATTCGTAACGGCTATCCATTTCTAAACACAACGATTTTAAGGTAGTTATTACTTGTTTATTGTCGGTTATTACCGCCTCGGTGTCGCCTGGTAGCTTTGCTAAATAATGCCGTTCGATGGTTCGAAATAAAGTTAGCTCCACCTTTTTAGGATCGACCAATACAAATTTTAGTTCGGCCGGATGTTTTTTATAAAGCAGGGATATTAATAGAGCATTAAGCCCTACTGATTTTCCCTGTCCAGTGGCCCCCGCCATTAATAAATGTGGCATTTTGGTAAGGTCGGTCACAAATACTTCGTTCGAAATTGTTTTGCCCAAACACACCGGCAAATCCATTTCGGCCTTTTGAAACTTAGGACTCATCAGCATCGATTTCATCGACACTATTTTTGGGTTTTTATTTGGAACCTCAATGCCTATGGTTCCCTTTCCAGGAATGGGAGCTATAATGCGTATGCCAAGAGCCGCTAAACTCAAAGCAATATCATCTTCTAAATTTTTTATTCTTGAAATTTTAACGCCTGCCGCAGGAACAATTTCGAACAAGGTAACGGTTGGGCCCGTGGTGGCTTTGATGCTCGAAATTGTAATATTGTAGTTTTTTAAGGTTTCTACAATCATATTCTTGCTTTTTTCAAGCTCTTCGAGGGTTACCTCTTTTTGGGCTTCGCCTCCATATTCGTTCAAAAAATCAAGTTCAGGAAACTGATAGTCTCGCAAATCGAGTTTTGGGTCAAAAAGCGTATCCATGCCATAATGCTCGTCCACCAATTCTACCTCCTTTTGGTCGGCCTCAAAAGGGGGTTCGAGGTCTTCGGGCGAATCATTTACTTCGAGGGTAAGTTCGGATTCTAAATTTACTTTTTTTGCCCCTTTGTCTTCTATTATCGTAAAACTAAATTCGTTTGAATCGTCTTCATCGTCAAACTGGTTTAGCTCTATTTTATCCTTTTCGAAAAGTGTTTCGCCAGCATATATTTGGGTATTTTCATCATCCTGTTCGGTACCTGGGATCGATTTTACTTTATTGAAATTCATAGATTGAACATAGGTTTTTAAACCAAAGGGCTCAATTTTAAAAACTAACCAAAGGATAAGGTAGGCTGTAATTAAAAGAAAAAGAATGACTCCAAACAAACCAATCCATACTTTAAGCGAACTGAATACCCAATAGCCAACGCCTCCTCCTAAAATGGCATTAAAACTGTATAAAGCGCCAAAACCTAATAAAAACCAAAACCCCACTGTGGCTATGTATTTCAACCACAACGTGGGCTTCATAAATCGTTTTTCTACAAGGAGAATTAAACCAAAATGCATAATAAAAATAGGGAGCAACAATGATAAAAGTCCAAAACCTTGGTACATTATGGCATACCCAAATCGGGCACCCAATTCGCCCATCCAATTTTTGGTTTCGAAGTCGCTTATCAGTTCATTTCCTTGTAAAATACTTAAATCGTTTTTCCAATAAAGAGCAAATGAAATTAAGGAAGCAGCTGAAAATAATGCAAAACATACCAGCAATAAGCCAACAATTTTGCGGGTGGTATCGTCCTTTAATAAAATAATATTTCCAAAATCAGAAACCTTTGATGACCCAGAATTCGATTTAGATTTAATGGATTTGTTTGCCCCATTTTTGCTTTTGGGCGATGGCTTTACTTCATTTTCAAATTCCTGCATTGCTCTTACTGTATTTACCGTTACCTATCCTGTTTTGTCTGTCCTAAACCCTCAAATATAGAGGAACCCCGTATGAGATGCAGCGGCATGGTTTTATAACGGCTGTGGATAACCAATTATTTTATATTGAATTGCAGGCCACATCACGCCAAGTTAATATTGGCCTACCTTGGCTTTGGCTTTTCTAATTCTTCATGTATTTGTTTGTTGTATCATAAAAATATAATAACAAGCCTAGGAGCATGGTCAAATTTTGCGATTTTAATAGCCCCTGTTGAAGTGTCGTATAGGCTTTATTTTGCCTTGTCCACTAGATTGTTCAGCTAGGTAGATTCGTGGTAAAGTAAGTTGGTGTGCTAAAAAATGACTGGCAATATGGAAGATGCAATAGTTAGTAGTAAGTTTTTTGAGGAGCAGCTAAATTTCGATATTGTTTCCTAAATAAGAAACTTTATATTTGCTTAAATATTTGACAAGTGAAAGAAAAGTTCAAGGTTAGGTTTTTAGATGAGGCACTTGTCTTTATTGATAAACTTGATGTAAAGTCCAGGAGTAAAATCATCTATAACCTCAATAAAGCTAAAACCAGCAAAGACCCTGAACTTTTCAAATAACTATCAGGTGAGATTTGGGAATTCAGAACTTTGTTCATGAAGAAGTATTACAGACTTTTTACATTCTGGGACAAGACAGATAAGACAGAAACTGTGGTAATTTCAACTCATGGACTGATAAAGAAAACCGATAAAGTTCCACCGTCGGAAATTGAAAAGGCAGAAAGAATCAGAAAGAAATACTTTGAATAAAAAACATAAGGTCATGAAAAAGGAAATAATGAGAACTACCAGTTTAGAAGAGGTAACAGACAAATACATTGGAGCCATTGGTACTCCAAAGCGTGATGCATTTGAAAATGAACTTCGATTAGAATTGCTTGGCGAGGCAATTAGGCAAGCCAGAGTTGAGAGAAATTTAACCCAAGAAGAACTTGGGAAACTTGTTGGGGTACAGAAAGCTCAAATCTCAAAAATAGAGAATAGTCTAACAGATGCTCGTTTTGAAACCATTTTAAAAGTTTTCAAAGCGTTAAATGCGAAGATTAATTTTAACATTGAGTTACTCGATCATAAAGTTAGCATTGCTGGATGAAAGAAAAGAAAACCTACAAATAACAATGGACTTATTCAATGTAGGTTTTTAATTTGAGGACACTATCCCTTAAAGTGTGTAAGTTAAAAAGTTAATATTTTTACCATTTTAATCTATTTTCAAAAATAATTAAAAATTGATTAAATATGATGCCCCAGTCGCGGATAGGCAGGCTCCATTTTTTTGTAGCCTCCCTTACGGCAAGA
>CAMDXE010000057.1 GCA_945878925.1 Chitinophaga pinensis
GTCGATTAAATCGGTTAAGGCCGACCCAAAGATTTTCTTTGTAAGTCAAAATCAACCCAATCCATTTAATTCAGAAACCAATGCCATTATATATATGCGCGACGGAAGCGAATTAAACCTTACGGTTAGCGATTTGGCAGGAAAGGTTATTCGTAATCTAAACCTTGGCTACCACTCGGCAGGCAACCATTCGATTGCTATTTCGGCCGAAGGCCTAAGCTCAGGACTTTACCTATACACCATTACCAATAAAGACTATAGCTTAACGAAAAAAATGCAAGTTAATTAAGGTTAACACCTTTATAATTTTAAAAAGCCTTGAGAAATCAGGGCTTTTTTTTGTTTGATATTTTTTAAAAAAATATATACCTTCGCGGCAAGTTGCGGATGTGATGTAATTGGTAGCCATGCCAGACTTAGGATCTGGTGCTTTGCGGCGTGTAGGTTCGAGTCCTATCATCCGCACCATAAGGGTTTCAGAAATGAAACCCTTTTTTATTTTCATTAACTCTATTTTTAAAACTATGAAATGGAAATAATGGATAGGCGATAATACTTCGGAGTTTGGACGCACCAAAAACCCATTGAAATTTTATAACACTTAAAGACACTTAGCAAAGCAATTAAAAGCAAGCCGTCCTTATTTTTATCACAAAAAGGTGCAAAAACAAAAGCCAAAAAATACTACCTTTGCTGCGCCCATCTTTCGAATACGGGAAACATAGAATGAAACTCTTTATTACGGCGCTTTTTTTTACACTTTATTTAGGTTCATTGCTATGCGAAACCGCTGCCTTATTCGATTCTACTTGTTCGATTAGCCTTGAATATGAAACCGAAAAAGAAAAAGATTTGAAGGAATCGAAAGAAGCTAAGGAAAAAATCGTAGCCCGCAATGGCAATGGGCTGCACGAAACAAATGGCATCAATTCGTTGCTCAAAAACCGATTCGTTACCTCGAGCTGTTTTTTATCTGCCGATTATAGCTTGGCTGTTTTTATGCCGCCCGAAGCCGCTTAATTTTTTTTTTACTTTTGACGTTTGTAAATATGCTCTTAAATTTATTTAAATTAAGAGGTAAAGCAACGCGCAGTTTCTAATAAATTAATACACTCTCATCATGGAAAAATCATATAATAAATTACTTGACAATAATAAAAAATGGGTTCAAAAACAGAACCAAAATAATCCTAATTTTTTTAAACATTTGGCCGAAGGCCAAAACCCAGAATACCTTTGGATAGGATGCTCGGATAGCCGAGTTCCAGCCAACGAAATTACTGGAACCTTGCCAGGCGAAATGTTTGTTCACCGCAATATTGCCAACATGGTTGTGCATAGCGATATGAATTTACTAAGCGTATTGTCGTATGCGGTTGAGGTGCTCAAGGTAAAACATATTATAGTATGTGGACACTACAATTGCGGTGGAGTTATGGCCGCCATGGGCAATAAGCAATATGGGCTTATTGATAATTGGCTCAGGCATATCAAAGATGTTTACCGTTATCATCATTCAGAATTGGATGCAATCAAAGATGAGGAAGCACGAGTGAAACGCTTTGTGGAATTAAATGTTATCGAACAAGTGCACGATTTGGGAAAAACATCCATTGTGCAAAATGCTTGGAAAAACAAAGTTCCCCTACACCTTCATGGTTGGGTATACGATATACACGACGGAATAATTAAAGACCTAGATGTAACCTTCAAATCTACCAAAGATCTACATTCGGTTTATCATTTCGACGACAAGCTTTAATTGGGTTACAACTCAATATTCATAATTTTATTACTACATTATTTAAAAAAACAAATTCAATAAATGAAAAATACTATATATCACAATTTCAAATATTTCATAACACCGTTTGACGGACGATTTGAAGATTTACAAAAAGGAAGTTTATCTAAAAATATCATTAAAGATCTAATGGCCGGCCTAGTGGTTGCTATGGTAGCCATTCCATTGGCAATGGGTTTTGCCATGGCTTCGGGCCTACGCCCCGAGCAAGGCATAGTGGGGGGAGCTATTGCCGGTTTGTTTGGGGCCTTATTTGGCGGATCCAAATACCAAGTTTACGGCCCTACAGCAGCCTTCATACCCGTTATTGCTGGGCTTATGGCCACCTACGACCATCGTTTTTTGGTATTGGTCTCTTTTGTTGCAGGGGCCATGCTTTTGGTTTCGGGTCTATTAAAATTTGGAAAAATTATTGAAAAAGTGCCGCATTCAATTGTTGTTGGGTTTACCATTGGCATTGCGGTGGTGATTGCCTTTTCGCAAGTGGGCGAAATAATGGGCTCAACCGATAAAGTTGCCTATGGCATTCTTAATCAATTGACTTTTGTTTTCGAAAAAATAGGAACCCTTAATATTTACGCGGTTCTAATTGCTTTGATTACCTTCGTTATGTGCAAAACATTTATCAAAATATCGCCTTTTATTCCAGGACCATTGATTGCTTTAGGCTTTGGATTTATTTCGGCCAAAACATTTTGGGCCGAAAAGGGAATAATATTGATAAAAGATAAATTTGGCGCTATTCCAACAAATTTTGGAATTATCACTCCCCCTCAACTTAATTTTGAGTTAACAGGACAGGTTATTTATGATATATTTTATTATGCTTTTGCTATCTACATAGTATGTGCTATCGAAAGCTTATTGTGTTCGCGCATGGCCGATAAAATGGCTCACAATTCAGGGCAGCCTTTTAATCCTAATAAAGAATTATGGGGACAAGGGATAGTAAACTTTATGACACCCCTTTTTAATGGGTTTCCACATACTGGAGCTTTGGCGCGCACCTCTGTTAACATTAAATTGGGAGCGGTATCGCCATTGGCAGGAATCGCAAAATTTGCATTCAAACTTACATTGGCCCTGTTTTTGGCTAGGTATTTAGAACAAGTTCCCATGGCATGCATCGGTGGAATACTATTATATGTGGCCACTGGCATGGTAAAATTAAAAGAAATCAAAGAAGTGCTTACCATGAATAAATTTCATATAGCTTTAATGATATATACGGCTGTTATGGTTCCCGTAACCAGTTTTATGCCCGCCGTGCTTACCGCTATTGTTGGATATTTTGTATTGGGGCGATGGTTTGACAAAAACAAAGCTCACCAGCACGATGAGTTCACCGACCCTGATGCCAATTAGAATTTATTGACTTAGGCATTGCGCATTTTATTCTGCGGCAGCATAGTTAATATCCTAAGCACTGAATTTTATTATAAAAAAAACCCTTCGTTTTCACGAAGGGTTTTTTTATAGTCTTAGTATTTCTAATGAATGCTTAGTAATTAATTACTAATTTTTCAATGGCATTTCCGTGATCGGTAGATACATTTACAAGGTATAATCCTTGTTTTAGATTCAAGGATGAAATTGTGTAATTTGTGTTATTTACTTCTGATTGAAAAACTACTTTACCTGAAATATCCATTATCGAAACAGAGTTAATCATGTCTTTGTAGCTAATACTTACGCTGTTTGAAGCAGGATTAGGATAAATTTTAACACCGCTAATTTTAACTGTATTAACTCCTAATTGAGCTGCAGTCAATAATCCCATTGCATAAGCAATACGACGAGTCATATAGCCATGAATAGTATCTTGGTAAAGCATCGATTTTGATTTGCTCATATCAGGATTGCTCGACAACGAAGACATGTGGGCTGTTACCCCTGGGGCAACAAAAACTTTTGCTTCTTTTGATTCGCTATCCCACCACTGCCATGGCGAGGCTTGATTTGTAAATTGAGAAGCCGCTTTTGCAATCAAAAATGGATACATCCCTTCGCCACTTCTAATGTTCATTTTATCATCGGGAGGAGGCAAAATATAATCAACGGTTCGGCTATACAAAGAGCGGGCCTTTTTAGTATAAGGATCGGCGCTTGCAATGTTTGCAAATAAAGTATTATTACCCAATCGTTGTGCACGCATTACAGTGTTGTTAGCTCCATCAACATCCACAACTGGTTGGCTTATTGGAGGAGGAACCGTAACCAATCCATATCCAAATGGAGCGAATGGATCGCGTACGCATTGCATAGAAATTATAGGCGCATCGCCTTTTTCTAACCAAGTGGTATCGGCCAAAGCACCACCCAAATTACCTATAACACTTACGCGAGTACTTACTGCACTTTTTTGATATAAGTTGAAAATACCACGTGAACCGTCAATTAAACCAACTTTAGCGGTATCAATATATCCAATAAACTTAGGCAAAGCCATAAACTCAGGATATTTGTCCATCGAATTGTAAGCCAAGGCAATATATCCGCCTGTACCTTCGCCTACTATGGCAATTTTTGAGGTATCAATATTGTAGGCCGCAACAGCTGGTCCTCTTAGCACTCTTACCGCTTCTTTCACGTCGTGAATAGAACGGTAAACGGCATTTAGCAAGGTTGCTCTACGTCCATCAACAGTAGTAGCTACTGGATTCCAACCCAAACGGTAATCGATAGCCAAAGCGATAAACCCTCTTCGGGCGTATCCTTTACACATGTCTACCACTATGCTATCTACCTTATCGCCTGTTGGGCTACCATTGGTACCAGGAGGCAAAAAGTTGCCTGTATGAAGGTAAATAATAACCGGACGTTTTGTGCCAGGATCGGCTGCCAAACTTGGCATGTAAGCATCCATTTTTAAGGTTGTTACTTTCAAAATGGTTGAATCGCCAGATGGAGGTGAACCTTTTGGAAGGTAATATTTTAATGGAATTGTACCAGCTTGGCCCATAGCCACTTTGGTTTTCAAGAATGTAATCTCACCCATAATCTGAGGGCCATTGCTTGGGGTTCCTAAATCGGTTTGATTAATAATCAACCAATTGAGATTGGTTGCAAATGGAATACCTTTAGCCACCTGAATTTGGGCATTGGTAAATACTTCGTTGCGATAACGAAGCGGCGTTTGGGCTTCGGCCATAAAAGCCATCCAACCCGCTAATAAGATAAATGTTAGTGTAAATTTTTTCATGTTTATGATTATTTAATGACAAAAATAAGTTTTAATTCAACATTTCATAATTTTTTTATCATTGACCGAAATGTATCTATTTCAATTCCTATTATTTTACATACAAATTAGCCATCGTTTTTATATTTTTCTAAATTTCATTAACTTTTGAAATCATAGGTATTTACAAAACCAAAAAGAGGATACAAAGGCGCTTTGACAGCATCTCCAATGTATGGATTAACTAGAAAAAAAAGTTTAAATAAATAACCTACAAACCATTTAAAAAGGTTTTAAGGTCGGCTTCGGTGGTATTGGTCATGCTTGTTATGGTTACTGTACCTGTTGCCCCTGTATAATCCTTTTCGGCAAATTTCAGTTGATCGCCTTCGCTTGATACCACCACAATTTTAACCACTGTACTTAGGGGTATGCCCGGATATTTTCCAAAATCGAAGGTTTGGGTACTTGCATTGCCAAATAGACGACACATAGAGTGATCATTCATAAAAATAACAAAAACACTAGCATTGGCATTGGTAAATCCGGCTGGCACTTTTACATCAAACTTAACATTGCTGCTGTTGTTATAAAACCTATCGCAATTAATCCATTTTAATTTGGTGGTTTTAATGATATAGGATTGGCTTTTGGGAATAGTTTGCGATTTGTTGTCTATCAACCAATTGCTCGAATCCGTTCCGTTGCTCCCACCCACAAAGGTTCTAAAATCATTTTTAATATCGCCTTTCATGGGCACCTGAATGCTTAAAGGTTTAGCAGGGGCAATGGTGGCTTGTACGTTATTTTGCGAAACATTTAAGTTGAGCATTCCGCTGCTTTGCAAAACATTGCCACTATCGCCATAAGTACTTACTCTGCCCGTTACCATATCGGCTTTGGTGTCAATCAAAGTGGCGCTTACATTTAGGGTACCTGTAGCGGCAACTCCATTGATTAAAAATGTTCCCGGAGAAACAATCAGGGCATATCCGCTCCCAAGTTTTAAAGTATCTACCGCGCCCGTTGTGCTTAAGGTTAAGGTGAATTTTTTAGAAACTGGTTTATTCTTAACAAAAAAATCATTCATTGCTTTGCCTTTGGCAAGGTCATCAATCAAAACTTCATCGCTACAAGCTTGTATCGAAAAAAGTGTGGTCACACATGCCGCTATGGCCATGATTTTGAAGTGTTTTAAGATAGTGTTCATGATTGTTTTTTTTTGATATAAATAAATTTTAATTACCTAATGTTTGAACAAGGATACGTCGGTTCATCTATAATAATATCATAAAAATACCCGATATGGTTAATTATGACAAAAACAAGACGATTGTTAAATGCAGTTAAGCGCATTATTTTAAGGCACTTACTTGCCTGGTATTTCAAAAAGCAAGGAAACATAGGCGAGTCGGCCCACACCAGGACCGCCATATACCTGTGAATTTCGATTGTCGAAAACAGTCGCTAGCACATCCTCGCCCGAATTGCGAAACATAGGAACGATGCCCATCAAATTTGAACCTCCCACTTTTAGGGTTAGAAACTGCTTAGGAAATACGTAATTAACCTGAGCATCCATCATGTCGTAGGTTCTAATGAAACCGGTAAATTGTGGGGAGCCTGTAAATTCGAAACCCTCAATCCACTTATAGCTTATACCAAATCCAAAACGATTAAATTTGGTGAACGGCAAACGGCATTCGCGGCCCGAAAATCCAATATTAAATTTGTTTTTAGGGGTATTAAAAGCGGGAACTATAGGATCGTCGGTATCTCTAAGGTTTATGGCATTGTAAGAATAATTGCCCGTTAAGCTATACTTTTTGAAAAAATAGCTAAACCCAATATTAGCTCCCATTGTGCTCACTTTATCATTCGAATTGGCAGCAAGCCTATAGGCTTGAATAGGCCCTACTGGAAAACCGGTACCGGGATCAAATCGGCCTACTAAGCCTACGTTATACCCAATAAAGCTTGTATATAAACTGTAATAAAACCCGAGGTCGATAAAAAGCGATTGGTTTAATTCGGTTTTAAATCCTCCGTCGAGGGTTAGTACTTTCTCGGGCTCTATGGGGTTAACTTTTTGATATCGTAGTTGATTTACATCCAAGGTATTTCTCCATTTGTCGAACGACTCGAGTGTAATTAAGGAATCGAAGCCATTAAGATTGCCAATTAAAATAGCCCTACCTACATTGTAATACAAATATTGATCGGCTAAGGTTGGGTTTCGGATGGCTCGTGAAACGGTAAACCTAAAGGTGTGTTTTTTGCTTGGCAAATAGAGAATAGATGCTGCGGGCGAAAGTAAAAAATTGAAATTCTGATTTTTATCTAAGCGGGTTGTGATATTTAATTTCCAATGGTTATTTTTTGATTTTTTATCGTAGCCAACATAAAAACCGTATTCATAATTTTTGATTATTACATCTCCAGTATCTTTAAAAATTGTACCTCGCGATTCGGGTCGGTACAATCGGGCGCTAGTGCCAGCAATTACGTCGCCCCATTTTGGTGTAAACTTGTATTCGGCTTGTAGATTGTATAAGGCCGATTTATCGTAAAATCGAGTCCCTTTATCTGTGAAATTTCTTGAAGTTATGTCGTTGACAAGTGAATCAAAGGCAGGGGTTCCCACTTCATAACCGTTATAGCTAAACCTATTGGTATTGTATAAATTAATGCTGTGCCACCTTGTAAACGAATCTTTATACCAGTCTAAAAAAACATCTAAGCTGTCGTTTACCCAAGTGGTATCAAAGCCTTTATAACCCGGTAAATTAATGGCTTTGTTTTGGAATTTACGCTGCCAATTGGCTGCATAAGTTCGGTACCACTGGCCCAAATCAGCCGAGGCATCGTTTACTCTTAAGGCTGTAAAAACGGCATCGTACGAATCGCCGGCATCTTCTCTGGTGTTGAATACGCGCACAAAGAATTTGTTAGTTTGCCGCCATTCCAATCGGTTTTGCCAAAAACGTATATTTTTTAAACTGTAACGGTTGTCGCCTTGATAAACCGTAGACCCTCCTCCCATATTAAACCCATAAATTAATTCGGATTTTGGAGTTGGTTTATAATGTATGGCTGTGTTAAATTTATTATTATTGGTATTATAATCCACGAGGTCTTTTTCTTTATAGCCGTCTCTGTAAAACATGCCCAATCCCAAATACTCAATTCTGCTGCGCCCAACCGTATACTGATCGTTTCCTGGAGCCAAAACCTCGTCGCCATAAATATTAATGGCGTCGTATCGGCCCGGATTAGTTGTTCCTTTTTTCGAATCGTTAGATGGATTGTAATTGGTAGCTTCCCAATCGTAGGCACTCATCGAAAACAAACACACTTTATAAGCCCAATTTTCTTGGCCCTTTTTATTTTTAAATCCTTGAGCCAACCTAAAACTTATTTCCCTCATTTGACGCTCTCCTACTTTGGTTTGTAGCGTGAGGCCTTTGGTTTCAAACGGATTTTTTGATTCCATACTTATAACTCCGTTAAATGCATTTGGGCCAAAAAAAGCCGAACTGGCTCCCGATACAATATCAACCTTTTTTAAATCGAGTTCGCTGGCTCCTAAAAAATTACCTAACGAAAAATTTAAACCCGGCGACTGATTGTCAACGCCATCAATCAATTGCAAACTTCGCACTGGGCTGGTGCTATTAAACCCACGCGTATTTACCACTCGAAAACCCAAACTTGCTGCAGTTATATCTACACCCTTCATATTTCCCAATCCTTCATAAAACGTGCTTTGGGCCGATTCTTTAATCTGTTTGGTGCCCATAGATTCGATGGTTATAGGCGATTCTTTTTCTTTTTCGGTAATGCGGCTCGATTTCACCTCTACCTCGCTCACGTCAATCTCTTTTTCATTTAATGAAATTTTTAAAGCTTTGTCCGAACCCTTCACAATTTTTATTTCTTTGGTTTCGTATCCAATATAAACAACCACAATGGTGGCTGGGTACGAAAGTGCGTTTAACGTAAATTGGCCATCGTCGCCCGAAGCAGTAGCTATTTGAGTTCCCTTAATTTTTATGGTTGCACCGCTCAACCCTTTGCCCGAAGTTGCATCCAAAACCTTTCCGCTAATGGCTTGACCAAAGCTCTGTTGCGCCAGAAAAATAAATAATAAAACGGAGTAAATTCTAAGCATAACTTATAATAATTTTCCAAACCTAAAGTTAAAATAAGATAAAACCAACATACGTTCTTGTAAATTATTATTTACTCGAAGTTTTGGTGGCTCCCAAAAAATCTGCTGACATGACAAAGGGCCTCTGAATTTCTTCAAAAATAGTCGCATTATTCTTTTGTTTTCTTCTTTTAAATACAGCATTATGAGCTTATGTTTGAACCGTTGAAAGCAAAACTATTTTTAACCGTTTGGGTCATGCACTTTGGGCTTAATGTGTTGGCACAGGATGACTTTACCTACCAAACCAAAATCTTTTCCACGCCTTTACTTCAAGCAGGAATATTTGGCGAAAACGCCCAGGACATTATACAATTTTCGTCACCTGAAATTGCACCTCCCCCTGGTTCAAATTACCAGGATGCCAAGCAAAAGGTTAACAAATTACGAGAGAACTATTATAAACAATTGAATAAAGGCCATGGCTATATAAATTTGCCTGCCGAAATAAAACCAAAGGTTGACACCTCTTTTAATGGCCAATTTGGGGGCACAAGCGGCGTACCTTGCGATAATCATATTGCCGTTTCGAACGAAGGAAAAATAATAAGTGTTCAAAATTCGACCATTCGAGTACTCGATGAAACTGGAAAAACATTGCTTTTTAAATCCCTCTTTGCTTTTGCCAACGGTAAAGTAATTGGCCTAACGTCATACTGCTACGACCCAAAGGTAATATACGATCCGCAAGCCGACCGTTTCATCGTTTTCTTTTTGCACGAAAGTAAAGTAGCAAGCAATTTTGGCATTCTCGCCTTTTCGAAAACTAACGACCCAACCGGAGGGTGGAATTTTTATAAAATTCCTGGAAATGCCTTAAAAAATAATAAATGGAGCGACTATCCTATTATGGCCATATCAAAAGAAGATGTATTTATTACCCTTAATTTGTTGACCGAAAATACCGATTGGCGTGTAGGATTCAACCAAAGTTTAATTTGGCAAATCAATAAAAAAACGGGGTATAGTGGCGATACCCTTTTGCAAAAAGTATATTTTGATATTCAATATAAATCAAAAGCCATTTGGAGTATTTGCCCAGTTCAAGGCGGCCATGAACCCACACACCCTTCCATGTATTTTTTATCGGTAAGGCCAGGCGATTTGCAAAACGACACCTTGTTTGTTCACGAAATTAGTAACACCCTTAGCAGCAATGCTGCAAAACTATCCTTATCGGTTTTAACTACCGACCTTAGCTATGGCGTACCTCCTGTAGCGCCTCAACCTATGGGGGCCGACACTTTGCAAACCAATGACTGCCGCGTATTGGGTGCGATATACCACAACGGAAAAATTCAATATGTGCAAACCTCTGTCGTAAAACCTTATTACCATTCAGGGATATTGCATGGAATGTTTAGCATAGGAAAAGCAAATAAGGTAAGGTGCACTTACATTAGCACCGATACGACCGATTATGCCTATCCCTCTATTGCATACGCTGGTTCGGGCCAAGCAGCCGATCAGGCATCGGTTATTACGTTTTCGAACGTTTCAACTAAATCGTTTCCCGGAACCTCTGCTATTTATCACAATCAACATATTAACCTCCCCTCTCTATTTTCGGATGTAGTTCGCGTCAAAGATGGCGAAAATGCAATTGAAAGACTCAGCCAATCTCAAGCGGCTCATGAACGATGGGGCGATTATACCGGTATTCAATTAAAATATAACGAACAAGGAACCTTATGGTTGGTGGGTACTTATGGCAATGCCAATAAAGTAAATGGCACATGGATAGGCAAACTTAGGGTTAAAGATAATATTGGCATCAAGGCCGATCCTGAGCTCATTCTTTACCCAAACCCAAGCCAAGCCAAAACCGCTGTAGGATTTAATTTAGACAAAGCCGATAATATAAAGATAGAAGTAATAAACGCCCTTGGCCAGTTGGTAAAAGTGTGCTTTGATGGCCCACTCAACCAAGGCTATAATGAACTTTATTTGGATGTAAATCCTCTGGCGCATGGTACATATTATTTGATTGTAAAGAATAAAGAGAATACCCTAAAACTTAGCGGCAAACTAATTAAATGATAGACTTCGCTGAAGGAAAGCTCCTGTTGATTGACAAACCCTATGGTAAAACGTCGTTTCAAGCAGTTAAACATGTAAAATATTTTGGCAAAGTAAAAAAAGTAGGGCATGCCGGAACCTTAGATCCATTGGCAACAGGGCTCTTAATTGTATGTACAGGCAAATGGACCAAAAAAATTACTGAACTGCAATTGCAGGAAAAGGAATATACAGGTGAATTTACTTTAGGAGCCACGCGCCCATCTTTCGATATGGAAACAGAAATAGATGCAACGTTTGATATAGAGCATATAAGCCATGAACAAATTCACCAAATTTCGAAACAATTTATTGGACACATCGAACAAACCCCTCCCATTTATTCGGCTGTGAAAATTGATGGAAAACGCGCCTATGAGCATGCACGAAAAGGCGAGTCGGTACTTATCAAATCAAAAATTGTTGAAATTAAGGAATTTGAAATTACTGCCATAAACTTACCTGTAATTACCTTTAGGATTGTTTGCAGCAAAGGAACCTACATCCGATCTATAGCCAACGATTTGGGTAAGGCTCTTAATAATGGAGCCTATCTTTCGGCGCTTCGTCGAACGCGAATTGGCAGCTATCATGTTAGCGATGCCCTCGATTTTGAAGGCTTTTTAACCCTAGTTTCCGAAAGCGATTTGCATTAATTTTAAGAAACTCGCCGCTTTATTCGCTTGACTTGAGCCCTTAATAAACTACCTTTGCAGCTTCCTTCGCTATGCAGGTTATTACCGATCTCAATTTATTTACTAAACCTTTACATGCCATAGTAACACAAGGTACTTTCGATGGGGTTCATGCCGGACATCGTCAAATATTAAGCAATATTGTAGCTTTAGCTAAAGAAAAAGGAGGCCAATCGGTTTTAGTGACCTTCGATCCTCATCCGCGTCAAATTTTATTCAAGGACGAAAATTCAATTCGATTATTAACGCCTCTGTATGAAAAAATTAAAATTTTTGAAGCGATCGGATTAGACTATTTGATTGTATTGCCTTTCGACGAAACGTTTTCGAAAATAACAGCGCTAAACTTCGTAAGGGATATATTGGTCGAAAAAATAGGAGTAAACACCATAGTGGTAGGCCACGATCATCGTTTTGGGCAAAATCGCGAAGGCACCTTTTCCGACCTAAAAGAATTTTCGGAGATATTTGGCTTTGAGGTTATAGAAATTGAAGCGCACGATATTAATGAAGCCGTTGTTAGTTCAACAAAAATAAGAAATAGCCTTTTGGCCGGCGACATACATACCGCTAACTTGTATTTGGCACGCCGTTATTCGGTTGAAGGGAAAGTGGTGCATGGCAAAAAATTAGGAAGCACTCTCGGTTTTCCAACTGCAAATATTGAAGTAAGCGATAAGGCTAAGTTAATTCCAGCCAACGGCATATATGCCGCTTATGCAACCGTATTAAACCATACCTATCCCGCCATGCTAAGTATTGGCCACAACCCAACCATTGCCGATGCGAGCTGGAGTTTTGAAGTGCATATTTTTAATTTCGATTCGAATATATATGGCCAAACCCTAAAGGTAGATTTTGAAGCTCGCCTGCGCGATGAAGTAAAATTCGATTCAATCGACGATTTAATAATTCAGCTTAAAAAAGATGAAATTTTGGCAAAGTCAATACTAAATGTTAGTGCGTTTATTTAAGATCAAGCCATACAATTTCAGAAGGGTATTTCTGACATTTGTCAGTTTATTTTGTTTAGCCTTCACCTCGTTTTCACAAATCGAAGAAGCCGATTCGAGCGAAATGGATTCTTTGGAATTTGACGAGTTTAGCATCGACAACTCGGTAAGCGAGATTACCAAATTATGGGATACTTCAAAAATTGGGATTATTGCCTTGCCTGGCAGCGAACGTCAAAATTTATGCCTCTATCTAACCGACGACCTACATTGCTGTTTTGAAGCACCTTGTAGGGGAAAAGTAACCAGTAATTTCGGTTGGCGCCATGGCCGAATACACACCGGCATTGATATTGATTTGGAAACCGGCGACCCCGTTCATGCAGCATTTGATGGCATCATCCGACAAGCAGGTTGGAATAATGGCTATGGCTACTACGTCATTATTAGCCATTTTAATGGCTTAGAAACCTTATATGGTCACTTGTCGAGTTTAAAAACTAATACCCTGCAACCCGTAAAATTCGGGCAGGTTATTGGCTTAGGTGGAAACACAGGGCGAAGCCGTGGTTCGCACTTGCATTTTGAAGTGCGTTATTTTGGAAAACCAGTAAACCCTAAACTCCTCATAAATTTTAACGATTACAGTTTAACTACCGATAGCATTATGCTTGGTCATGCTTCTACGTTTTCAAAATCGAATTACATAAATGAAAT
>CAMDXE010000058.1 GCA_945878925.1 Chitinophaga pinensis
GAGTTGTACACCCGGTAATACAGAACCAGCAAATACTAAATATCCTACAATTATATGGTTTATACCTACTGGTAATTGTGTCGATATAAATGTTTCTCAAAATAATTCTGGTGAGAATTGCGGATATATTGATGTTACAGTGGTTGCTACAACTCCTAATTGTGGGAGTAAAAGCAAAACACATAGAATTTTGATTCCTACCGCTTTACCTCCTAAACCAACCTGGGCTTGGGACGGTGGGCTGGGTGACCTGTGTGTAGCAACCCGTAATGTAATTTTTGAAATTACAAATCAAGATTGTGGTGCTGCAAAATATGAATGGATATTTAATAATGGAACAACAAATTATACATTGGAGGGGTATCAGGTAGGAACCAACTTTGAAGAATTTGGAACTACCTGGGCTGCCAATCCCAATTCAGATGTCACCCTTACCATAAGAGCAAAGAATGCTTGTGGATATGGCACCAATACCACCTTTTTGATAAGTGCGGCTCGTTTTAAAGCAATAAACGATCAGGATTGCGATATGTACCTTCAAAAAAGATCAAATCAGAAAACAGAAATTGATAATTTAATTTGCTATCCCAATCCAGCCAATAAATTAATGACAATTTTAAAACCTTCTAATTTAAACCACGGCGACTTAAATATATATGATGCCGTTGGTAAACTTGTAAGCACTATTAATTTAAATAGCGATATAAATATAAATACTGAAAATTGGGCAACAGGAATCTATTATCTATATTTGACAGGCAGTTCACAAACTTTTAGCACCAAAATTGAAATCAAAAAGTAAACCATATTATCTTTATTTAATAGTAAGCATTGCAGGGTTTGTAATTAATTCCTGCAATGCTTTTGGGCAATTAAATTATTACAATTCGTTTTCTTATGCTAAAGGTTCCTTTTTTTCTAATCCTAAACGGGACACATTAAATTTTATGAACTTCAATCAAAAGCCAGCAAAGGAAGTTCAATATTTGATAAATTATACGGATTCTACTATATGGGGGGCTAACTATAATCAATTTTGTGATAGTGCAGGGTCAGCAGTCCTTACCCAATGTGGATTTGCTTTTTTTGATAAACAAGCTAAACGGATTCCTATATATTTTTCAACCAAAGAAAAAGAACTTTTTCATTTTTATTTTTTTACAAACAAAAGCAATTTTGTATTTTCATTTTTAGCCCAAATGTATCGATCCAAAGATGAAGTTAACCATGATGGAATTAACAATATTATTCGATTCGACAAAAATTATAAATTAAAAGACACCATTATGATGAAAGCGAATTTTTGGATGGAAGGAGAAAAAAAAATTCAGTATTCGTCGAACTGTGATTTTAACTATTTATTAATTACAAGGGTAATAAAACAAAAGGCAATAGATGTTTGGACTTATACCATTGATAGCCAATTTCGTAAAAATCCAACTTTGCTTTATTCAAGTACTTTAGGCGACAGGATTAATGCCATATCACCCAAGGGTGACATATTGGTAATGGAGGATAATGTGCTGATTAATAAGTATAAAAAGAAATACTGTAGGTTCTATCCATTTAATAATCAAAAAATAAAAATTGATTTTAATAATCCATTCTTTTATTTAGAAGGGCACAATTTTAGTTTTTCGGCCGATGGACAAAATGTATTTGTTGTTAGAAACGATTCGGTTATTCAGTTTTCGTTAAAAAATGTAGAACAGGATTTAATCTTCAAGTCGATTAAATTTCTTGGTAAAATTATCGGTAATGGAAATACTTCAATGTCCCCTATTAAACTTATGCCTGATGAAAATATTTATTTTAGCCTTGGTAATAATTTAAATTATGTAATTCGGAAATTTTCAGATACTCTTTATAAATTGGAGGCTACAACACTTAAATTCCAATCTTTGAGTATTGAAGGAACCATTAACACCGCCCGTTACCATCCACATTTTAGAATCGAATCAAAAGATACAGCATGTATCAATGAGACCATCACTTTAAAAACCAATCATATTGATAGCTTCGCTACTTATCATTGGGTTATTAGGGATCAGAAAAATAGCATTTTGTTAAATTCCTATTCCATTTCTCCATTGTTTAAGCCAACTGAACCGGGGCTTTACCGCATTCAACTTATTTATAGGTGGCGGTGTAATTCCATGGATTCAGCCACTAAAATTCTTTTTGTTAAAGATTACCCTAAAATAGATAAGATTAAGGATTCTATTATTTGTTATCATGGGTATTTTAAAACCAAAATAGCGTCAAATTTTAAACAGGTTCAATGGAGTGATAATACATCAGGAAATAGGTTTGAAACCAATAAGCAGGGTATTTATTCGGTAAGCTATACGGATAGATGCCAAAACTATAATGATACCTTTAAAGTAAGTATGATTAATGAACTTTATCCTCAGGTAACTAATTCACCCATAATATTTTGCAACAATAGTGAAACATTTACCACCGCATTTCAATTGCGTTTAGGTTCATATTATAAATGGAGCGATGGATTTAGTACATTAAACAGAACTATTTCAAGGCCCGGAAATTTTCAAATTCAGTTTTATAACCAATGCCAGGCTCTTGATGAACAGTTTGACGTATTGTATTCCGAAAAGAAAACCGAATTATTTATACCCAATGCCATAACCCCTAATGGTGACTTATTAAATGAAAACTGGGAAATAAACGACCCATCTAATATTAAAGAAATAGAATGGATGCTCTTTAATCGCTGGGGTGAAAAAATTGACGAAGGAAAAAATACCCATTTTGCTTTAAATAAATTGATAAAGGCAAATAATCAAAATCAAGGAATCTACTATTATCAATTTATCATCACTTTTCAATGCCATAGCATTCGCAAAACATATCAGGGATTATTTCATTTAGTTGATTAGCAATTTCGATATTTTATTAAAAAATTCCATCCATCCATCTCCTGCAATCTTTTCGTTATTTTGCGATGCTATGTCCAAATTTTTTAAACGCCTTTTGCCGGCCTCTTTTGCCATCCTTTCGGTTTACTTTATTCTCTGGTATTTTTCATCGGTATTAAATTGGATACAGGGGGGAATTTATTTAGATAGCATTCGATGGATGGGTGAATTATCCCTTATTATTTACGCCATTAAAAGGAGAAATCTTACGATTTGGATTTTTACCAGCATGTTTATTGGAGCCGAAATTGGCCTCTACCTGCCCGAAATTGCGGCTCACGGAAAAATAACGAGCAAACTGTTTTTGCGATGCATTAAAACCATTATTGCCCCCTTATTATTTGCCACCTTGGTGGTGGGCATAGCAGGACATTCCGATTTAAAACAAGTGGGAAGAATGGGGTTGAAAGCCTTAATTTATTTTGAATTGGTAACTACCCTGGCTTTGTTTATAGGTTTGGCAGTAGTTAACATTACTAAACCTGGAGCCAATTTTATTCGGCCCGAAATGATCAAAGAAGAGATAATTCCTCAAAGTGTCAAAACCTGGCAAGATCATATTATCGAGATATTTCCTGAAAATGCGGCCAAAGCCATAGCCGATGGGGCCATTCTGCAAGTGGTGGTATTCAGCATTTTATTTGGCATTGGGCTAGCTATGGTAAAAGAAAGCAAAAAACGACCGATGATTGAATTTTGTGAAAGCTTGAGCGAAGTCATGTTTAAGTTTACCAATATTGTCATGCTCTTTGCTCCCTTTGCCGTGGGAGGCGCCATCGCATCGAGTGTAAGCAGCATGGGCATGGATATATTTTTACCCTTGGCCAAATTGGTGGGCTCCTTATATTTGGGGCTTCTCATTTTTGTATTTGGGGTGCTGCTGCCCATTGCCATTATAATAAAAGTACCCATCAAAAAATTTATCAAGGCCATATCCGAACCGGTGAGTATAGCCTTTGCCACGGCCAGTTCCGAATCGGCCCTGCCAAGAGCCATGGAGGAAATGGAGCGAATTGGAGTTCCTCCAAAAATTGTGGGCTTTGTATTGCCTACCGGCTATAGTTTTAATTTAGATGGCACAACGCTTTACCTTTCTTTGGCCAGTGTTTTTGTAGCACAGGTAACCAACCATCCATTAGATATAAGTCAACAAATTATTATATGCCTTACACTGATGCTTACCAGCAAAGGCGTGGCAGGAGTGGCACGTGCTAGCATGGTAATATTGGCGGCTACCGTTACCCAATTTGGATGGGAAATGTGGCCTGTATACTTGATTATGGCAGTAGATGTGCTAATGGATATGGGGCGCACGGCGGTAAATGTGATTGGAAATTGCCTGGCCACTATCGTCATTGCCAAATGGGAAGGGGAGTATAAACCCACTATGGACAAAGAAGACATTTTAGAAGTAAAGGAATTTTAGAGAAAGAAGCTTTTGCAAAATGGCATTCTGTTTCAATTAAACGCTTGGAGGCAACTGTAGTGAAGCATTTTGAGCTATAAAACTTTACCCACGACAAAAGTAAGTTCAGAGGAGATGATTCCCAAACCTAGAAACCAACATCACAATTATCTGCTGTTATTGGCGGTTTTTCTTCTGTCCGCGGAACGTTACAGTTTGATTGAAAGTTCCAAATGTCCTCCAAGTCCAAGTTCAACTATTTTTCTAAGCGTAGAAATTCGAACTTCTTTAATATTGTTCTCTATTTTGGAAATGTAACCTTTATTAGTCCCACATTTCTCAGCCAGTTGTTCTTGAGTCATTCCTTTCTCAAGCCTAGCTTGTTGAAGTTGAAACCCAAGTCTAAATGCCTCATAACCCTTTTCTAACTTGTCACGTTTTGGTGTTCCAATTTTGCCATATTGTTCTTCGACAAATTGGTCTAATGACTTTAAATTATTTTTCTGTTTCATATTCTTTCTTAATTTTTAATGCTCTTTCAATTTCAGACTTAGGTGTTTTCTGAGTCTTTTTCTGGAATCCGTTCGCCAAGACAATCAATTTCCCTTTATCAAAGAAACAGAAGATTCTAAAAATATCACTACCTTGTTGAACCTTGATTTCATATAGTCCATCAGTATCTTCCAAGTGTTTTAAATAATCCTCCGACACTTGTTTTATGGTTTCAATAACTCTAAGGGTCCAGATGATTTTCTCCTTTACTTTCTGCCTCTGCTTTTCAAAGAAGCTTGAAAAGTAGTCTTTGTATAAAAAGATTATCCGAACTTTCTCATTATTCATTCGTTTCAAAGATAAAGTAAGTTGTCCGAATGCGCAACCTATTTTAAAGGTACCAGATTTTTTATTTAGATTACTGTAGTTTGGTGTGGCGGGAAAAAATCACGGCTAACAAACATGTAAGGTATGCCCATTGTTAACTTATTTGTAATTTAAATAGAAGCATCATTCTTGACATTGAATTGACACCCTAATTCTGTTTAAAATTAGTTTGGTTCTGCTTGGCTTTACCAGTACTTATTACTGATTGGCCAACGGGCTATCAGCATGGATTATAAGCCATTAAGCTTTCGTAACTTTGTTAGAAGCAATTACTTAATTATGAAATCCTTTAATTTTAATCACTGGACCGACCCCACCGATTTCGACCGCAATGAATTGGTTTTTGAAAAAAGAAACAAGGCCTATGGCGCTTATTTCATTCGTAAAAACTACAATAAAACGCTGGTTCGTTCACTGGCTATTTCCGTATTTTTGATGGTTGGTCTTGTTAGTATTCCTAAAATAAGCCAATTATGGGCCAAGGATAATACAATTAACAGCTATGCCGATTCGGTGTATATAGTTGTTCCATTTGATGCTACTCCTATCGAAAAAATTAGTAAACCAAAACAACGTGTAAAGCCAAATGCTGTAAAGGGTGTAAAAAGCGCTTGGCGAGAAATTTCTGATCTTGTATCGAATATTGATACCACTGTAAATGACCTAATAATCATTGGAAACCCCGAGGATACCAATACCGTTGACGACCTATTTGTTGAAATTGGCGATTTGGATTCAGGAAACAAAATTGTGACCCAAGAGGTTGAAATCATTGAGATTAGTGTTTCGATAATGCCCGAATTTATTGGCGGCGAAATTGCATTGTTCGACTATCTGCGGCAAAACCTTGAATTTCCTCAAGAAGCACGCGAATTGAACCGAAGCGGAAAGGTAAATATCGGATTTGTGGTTGAAAAAAACGGCAGCATAAGCAGCATCAAAATTCTATCGTGTTCCGAAAAGGATATTGGATTTGAAAACGAGGCCATTCGCGTTATTAGCCAAATGCCTATATGGAAACCTGGCATACAAAATGGACGCCCCGTTAAAGTATTGTTTTCGATGCCTATTAATTTCCGTCTCTTCTAAACTTTTTCAAAATATAATAACCTTAAAAAGTCTTTGTATCATTTACAAAGGCTTTTTTCTTTATTTGCACCTAAAATAAACCCTTGCTTTTTAATTCACTTCCCTTTTTTATTTTTTCGCCCATGGTGGTATTTTTTTACTACCTACTCCCCTATACCAAGCGCTGGATTTTTTTGCTTTTTGCCGGCTATTTTTTCTATGGATTTTTGCAACCTCAGTTTTTGCTTTTATTGCTTCTTTCAACCTGTGTCGATTTTTATTTTGCTCTAAAAATTTCGCAATCGCCACAGCATAACATTAAAAAACTATTTCTAGCCGCCAGTTTGTGTTTCAATATCGGGTTGCTTTTTGTTTTCAAATACCTTTCCTTGTTTTTGAAAGACCTCGATCCGATGATGGCCAATATTTATAGAGCCGAAAACCCAATAAGCGGATTGCTCGTAAACGCCATCTATTTTTCAATCCCCATTGGCATCTCCTTTTACACCTTTCAATCGTTAAGCTATACCTTCGATGTGTATTTTGGCAAGCAAAAAGCCGAAACCAATTTGGCAAAATATGCTGCTTTTGTGGCTTATTTTCCGCCCTTGGTTGCCGGCCCCATCGAGCGATTTAATCATCTCTCCACTCAAATATTTGCCAATCATAAACCCTTATATAAAAATTTTTCGAATGGGTTTAGATTCATGCTTTTAGGATTTTTTTTAAAAATGTGCATTGCAGATCAAGCAGGAAACTATGCCGATCTGATTTTTGATAAGCCCGACGATTACCAATCTCCTTCGGTAATTTTTGGAATGCTGATGTTTGGCATTCAAATTTATGCCGACTTTTCGGGCTATTCTCTTATTGCCATGGGGGCTTCCATTTGCTTTGGCATCCAATTGCTTGAAAATTTCAGAACGCCCTATTTGTCTACTTCCATTACACAATTTTGGCAGCGTTGGCACATGTCTTTAACCAGTTGGTTTAAAGATTACCTCTATATTCCCATAGGAGGCAATAAAGTTTCGGTACCACGATGGGTATTCAATATTTTAATTGTTTTTTTGATTAGCGGCTTTTGGCATGGCGCCAATTATACCTTTATTGCATGGGGAGCTATTCATGGACTAGGCTATTTATTAGAGCATTTTACAAAACCCTATTTAAATATTTCGGAATCAAGGTATAAATTGGTTCGGTTTATGGGGGGGATAAAAACCTTTTTACTGGTAACGGTTGCTTGGGTCTTTTTTAGAGCCAATTCGTTTGCGCATGCCAAGCAAGTTTTCATGGCAGCCATAAAGCCTCAAGGAAATCAAAACCTGCTTATCGAACACCAGCTCTGGATAGTTTTAGGATTGTTTATTTGTATCGACGTGATGCTTTATAAGCGACGAATTGATACCTATTTAAACACTAAAAAGCTGGGATTTAGATGGCTTTTTTACGCTGTGGTTTTGGGGGCAATACTAATGTTTTCGGGCACTGTAAAACATCCTTTCGTTTATTTTCAATTTTAAAACACAGATTAAGCAGATTGTATTGATTAAATAAAATTAGAATTGAGCAATATTATTAAAATAGCCATCAGAATTATAGCTCTTGCTTCAATAGTTTGGGGATTTAATGTCGTTTTTACAAAATTTTTCTGGCCTGCCGAATTGGCCAAAGAAGGCCCCGAGCTTAATAAATTAATACGTCTTGGCGATTCATGCGATGTGATTTATTTTGGCGAGTCGAGTAACATTAGTTACGATCCGGTTAACGATACTAACCAATTGAGCATAAGCGCTATTTTGGCTCAACATTTACCTAATCACATTGTGGGCGACATTACCCATCAAGCCTATCATGCCGGAATCTATCTGCCTTTAGTAAAACGCATTGACCTTTCGAGCAAGGTAAAAACCATAATCGTTACCTTAAACCTGCGAACCTTAGGGCAGGCATGCATTCATTCGGGATTAGAAACTGCTTTGCAAAAACAAGCCCTGTATTATGCCAATCAAGCGCCTATTTTAATTCATTTACAGGCCGCTTTAAACAACTACGATCATATAACGGCATACGAGCGCGATCATGCCATGTGGAAACAATGGGTAGGGGACACATTAAAGGTGAAGGGCTTGCATTTTCCTTATCCAACCATTAAAACCTGGTGCGAACAAGAAAAATTCGTGCAGCCAAACGGACAGGAAAATATGGAAAAACGAACCTTAGCCGACCATTATATAAAAGCCTATGCTTTTGTAATAAAAAACAATAACCCGCGAATTAAAGACTTGGATGAAATCGTAAAAATTTGCAAGGCCAAAAACCTGACCCTTATTTTTAACCTTTTGGCCGAGAATACAGAATATGCCGATAGCTTGGTTGGCCATTCGTTGGCCCAATTGATACGAATAAATCGTGATTTTTTAGTAAATCGCTATTCGGCTAAGGGCGTAAAAGTGGTTGATAATTTAGAAGCAGTAAAAGGCCAATGGTTTACCGACCAAAATTGGACTACGGAACATTACAACTATGAAGGCCGCAAACGCATAGCCCTTAACATTTGCCATGTTTTTGCTGAGTAGAACCTCCCTCAAGGCTGTGGCCATTATTAATTATACTTCCTTAAATTTGCACGCATGACCTATAGCATTTCCAAAATAGCCCAAATAATTAATGGAGATGCGCAGCTATCAAACGGCGACCAAACTATTAAAACTCTCAGTATCGACAGCCGACGAATAATCGACCCCTCCACAACTTTATTTTTTGCCATTAGTGGCCCTCGAAACGACGGCCACCGATATATTGATGACCTTATCAAAAAAGGAATACGCTCCTTTGTAGTAAACCATATTCCAAAGGATATAGCGCTGGATGACCTGAATTTTATAGTGGTCGAAGATTCGGTTTTGGCTTTGCAAAACCTAGTTGCGTTCCACCGCCAATCCTTTTCATATCCTGTCATTGGCATTACAGGCAGCAATGGAAAAACAATCGTTAAAGAATGGCTGTATCAAATGCTTCATACGGAGCTACGGGTTATTAGAAATCCAAAAAGCTATAATTCGCAGGTTGGTGTGCCGCTATCGGCATGGCAAATGAATGATACATTTGATTTGGGAATTTTTGAAGCCGGCATTTCTATGCCCAACGAAATGATTAAATTGGAGGCCATGCTAAAACCCAATATTGGTATTTTTACAAATTTGGGCGATGCACATTCTGAAAATTTTAAAGATTCAGGTCAAAAAATTTCTGAAAAATTTGATTTATTTACCCAATGCAAAGTGCTCATCGCCAAAGAAGGCAACCTTGAAGTGGATGAATTTTTAAGAGATTGGAAACAGAAGCATCCCAAGGGCGAACTTTTGACATGGAGTTTAAACTCGCCAAAAGCCAATTTAATTATAAGCCCGCTGCCCAACAAACAAATAAGCGCTACGTATAATGGCCACACTTATGTTTATACGATTCCCTTCGACGATTTGGCCTCAATCGAAAATTCGGCAATCTGTTTTCTCACGGCCTTATATTTAGGGTTTAAACCTGATTTTATTATAAATAAACTAAAAGAGCTGCAAAATGTTGAAATGCGCTTGCAAAAGATTGAAGGCATTAACAATACTCTTTTAATAAACGATACTTACAATTCGGACATTAATTCGCTCGAAATATCCGTTGATTTTTTAACCCGACAGGATACCTCCCGAAGCCGAACGGTAATATTAACCGATATTTTACAAACCGAAAAAACCTCGGCAGAACTTTACGCTATGGTCAATTCGATATTAAGTGCAAAAGGAATTGACCGTTTTATTGGCATAGGTCCTCAATTAAGCAATAACGCAGGGCGTATTCAAATTCCTAATAAGCGCTTCTATAATTCAACCGAAAATTTTCTTGCCGACTTTGACTTAAAATCTTTCAAAAATGAAACCATTTTATTAAAAGGCGCTCGAAATTTTGGATTAGAAAACGTTGTAAAATTGCTTGAAAAACAAAGGCATCAAACCCGTTTCGAAATAAACCTTTCGGCTATCGAAACTAATTTTAGGTATTTCAAATCGTTGGTTCCTAAAAATACTAAAACAATGGGCATGGTAAAGGCCTATTCCTACGGCTCAGGAAGTTTTGAAGTGGCTAAATTATTGCAGGACGACGGGGTAGATTATTTGGCAGTTGCCTATACTGATGAGGGCGTAGCACTGCGACAAAAAGGTATAACCATACCCATTATGGTTATGAATCCGGATGAAATGATTTTTAACACCATGTTTGAGTATCAGCTCGTACCTGAAATTTATAGTTTCAGTTTGTTACAGTCCTTTATAAAAGCTTGCGAGAAAGATGGGGGGAGCAATTATGGCCTGCATATCGAAATAGATACAGGCATGCACCGCTTGGGGTTTTCGCCCAACGATATGGAGCAATTAGGTCTCGAAATACTGAAGCACCCTTTTTTGGAGGTTAAAAGCATTTTCAGTCACTTGGCCGGTAGCGACGAGAAAAATTTAAGAGACTTTACCCTGCATCAAATTCAGTTATTTAAAAATTCTGCCGACAGCTTATTAGAAAAATTGCCAAATCGGCCCCTTCTCCATATTTTGAATAGCACTGGAGTCTTGCATTTCCCAGAAGGGATTTTTGATATGATTAGGCTAGGCATAGGCTTGCATGGCATCGACCCCTCAGATTACAACCGTACCCAACTTGCTGAGGCGGGAAGTCTTAAATCGTATATATCTCAAATTAAAACCATTAAGGCCGGCAATGGCGTAAGTTATGGCTTAAATGGCAAAAGCAAAACCGACCGAAGCATCGCTATTATTGCCATTGGCTATGCCGATGGATTTAACCGAAAATTAAGCAATGGACATTGGCAAGTATTAATAAATGGCAAAAAAGCCCCAACCGTTGGCAAAATTTGCATGGACATGTTTATGGCCGATATCACCAATATTGAATGTGAAGAGGGGGATGAAGTTTTGATTTTTGGCAAGGAATTATCTATCGAATCTATGGCCAAGAGTCTTGATACAATATCATACGAAATACTCACCTCTATTTCTTCGCGCGTAAAACGGATTTATTGGTATGAATAGCCATTCGTTTTAATTAAAAACGACCCCAACATCCATTAATACTGGCAAAAAGTATGGCATTTGAACGCTAAAAATATAACCAATGAAGGGTTCTGTCCGTAAACTTAATTCCTAAAAAGACCACGAATTGTCGCGAACATTATAATTTTCGAATGAAAATTTAAAGCCTTGATAGAAATGTCCATTATTATTGTAGCCATTGGCGTAGTATACGCCTATTTTTAAGGTAGAGCGCAAGAGTCTGAATACTCTGTTTAGTCCATAACAAATTTCAATATGCCTCACCTTATTATCAAGGGTCCATAAGATTGATGAGCCTGCAGATGCATTTATGGCCAACTTCTTAAGCAGAGGTACACCGCTGGTTAAAAAACCATTAAAATCATGCCAATAGTGGGCCTCTAAATACCAATCGAAGGTTGGGAACGTAGCAGGCAAGAGTTGAAACGATCCCAAAGGATTTCGCAACAAATACGGATCGCCTCGTCGTTGATATTTATAATCAACCACAGGCAAAATAGCCGTATCGAAAAATTTGCCCCCAATAATCGAATACCTTCCAATGCCCAATCGGCCTAAATTAATGGATTGATTGACGGACGCTTGGATATAAGTAAAATCAACGGCGCTATTAAAAAGTCCATGAACGCCTTGATTATAGAGTATCGAAAACGTTGGAAATTTGCTTCCCAAAATTATTTTTTCCAAAGGTTCTTTTACATACTGTTGCTTTGGGGTATAACTTAAGATGAATCGTAATTCGGATGAGTTATGCGTCTTAAAGTATATAGGTGTGTTGTTGGTTTTAAAAATCGAATCGGCATAGGGCCAAAATTTATATTTACTCAAATCGTGTCGATTGCTAAAAGTTATGTAAGCATTAAAATACATTCCATTTATAAGCTCCAATTCATGGCCAAGTTGCAAACGAGTTTGGTCGAAATAATTGCTTCGCCTAAACATGTTTATATAGGCTTCGAAAGGATTAACCATCATAAATTCGCGTGCTGCATAAACATAATACCGCTGACGCTTTAATGGATTGTAGAGATGCGTAAAAAAAACAGACCCCTTTAAATCGTTATTTATAAAACTATAATGAGCATAGGGATTTATGCGTATGGATTGCATAGACTTAAATTTTTTGTTAATGTTGGCATAATACCCTGCCCTAAATCCACCTATGCTTCCAGGTTGGAGCATGCTGATGATGGGCGCAAAATTTACTCGTATTTTTTTATCTCTGTTGATATGGCCTTGCCCCCACCAAAATAGTTTTATAAAAGTGAGTTTGTTAAAAACACCATCAATGGAATCTAAATATCTTTTGCTCGTTTTAACCAAGTTCAGGCTATCGCTAAAGCGAACAAATTCGGATTCTGATTTGGTAAGCGAATCTCTGCGATTGTTTTTCCACCATTCCTCGTTGCGCTTATAGGCAGAATCAGAAACCGAACTTAATTCGTTTCCAAAAAACCGATTTGGCAGACTTATGTTTGCACTATAATTGAAATAATTAACCGATGTTTCGCCTTGTCTTTGGCCGTTTTTGGCCAATTTGGTATAGTTAAATTTTTGATTCTGTAAGTAAATAAATCCATCTTGAGCCAATACATAATTTTGAACAATACGAAAAGAATTATATTTAATTAAGGGATTTGGGTTTAGCACCAAATCCACCTTTTTGATCACCCAAAGGCTATCATAAATTTCAACTTCGCCATCGAACAAAGCATTTCCAATTTTTCGAGGACTTACCTTTATGCAATATATTTTGCGTTGGCCCTCATAATACGATCTGACAAATCTGAATTTGTACGATACATTCGAACCGGGGCTAAACGGGGAGATATAGTGTATAGAAGCAAGCCTTCCTATATCAACTTGATTGCGATAAAAATCAAATTGGCCTTCGGTAATGCTCAAAAAATAAAGGGCTCGTTTATCGCCAATAAGCCTAACACCTTGTCGTTCTTCCTTGAGCTTATGCGGAGCACCCCAATATTTGGTAAAATCAACTTCACCAAAATTCATGTTGGGCATAATTGGCCCTAAATTTTGAAGCTCTGCGTTTAGTGAATCACTGTTTAAAGGGGGCTTCCT
>CAMDXE010000059.1 GCA_945878925.1 Chitinophaga pinensis
GCTGGCAGCTATACCGTTCGATTGGTTGTAACCTCAAGTAATGGTTGTATAGATTCGACGTCTAATGCAGTTACCATTTATCCTAATCCTATACCAAACTTTAGCGCTGCTAATGTATGTCATGGATTTATGACTACGTTCACCAATACAAGTACGGGCGCAAGTAGTTATAACTGGAATTTTGGAAATGGAAACTCATCAACTGCAACAAATCCAACTTATACCTACCCTGTGGCTGGTAATTATACCATTACCCTTACGGCCACCACTTCAAATGGATGTACTCAAAGTACTAGTATGTCGTATACGGTTAACAGCTCACCAAAAGCATCGTTTACCGGAAGCAATACGTGTTTGGGCAATTCCATTACGTTTAGCAATACAAGTAATGGAGCGGCAAGCAATCTATGGAGTTTTGGAGATGCCACAACATCTACCTCGGCCAATCCGGCTAAGGTTTATGCAAGTGCTGGAAATTTCAACGTAAAACTTGTGATTACCAATGCCTTTGGATGTAAAGATTCGGCCGCCAATTCGGTTACTGTTTATGCCAAACCTATATCGGCATTTACAGCATCAAATCAGTGTTTAGGTACTGCCGTTAGCTTTACTAATCAGTCAAGCGGTGCAAGTTCTACCATCTGGGTTTTTGGAGATGGAAAATCAAGTGCCTCAACTTCGCCTAACTATACCTACGCCAATTCGGGAACGTATAATGTTAAATTGCTAGTTACTTCGGCATACGGTTGTAAAGATTCATTGACTAAAGCCATTACCGTTTATTCACGTCCAGTAGTATCCTTTACAGCTACGCCAAATCCAATTTGCCGAGGAGGTTTAATGAGTTTCACAAACACTACCAGCAATGGAGCGAGTTATGTGTGGGATTTTGGAAACGGCAACAGCAGCACTACAACTAGCCCAACCAATATTTATAATACACATGGCAATTACAACGTGAAATTAGTTTCTACGAGTTCTAATGGCTGTAAAGATTCGGCCAGTTCAATTGTAACGGTTTGGCCACGACCAGTAGCATCGTTCAAAGTGAATGATGGATGTACAGGCGATAACTTATCGTTTGCCACAAATTCGGTTGGTGGAGTAGGGCATGAGTGGACATTTGGCGATGGCAACTCGTCAACGGTAGCCAACCCATCAAAAGGATATAACAATGCGGGAACCTATAGTGTTAAACTGATTGTAACTTCTGTTAATGGATGTAAGGATACTACTACCAATTCGGTAACGGTTCATCCTAGAGCCTCGGTATCGTTTACCAATTCGACGAACTTCTGCTTAGGTTTAAGTACAACCTTTACAAATACTTCTAGCTTATCGGCAGGCACCATGACCCATCAATGGAATTTTGGGGATGGAAACATCAGCAGCAATACAAGCCCTACCAATACTTACGCAGCGGGTGGAAACTATACTGTGAAATTGACCACCACAACCGATAAAGGATGTATAAACACGAGTACAAGTTCGGTACTTGTGTATGGCAAACCAACGGCAAGTTTCAATGCTAATAATGTATGTGCTGGAGATATAGCCACCTTTAATAATACCACCTCGGGGGGCACAACGTATACTTGGGATTTTGGCGACGCTGGTTCTTCTAATTTAGCTTCACCTACTCATACTTATACCAATGCCGGAACCTATACTGTAAAACTTACCGCAAACAATTCGAATAATTGCAGCGATATATTTACCCGTCAAATTATTATTTATGCCAACCCAATAGCCAACTTTACGGTTGCCGATCGTTGTATTGGTCAAGCCTTTAATTTTGGCAATACATCATCTGGATCGTCGGATGTATCTTGGCAATTTGGCGACGGAAACAGTTCAAGCAGTTACAATCCAACCCATACCTATAAAACTTCGGGATTGATGAATGTTACCCTAAACATTAAATCGACCTATGGTTGTTTGGCAAGCGTTACTAAATCGGTATCGGTATTTGCCGCTCCAAAAGCAGCGTTTAGCATCAACGACAACGGACAGTGTATCAATGGAAATGACTTTGCTTATACCGATAATTCAAGCATTGCCACTGGATCGTTAACACGTTTCTGGTCATTTGGCGATGGCAGCAATTCAAGCGCCACCAACCCAAACAAGACCTACGCCGGTACGGGTAATTTTAATGTTAAATTAGTAGTGTCGAGCTCCAATGGATGTAAAGATTCGGCTGCAAGCGCAGTAATGGTTTATCCAAAACCTACGGCCAATTTTGCTATAAACAATGCCTCGCAATGTTTTAATGGACATCTATTTAAAGTGACCGATGCTTCAACTATTGCGAATGGTTCACTTACTTCAAATTGGAAATTGGGTGATGGTATGACCGCAACAGGAAGCACAGCCGTTAAAAACTTTAAGATGCCAGGTACGTATTTTATACGCTTATATGTGGCCTCTGAATTTGGATGTTCGGATAGTGTGAGCAAAACCGTTACGGTAAATGCAAGCCCAAGTGCATCCTTCATTTTTAATGACGATATACAGTGCTTGAATGGCAATAGCTTTAATTTCACCAACAGTACATCGGGCGCCGCAACGTTTAGCAGCTTATGGAATTTTGGCGATGGATTTACCATCACCACCACCAATGCCTCACGAACGTATACTGCCGCAGGAACCTATAAGGTAAGCCTAAATGTGAACACACCAAATGGATGTAAAGATTCGGCCTACTATACCATGCGAGTGCTTTCGAGCCCAGCGAATATTACTATTTCGGGTCCAAATACAGCACCAAACGGAAGTGTACAAGCTTATAGTGTGAGCGCAACCTTAGGGTCAACCTATAATTGGGTGGCTACAAATGGCAATGTTATATCGAACGGTGCCGATAGAGTACAGGTTCGTTGGAATACAACTGGAATTACGGGGGCATTAAAAGTTACCGAAACCAGTTCGAATGGATGCGATGGCAATCCGGCCAATTACAATGTTAGCCTTACCCCATTGGGTATCAGTAAAATCGTAAGAAATGCATTTGCTGCCAACCTTTACCCTAATCCTAATACTGGAACTTTCACAATAGAAGTAAGTACCGGCGATATGGTAACCATGAGTGTATTCGATCAATTAGGACGCGAGGTAATAAGTGGACAACGCTTTAGCTCAGCTATACTAATTTCGGAACAAAACCACAATCTTGCTGTTGGAATTTATACAGTTAAGTTAACTACAGACCTAGGAAAATCAACAGTATTGAGGTTTGAAATCAAAAAATAACTAATTACCTATTCTCTCTCTATAAAGTCCCGGAGTGTTTATTCACTTCCGGGGCTTTTTTATTAATCTCAATTTTATTGGTCTTAAAAATAAAGTAAATAGCTTAGACCAAAAAAGATACAAAAAAAGGCATCAACAAAACCAAATCAAAATTTTAGATAAACCTTCATGTCGACCAAGATTCTTCTGCGAATTCATGCTTCATCGTATAAGCAACTTCCTTTCAAAAATTTTGCAGTTCGCTCTTTTCAGATTTAATTTATGTAATTTTCTATGGTCATGTGGAATTAACATTTGTTGAATGCCAGCCGCACCCGTACGGACGATGCCCAACGGATAATCATTTTCTGTCACCTAAGTTGTGCTATAAGCAGAAAATATCATAAAAACGGTCAAACTTAGTAAGTGCTTTTTTACTTCGCCTCTTAAAACCCTTCGCCTATTAAAGTCTCATAAAAAAATGTTCGACGTATCAATTTCAGATATATACTTCAGTTTTTTTTATTCTGAATTCAACCTTTAACTCACGTTCTACTGCGAACTAGAAATGGGTGTCGGTTACGAGCAGAATCAGTGCGGCTTTCGGAGCCGGTAGCTTTCCACCCACAACAAAATTACTTGGAACTATGCACTCTCATAAATCACAAGCTAGCATTGCTTTTGCTAGTTGTTATGTGAAGTGCCTCTATGGTTTTATCCTCAAGATTTGGTTATCTTTCATAACAACAAGTTCACTATTAGATCTCTTCTTGAATTCTATTAGTCTTTTATAAACAAGTTCCATTCCTTGAAGTATTCTCTCTTGGTGTTCAGTCCTCTTATACGGTGTCATATTAAAAACGCGAATCCCTTTGATCGATTAGATGACCTTTACTTTATATTTTAAGGGAAAAGAATTATTTGCGTTTCTTTAATTCTAAGAACATCATTTCGAAATCTTCTTTTCGTTTTTTCTCTTTTCTCGAAAGCTCCATACGGTTTAAGGAATCTAAAACACTTAAGCCATCCATTACCTTTTTGGTGGCAAAGTTCACCTCAAGCAAATTGAATGCAATAGCAATGCCCACATTCTGATCTATTCTTGCATTTTTATCCGTTAAATCCATTTCGGCAAAGGCCGCTTTCCATTTGTCGAGGGCTTTGGTTAATTTTTCGGTAGCCATAGCCTCGTCTTGAACGATTAATTTTAAGCCCATGCTGGCATCGTTAAAGGCATCTAATAAATCGGTATATTTTTGATCTTTATTTTTGACGAAATATAATACAGACTTTCGCGGAATTGGTTGGTATCCATAATTGCTATTCACCAAATCATTTATTTTTTTAAGATTGGCTTGCATTATTTTTTCTTCGGTCGTTTTAATTAGCATTTCATTATTTTGATAATTATTTTTTGACCCCGGTGATTTATACACCATGTAAGTATTGAATTCGGAAGGGGTTACATTCATTACTTCTTTTCCATCGGGCATTTTAACCGAAACCGACATGGGGTGGCGGTACGAAAATTCGGTATGATAATACGTTACCGGAACGCTACGTGTGGCGCTGCCAGAAGTTACTAATTCGCTAACTTGGGTAGTTGTTGTGGTAGGGCTGGTATTGTCGTACCCAAATAAGGTTACGGTGATATTGGCGGCCTGATCGTTTCCTTGTTCGAAACCGTATAATTTTAAGTAGGTATTGCAAAGGGCTGGGTAATCATAACTGGTGTGTAATTTTGGAACTGGAACAAAACGCAAATATGGTGTTGAAACTGTTTTGCGGTAGGGTTTAGATGGCAACTGCTTGTATGGCTTTGTGTTTTGACCTAGTAATTCTTTTTCGATTAATTTACTGCCCAATGATTTTTTGTTGTATGCATCCATTTCATTCGCGAATCGCTCTTCTGCTGTTTTAACATCTTTATCGTATTGCACTAAATCGTCTTCATATTGATCGTCATAAACTTTTTGTAAGGCGGGAATATTTCCTTTAGCGTCATCAAGTTCTTGTTGGGCCTTTTGTTTTTCGGCCTCATATTCGGCATTAAGTTTGGCGTTTTTTTCTTCCCAAACCGGCACGAGTTTGATATTGTAATTTTTAATCTGACTTTTAATATCAATCAATGGAAGTTGAATATATTGATATTCAATATCTTCATCTTTAATATTTTGAGCATTACCTATGACAGGAAGTAAGAGTACTAAACTAAGTGTGCGAAAAACGTTTTTTAGAAACATGTTATTTTTTTTTTAAGTTTACAAATATATAATTTTTACAAGGCTTTCAATAGCTCATAGGTTTACTTTTAGTATCGATTGTGTTGGGTGCAAATTGAATTTAAATTTCGGGTCATGCGTTTGCATCTCAAACCCGATTTAGTGGTGGCAAGACATTGAAGGGAATTCGATTTATTTTGATTTTTTTTGTGCGATGGCTTAGCCCAAGTCCAGCATGACGCACACACTTTTGATTCCAATTGAGATTCGTAATGGTCGGGGAGCTTTGGGAAAAAATCGAGGGATGTGAGCTTTTCAACGCTATCTATCGAAACCACAAAATTTTGAAGCATTTCATGAGATCCTGTGTTAGGAATGATGAGCCCTATGCCTTTGTATTCGGGTTTCGAATAATCGAGTATAACCTTGTAAAAATACTTAGGAACTGACACTTTATTGGGGCCGATGCTGGCAAGTCCTTCGGATAAAATTGGACCGGTTACAATATAAATTGCCTTGCTTTCTACAGCCCATAGCCTAACTAATTCTTCAAGCTTTTTCCAAATTCCTTGGTTAAAACTAGGAACTTGTGGGCTAATATTGCTAAAATAGAAGGATTCGTTCATTGCCAAACTCGACCATCCCATATCGGCTGCAGGGGCCAAATGCCCTCGGTCGAATCCTGAATGTTTATAGTCGCTTAAGGTTGCTGTTCCGGTGGAGACGTAAGGATCTTCGCAAAATTTATTCGAGCGTTTGAACAGCGATTTGGTTTCGAAACTGCTGAGTTCGTAGGCCACCCATGAGGCTTGTTCGTGGCTTTCGCTATACAAAAAAGTATATCCATGATGCGATATAACCTTGTCGTTTTTATTGCATTTTGGAATTTCAAGGCCTATGGAATCTAGCTTTATTATAGGCTGCTTAATAATGGTATCCGCATGGGCTAAAGCAGGCCTATCCTTTTGATAAATTCCTTGCTTTTTGATTGACGAAGGGTCGCTTTGTTGGCAACTCAAAGTCTCAACGATGATTAAAAATAAAACAATACTTATGGTATTAATTCTCATCAAAAGGTAAGTTTATTATGAGTATTCATTTAACAAACCAAGGTGTTTATTGCCAATATAGCAAGGCGAATAGTTTGATTAATTATATTTGCACCCTAATGTTTAACGAAAAAGGTAAAAGATAACCTAAGATGCTTACCCCAATTATTGTAATTTTATGTTCTTTGGCCATGGCTGCATTTTTTTCAGGGCTTGAAATTGCCTTTGTTTCGGCTAATAAATTGCGCATCGAACTAAAAAGCAAACAAGGAAGCGCATGGGCAAGTTTGGTTTCCGAATATTACAAAACACCCTCCCGATTTATAAGCACCATTTTGGTAGCTTACAATATAGTGCTGGTTATCTACGGTATTTTTATTGGTAAACAATTGCACGATTTCCTCGAACCGTTTCATAATTCAAGAGTTGCTAATTTATTGATTAGTACAATTATAAGTACAATCATCGTTTTGTTTACGGCTGATTTTTTGCCTAAGGCCTTATTTAGAATCAACCCTAATTTTATACTTTCCATTTTTATTTACCCTTTTCAATTTTTTTATTATTTACTATGGCCAATTGTAAAGTTTACGATTTGGTTGTCGAAAAAAGTGTTGCGTTTGCTAACCTCACAAGTATTTGTGGAAACCGCACCTGCCTTTACCAAAGTAGAATTAGACCATTTTATTACCGAAACCCTTCAAGATAATAAGCGCAGCGAGGTAGATGCTGGAATTTTGAAGAATGCCCTCGATTTTAGTACCGTTCGAGTGCGCAATTGTATGGTTCCACGAACCGATTTGGTGGCCATCGAAGTAGGTGAAACCATGAACGAATTAAACGCCTTATTTCTTGAATCGCATCACTCAAAAATATTGGTGTATCGCGATTCAATTGACAATATCATTGGTTATGTGCATCAAATAGATATGTTTAAAAAACCGACCTCCATCAAATCTATTTTAATACCTATACTTATTGCCAACGAAAGCCGAACGGCTCAACAAATGTTGAATGAATTTGTAAAAAAACGAAAGAGTATAGCTTTAGTGGTTGACGAATTTGGAGGAACCGCCGGCGTAATTACCGTTGAAGATATCATGGAAGAAATTTTAGGTGAAATTGACGACGAACACGACGACGATAATCACATCATTGAAAAACAAATTTCGGAAAATGAGTTTGAACTTTCGGCCGCTTTAGAAGTGGACTATATCAACGAAAAATACAACTTTAGCATACCCGAAGGCGAATATGAAACCCTTGCCGGATTTATTATTGCCGAACATGGAAGTATTCCCACCGAGGGCGAAACCTTGAACATTCATGGCTTTAAGGTAAAAATTCTAAAATTTGATGAAGCAAGAATCGAATTGGTACGAATTACGGTTTTGGATTCCTGATTTTCAAAACAAGGCTTTATAAATCTTAGCCTAAAAAAAGTATAAAATTTCGCACCAAATTTTAAGGTTTAAGTTGGAATCGTCCTTTCGAAAAAATACGAATGCCAGAGTCGCTGTTTTTTCGTTGCGCTTTTTGTTCGGTTTCGGTTAATTCAAGCAACTTTTGACAGGTTTCGGAACAGCAATGTTCGTATTTTTCGGAACAGCTAGGGCATTGCAGAAATAAAAGATTGCATCCAATATTGCTGCAATTTATATGCGTGTCCCAAGGGCTGCCGCATTGATGGCATTGGGCTATTATATCATCCGATATTCGCTCGCCTAAGCGTTCGTCGAAAACAAAATTTTTGCCTTTAAATTTATTTTGCAATCCGTTTTGTTTTACGTCTTGGGCATATTTAATAATTCCGCCATCTAATTGGTATACGTCTTTAAATCCATTGTGTTTCATCCAAGCACTTGCTTTTTCGCATCGTATTCCGCCTGTACAATACATTACCAAAGGTTGGTCTTTTTTGTCGGCCAATAGTTTAACAACATAGTCGAGCTCATCTTTAAATGTGTCGACATCCGGAATAATCGCATTTTCGAAATGGCCCACTTCGCTTTCGTAATGGTTGCGCATATCCACTAAAATGGTTTCAGGTTTCGAGGTTATTTCGTTAAAAGCCGAAGCAGATAAATGCGTGCCATAATCCCATGCCTTAAAATTTGGATCATTTAGCCCATCGGCCACAATCTTCGATTTCACTTTTATAACCAGTTTAATAAAAGATTTTCCATTGTCTTGTATGGCAACATTGAGGCGCACGCCGTCTAGAAAGCTAATTTGAGAAAGTGAATTTTTAAAGGTTTCGATATTTACGGATGGCACACTAATTTGAGCATTTATTCCTTCCTTAGCTATATAAATGCGACCTAATACGCCAAGTGGGTCGAGCAGCAAATACAGATGATCTCTGAAAATTTGAGGGTTGCCGATGTGAAAATATTTGTAAAAGGAAAGGGTTGTTCTTGGTTCGGCCGATTCAAGAATTTGTTGTTTTAGGATAATCTTGTTTACCTTATTATGCAATTTCATGTTACATGAAGGGTTAAGGCTGCAAATATACAGTTAGAAAACGATGGCTTATAATTCGCGTTTGCAAAATTTTTAATCAAGGGCCATTAAGTTGCATCCGCGCAAGTCGCTGTGGTCGAATCGTCCCGAAATTTCGAAGGACCCATCCTCAAAAACTCGGCCTAAATCGGAGGTGTGAATAAAACTGCAGCTCTCATAATTTGATAAATCCATTATTTTAAGACACCCCGTTTTCCCAAATTTTTCAAGTTCAAAAGGATCAGTCGTTTTGCCCACATTGATTTTCATCCAAGGAGGAGGCCTAAACAGTCCATCTTTTGTAGAATAAGCTTGCGACAATAATTCTGTCATTCCATACTCCGAGGCAATCTGGCTATGGTTGAATTGATTTTTTAAATAATGGTGAAGTTGCGGCCTAGTAATTTCCTCACGACGGCCTTTCATGCCACCGGTTTCCATAACAATAATAGACGACAAATCCATAGGAAATTCTTTTGCAAAATCAATTAAGGCATAGCTCACTCCCAAGAGTATTGTAGGGCGCTTTTCTGCAATATCCTGAGCCAAATCGTAGGCTAGCTGTTTGAAATTTGTAAGATAAAATCCTCCACTCCCCGAAATACTTAGTAATTTCTGGGCCATATAAATTAATGACGACCCTTCTCTTTCCATATACGACGGCAATAAAAAGCGAAAGCTAAAGTTGGTGATGTTTCCAAAACAGAATTCGAAACTTTTGCTAAACGCGTTAATGTATTGGTTGATGTCGTTTACATAATGCTTGCTTTGCCCCATCCCTGTTGTCGAACTGCTCAAAAAAACGTGAGAATTCACAGATTTAGGTTGGCAGCTCACCACATGATGTTTGTAGAAATCGATTGGAAGATAAGGAATGTCATCAATTTCGGTTATGCTATGTGGACTGACGTTAATTAATTTTAAATAGTTTGCATAAACAGGGTTATATTTGGCCTGGTAATAAAATAATTCCAAAGCCAAGGAATTGAAATTGGCTTCTGTGGTTAAAAAAACATTTTTATTGAAATTATTTTTCACGCTATCGGTTCTAATTTTAGGTATGGCTTTGGGGTGTACTTCAGATATTCCTGATTCTGATATTCCAGAATTAGAATTAGATGGAGTTGCCGTCTACAAAAATAAAGCAGGCAAAGATAGTATGGTTGTCCTTAGTCTAAATTATAAAGATGGCGATGGCGATCTTGGATTGTCGAAGGACGATACTTTGCCCCCCTATAATTATGGCAATGTTGGGTATTATACCCTTTTGGTTTCGTATAAAATTGCAAAAAACAAAGTATGGCAACATATAGTTATACCAAGCAGTGCTGATACTTTACATTTCAACCAAAGGTTTCAAAGGCTGAGTTTAGCGGATAAAAAGAAGGCAGTTTCGGGCAATTTAATGCTTAGGATACCGGCTTCGCCCTATCCAGGACTCAAGCCAGATAGTATCATGCTCACTAGTTATATACTCGACCGATCCTTACATAAAAGCAACCAAGTTGCTACCAACGCCATAAAATTGCAACACTAGGTGTCTAAAATAATCTTCAAAAATAAACAAGTCAATAGCCGTAATATTTTTTTTGAAGCCCCTTAAAAATATGTATGTTTGCCACTTATTTTATAGGCTGCAATGTTTTAGGCAAAAAAATTGTATACAGGAGGATAAATAAAATAAATGATTATGAAACCAGAAATTATCAGCGAGAATTTAATTAAAAGCACTTTATCAAGCCCTTCGATTCGCCCCATGCCTAAATCTAGAGCGTTAAAGTTGATGTTTACATTTGCGATTTTAATGTTTATTCCATTTGCCAATTATGCTCAAAAGTTTGCCTATGTCGACACCGAGTACATATTATCGTTGCTTCCCGATTACAAATCGGCCCAAAAAAACCTCAATGAAATAGCCGAAAATTGGCAAAAACAAGTTGATCAAAAGTATGAGGATATTGATAAACTCTACAAAGAATATCAAGCCGAAAAAATTCTTTTAACCTCCGAGCAGCAAAAGCAGCGCGAAGATGACATCATCACAAAAGAAAAAGAAGCCAAAAAATTTCAACAAGATAAATTTGGATACGAAGGAGAGTTGTTCAAAAAACGACAAGAATTGGTAAAACCAATACAAGATAAGGTGTTCGAAGCCATTCAGAAAATAGCCAAGGATGAAGTGCTTGATTTTATTTTCGACAAATCAAGCGATATGACTATGCTCTTTAGCAATGCAAAATACGATAAGAGCGATAATGTTTTAACCTCCCTGGGCGTTGCGCCAACAAAGGAAGAAAAAGATAAAATTAAAGAAAAGCAAAAAACCGATTTGCCCCCTGCTGGAGGCGATGGAATGCCCCCTAAAGACTAACTAAAAACCAATCAAAAATAGAAACTAAATGAAACGATTAATTTTAACTGTATTTGCTGCCATTACAATGTTTATTGGGGCCAATGGCCAAAGCAAAATTGCGCACATCAATTCATCCGAATTAATGAATTTAATGCCAGAAATGAAAGATTTTGAGAAAAAATTGAAGGAACATGAAGGCCAACTGCGCGCTCAGCTCGAAACCATGCAAAACGAATTGCAAACGAAATATCAAGAGTATGTAGCCGATACACTTTCGTTGCCGGTGGTTATGGAAGTAAAAAAGAGCAAATTAGAAGCCCTGCAAGCCGATATTCAACAATTTAGCCAAACCGCAGAACAGGACATGATGAAAAAGAAAGAAACCTTGTATATGCCTATTTATACAAAAGCTAAAACCGCCATTAATGCGGTTGCAAAAGCAAAAGGGTATGATTATGTATTGGACAGTTCCGAAGGATTGGGGGTATTGGTAACCAATAGCACCAACGATTTGATGGCTGATGTAAAAAAGCAACTCCTTATTAATTAAATAAAGTAAGACTTTATAAAAAGCTCTGGCAATAACTTTGCCGGAGCTTTTTATTTTAATTACTCCGAAAAAACAAATAAGCTTGCCTATTTTCGCAAATCAAAATCAAGCGTATCCATTCATCCTCAAGCATATTAAAACCAGGACCCATTGGCGTATTCGATTCGGGGTATGGAGGATTGACCATACTGAAAGAATTGGTGGCCAATTTGCCCAATTACGATTTTTGTTATTTAGGCGACAATGCTCGTTCGCCTTACGGCAACCGTTCGTTCGAAACGGTAACTCGCTATACGCAACAATGTGTTGAAACCTTATTTTCGAAAGGGTGCAATTTGGTGGTTTTGGCGTGCAACACGGCTTCGGCCAAAGCCTTGCGAACCATTCAACAAGGATATTTAATACAAAGGGCCTCCGAAAAAAGAGTTTTAGGCGTCATAAGGCCTACCTCTGAAGTAGTTGGGACTTATTCGAAAACGGGCTCTATTGGCATTTTAGGAACATCAGGAACGGTAAATTCGGATTCGTATCCAAGCGAAATACGTAAATTTTTTCCAAACCTTAAGGTCTATCAACAAGCCTGCCCTATTTGGGTATCGCTGGTCGAAAACAATGAGTATGATGGCGATGGTGCCGATTTTTTTATTAAAAAATATCTTGACGAATTGTTCAACCAATCCTCACAAATTGATACCATCGTTTTAGGATGCACACACTATCCACTTCTTTTAGAAAAAATAAAACACCATTTGCCACCAAATATAAGGCTGATAGCGCAAGGTGAAATTGTGGCCATGTCCTTACTCGATTATTTAAACCGACATCCTGAAATAGATAGCGCTTGTCTTAAAAACTCACATACCACATTTTACACCTCCGATAATGCAATTGCGTTTGATACAAAGGCCACATATTTTTTTGGCGAGCCTGTGAAATCAAGCCATATAGACATTGGCCATTAATTGACTTCCTTTATTTTTAACAATAAACAGCTTAAAGTGGCCCTTCCGTTAATAAATTGCAGACTAACCTTTGGTCAATTTATCGGCTTAAGAGTTTTGAAACTATTGTAATTTCGAATTGAAAATTAAGAGCACAAAATGAGCATCCAAAAGTTGAATGTATTGATTGTTGACGATTTGCATCCTGCTTTTTTTGAGCTTATTAGCTCTGATCTCTTTAATATTACCTATTTACCACGTATTCAATCGGCCGATATAGGCTCTGCCCTAAACGATCAGGATATATTAATTCTTA
>CAMDXE010000060.1 GCA_945878925.1 Chitinophaga pinensis
ATAAGGAAAATACTAGAGACTTCCATGGTTCGCGAAGTAAAGATTCAAGAGGGCAAAACGACAATAGGCCAAACTTTAAAAAGGGTTTTAAACCAAATTTTGCAGAAAACCCTTTGATGAGCCATCAGTTTTTTAAAAAGCATGAAAATCCTGAGATTCCAATTGCCGAAAGCAGAGTAATTGGTGAAAATGAACTGGTAAGGCTTAACAAATACATAGCCAATGCAGGTGTGTGCAGCAGAAGAGAGGCCGACGACTTGATAGCAAAAGGAGTTATAAAAGTTAACGATGTAATAATAACCGAATTAGGATATAAAATAAAAGCTAAAGATATTGTAGAGTTTAAGGGTAAGCGCATTACCAAAGCCAATCACGTTTATATTTTATTAAATAAACCTAAGGATACAATCACAACTACAAGCGACCCCGAAAACAGGGTAACTGTAATGGATTTGGTTCAGAAAGCAACCGATCAAAGAATTTTTCCAATAGGCCGATTAGACAGAAACACAACAGGTGTAATATTGTTAACCAACGACGGAGATTTTGCCCAAAAGCTTTCGCATCCATCAAGCGAAGTAAAGAAAGTGTATTATGCAATTCTTGACAAACCCCTTGAAAGAGAACATTTTGAAAAACTAGTAGAGGGCGTGGACTTAGAAGACGGGCCAATAAATGTGGACGAAATTGCTTACGTAGATCCTAATGACCATACAATGATTGGGGTTGAAATTCACAGCGGAAAAAACAGAATTGTACATCGAATGTTCGAAAGCTTAGGGTATAGGCTAAAAAAACTGGACAGAGTGGTTTATGCCGGATTAGATAAAGGCGGGCTAAGACGCAGCAAGTGGAGGTTCATAAAATTTAATGAAGTTCAGATGATCTTGAATACTATTAAATATATCGATGAAAAAAAAGTTTAAGGGCTTTGGCTTAATAGTAATAATTCTGTTTTTTTATGGATGCAGAGAAACGCCTCCCTTTATAGATTTTGGAATAAAAAAAATAGGCTTAAAGGACACGTCATTTGTATTAACAACTATACCATCACCGGTAGTTAAGAAAATTTATATTGAAGATATTACGGGTGTAAGGTGCCCTAATTGTCCCAAAGCAGCTATAAAAATCCATGAAATTGATAGCATAAACCCAGGCAATGTAGTTGCACTGGCGCTTTATCCTTTTTATCTTACCAATCTAACAACGCCCTATCCTGGATTTGAAGTATTAAACACAAATGATGCCGACTTTATTTATACTAATATTTACGGCAGCCCATCAACGATACCGGGTGGTGGAATTAACAGAAAAAAATATCCTGGCGAAACAGAATTAAACGCGCATTTTAACAAATGGGTTGGACACACCGAAATATTAAAAGCCGAACAAACACCCATTGTATTGGAAGCAACGATAATTAAGTCGGACTCCGCGACCGATAAATATACCTTAAACGTTAAGGTGCTTTTTGCCGCTGCTTATAAAGACGAAGTTTTTTTGTCGTTGTTTGTATCTGAAAATAAAATTAGTTCGCAACAATCAATGCCCATCGGAGGTACTAATCCTAAGTATATTCATAACCACGTACTTCGAAAAGCCATCACAAATATTAATGGAAATCCCTTAAAAATTCTACCTTCTACCATTGGCAACTACGAAGCAGGAAGAGTTTTCGAAAAAGAATTTGAACTTCAATTGGATTCGAAATGGAAAAGAAAAAATTGTAGAATTGTAATAATCGCCAACAGGTTTGATTCTAATAGCAAAGAAGTGCTACAAGCAACAGAACTTGCCCTTTGGTAATGATAGCCACATTGTATATCAAAGGATTTGAGCTTTTTCTTCAACTCGAAAAAAATCTTTCTAAAAATACGATAGATGCCTATATCCGAGATATTCAGAAGCTTGAGAAATTTGCAAGCATTAATCAACTAAAAATTGATGTATTAAATCCCTCCAATGATTTTTTTGATGAATTTATTAAATGGTTAGTTAAATCTGGATGCGCGGCTACGTCTCAAGCTAGAATTTTGTCAGGAATTAGGTCGTTTTACGATTATTTAGTATTAGAAAAATACATAGATAAAAACCCCACAGACCTTTTGGAGTTTCCAAAAATGACAAGAAAACTCCCAAGTTTTTTGACCATTACAGAAATTGAAAGCCTTATACAACAAATTGACGCCAGCAAAATTGGTGGATTTAGAAATAAAGTAATTTTGGAGCTTTTATTTGCTTGTGGATTGCGCGTTACGGAGTTGGTAAATTTAAAGCACGACCAAGTTTATTTCAAGGAAGAATGTATCTTGGTTACCGGAAAAGGAAATAAACAGCGCTTGGTACCGATAAGTAAAAATGCATTAAATCTTATGAAGCTATATATGGAAACCGAACGACAGAAAACAGAAGCGAAACCAAAGGATAAAGAAATATTTTTTTTATCGAGGAGGGGTTCCAGGTTGTCCCGAGAATTTATATTTACGATGGTAAAACAATTGGCGCTAAAAGCAGGGATTCGTAAAAATGTTAGCCCGCACACATTTCGGCATTCGTTTGCAACCAGCTTAATAACTAATGGGGCCGATTTAAGAGCCATTCAGAACATGCTTGGTCACGAAAGCATTACAACTACCGAAATATATGCACATCTAGACCGAAAACATTTACAAAAAGTAGTAGATCAATTTCACCCAAGGTCAAAAAAACAATTAAAATGATTTTATATAATGTAACCCTCAATATTGACCCAAGCATTAAAGACGAATGGCTTGAATGGATGAAAGAAATACATTTGCCCCAAGTAATGGCTACATTAAAATTTACATCCTATGCCATGTATAAAATACAAAATCACAATGCTGACGATACAAGTCTAAATTATAGCGTTCAATATTTTGCAAACACAATAGAAGAGTACAACGATTATATAGAAACGCATTCAACAGCGCTTAAACAAAAAACCATAGAAAAATATGGCGACAAGGTTCTCGCTTTTAGAACCGTACTCGAAAAAGTTTTATAGATCAATAAGCATTAATCTATTTGTTTTTAAGGGCACCAAGCTCAAGCAAAGCTTTACTCCAAGTTATCTTTAACTGAGAAAATTTTAATTTTATTTCATCAGGTTTTTCATGGGCAGCCGAGTGTAATTCCATAAAATCTAGACTGTTTCGCTCCGATTCTAACCCCAGCAGTAATAAATTACTTTTCATTTTGTGTATGGCCATCGAAAATTGGTCAACATCGCCAATTTCCAAAAGCAAGGAAGCTTTGTTAAAGGAGATGTTCGTTTCCTTAATTAACATAGCAACCATGTCGTTAACAAATCTGGAAGACCCAAAAGAGGCCATTTCAATTTGAGTTAAATTTATTAGTGAAGTACTTGCGTTTTTATCTTTACTATTCAACGTGTTATTTGTCTTTTTATCTGATTTTTTTTGGCCACTTAATAGGATGGATATTGAATCAAGCAAAAGATCGGCATTGAATGGTTTTGTAAGGCAATAATTGGCGCCAAGTTTTACTGCATTATCCATCAAACTGGTTTCGGCCGATGCCGTAAGGGCTATAATTGGTAAATTTTTTAAGGCAGTATTTTTCTTAATTTGTTTTATAGTGGTGAACCCATCCATTATGGGCATAAAAATGTCGATGAGGGCAAGGTCATATTTTTTAAGCGCAAGCATTTCGATGGCCTCAACACCGTTATTGGCCACTTCCCATCTTAAGCCCCATTGCTTAAAATATGCTATTACAATTTGTTGGTTTATGATATTATCCTCAACCAATAAAATAAGTTTGTCGTTAGGCAATGGCTTCAACGAAGGCGATTGGTTTTCTGTTTTATCGTTTTGGCTTAGTGTTTCCGACACAAAATCATAATCGATATGAAAATGAAATGAACTGCCTTTTTTCATAACACTCTCGGCCGTTATACTTCCTTTTTGCAGTTCAATTAGTTTTTTGGTTATACTCAGGCCCAAACCAGTTCCTCCATATTGCCTCAATATGTTTGAATCGGCTTGTTCAAAAGCATTAAAAATACTTTTTATTTTAGATTCGTTAATTCCGATTCCTGAATCGCTTATCTTAAAAAATAGGCGAACCCTGTTTTGAATCAGAGTTTTGGCATATACAAAAATTTCGATAGATCCTTCAGGCGTAAATTTTACTGCATTGCTGATTAAATTATATAATACCTGCGACAACCTTAACTCGTCGCCGATAATTATTTTTGGTACAGTGGCGTCGATTTTTAAAACCAGTTTAACTTTTTTCTCTTCACAAGTTGGCTTAAATGTTTGATAAATTCCAGTTAGTAAAGGACTAAGATGGATAGAGGTTCTGAGCAAGGTGATTTTCCCAGATTCTATTTTAGCAAAATCTAGAATATCGGAAATCAAAGCCATCAAATTTTTGGATGAAAAGCTAAGAATGTCGAGGTTTTCCTTATTGCGTGTTTTGGCATCCGATTTCATCAAGTCGGTGATGCCAATTATGGCGTTTAGCGGGGTTCTAATCTCGTGGCTCATGGTTGCCAAAAACAATTCCTTGGCTTTCGACGATTCTTCTGCTTTGTTTTTTGCTTTTTTTAATTCTTCCTCAATTCGTTTTTGTTCGGTTATGTCTAAATGTATACCTACCGATCCAATGATTTCCTTTTTGTCGTTGTATTGCGGTGCCCCACTTATCATCCACCATCGTTTCTGCCCACTTTTATTTTTTACTTGTACCGAATACATATCAGAAATGCCTGTTTTTCGGAGAATGTTTTTTTGCACAATGACAGATTTTTTTGATTTAACCATAAATAAACTCGCGGCCTTTTGTCCCATTAATTCGTCTAAGGGATATCCCGATAATTTGCAAAAACTTTGATTGGCAAATTGTATGGTATCATTGGTATCTACTTCCAACAATCCAAGATTCATGTTGGCAATAATATTACGGTACTTCTCTTCTTGTAAACTAAGTTTTAATTCTATATTTTTTCGTTCACTGATATCAATTGCTAGTGCGGTTAATTCAATAGTTTGGCTATCTGTTTGAGGATATTGCAAGCTTTGGCCAATCCAAATTTCCTGTTTGTATTTGGTCGATATAGGAAATTCATAATAAGTTGAAGCTACCTTGTTTTTTATTTGTTGAGAGTAAAAAGACATTAAAATCTCCTTAAAGTCTTCTCGAATTAATTCTAAGAAGCTCATTTTTAATAATTCAGCTTTAGAATATCCTGTAATGCGCTCGGCAACATCATTGACAAACGTAAAATCGCCTTCGGCATTTATTTTATAAATAATATCGGTGGCCCTTTCTACGATAGACCTGTAATTAATTTCGGATTGTTTTAACTCGTTTTTTTGTTGATTTACGGTGGTTAATAACTCTTTTATTTCTTTGGTAGTTATTTCTTGTGTTTTTAATACATGAAGTAAATCGATCATGGGGTCGTGCAATGCAAAATCATGAAGCGTTAACTTATTGTCTCTCACTTGATCCATGCTGCTAAACCATGGCGCTCCCACAAATAAATAGCATTGCTCGGATGGGAGGTAATCAAATTGTCCTCGAAGGGCAACAACGTTCGACTGCAGGGTTTCAATAATAACAAGTTGATCTTTTAAGGCTTCTAAATCATGAGGGTTTGTTAGCGAATGCTCGGGTCGTTTTATTGCAAAAAAATCAAAAAAGAAGGATAGGGGAGGAATCGGTGTGATTTTTTCTAAAGTTTTGCCAACCGATACAATTTTAAGTTGAGTATCGAGTAAAATATAGAAGGGAAAAAGCGTATTAAAACTTTCTCGACTAAAAGTGATCTGATTCACTTGCATCACCTACCAACTAACCTTAAATATTTCATGCGAACTGCCTTCGTTTCGGCTCTGAATTAATTCGACGGTGGTTGGGGTATTGTACATCTTTCCTAAGCCATTTAATAAACCTCTAACAAATTCTTGTAGGCCCTCACGCTTCGAAAAATAATGCAAATGAAGACTTTGCTCTTCAAGATGAGTGATTTTGAATTCGGGTGGGGTTAATTTTGGGAAGATTAATATTACACGGTTATGAAATACGGGTAAATTAATTAAAAATTCTCTTAGACCATTTCCTCCAGCTTCCATCAAGCTCCCATACTTCTCTTTTCCGGTGCGCAATACCCACCACTCGCCAAACGTTTCGAGCACAGCGGCAATTGGAATATTCATTTCTTCGCTTACTGCACCAGCTAGCTTAAAGGTAATGTCATCGTCATAAGGATCATTTGCTATAAAAAAATCCACATCTACGCCAGATCTAAGTTTGATAGCGTCCCATTTTTTTTCTCCGAAATTTTCGATGACTAAATCTTCGATTGCCTTGTTTACAATTCCATACATAATTTTGTTATTAATAAATTAAATATGCAGACAATGGCCACTTAATTGAACCACAAATTTGTACAAACTGAGTTTGTTCAGAATTAAATGAATTCAATTAAGTGGTTATGCAAAAATTAGAAGACGATGTATGTAAAATACATCTTTTAGCTTAGGTATTTTTATTAGCGACGTTTGATTTAAGGGCGATAAAGCCACGTTCAATCTACGACTGCAAATCTAAATTATTTTTTCTAACTAATACGTTTATAGGATTTCGTCCTGTCAATATTAGTTGTTTGTCAATGTATAAGGCTGCTTCTTTTTCGGTGCCAAATGAAAGGGTTTTGCCATTAAAACCTGCTGTCCACTTGATCAATCCTTTTTCACATACCCACATGCGAACATACTTGTATTGGCTCGATTTTTTAAGGGGTAAGTGATTGCGTCCTGTCGCCATTTTTTAATTCGTTAAACATTCAAAAACTTAAGTTTATCAAACTAAAGAATTTTGTTTGTTTAGCGAATGTCATTACAAAGCAGAAGCCCTCGGTTTTATTTCGTTTAACAAGGAAATTGAGAGGTTAAAGAAGGAGAATGGGGGGTTAAAAAAATTAGATAATATTTAAACGCAAATGCAATTGGGCCTTAAATGTATTGCCAATCGGTATAATTTTGCCAGCAATATAACACGATTCGGTATCAAAATTTTTAAGATAGGCTAAGTTAATAATATAGGAACGATGCACGCGAACGAATTGTGAATTTCTCTTTAGTTTAACCTCAAGGTTTTTCATAGTCGAACTAATGGTATGGGCTTTATCCTTTAAATGCAATTTTACAAAATCGCCAAGGGCCTCACAGAACATAATTTCCTGATGCATTATTTTAACGATTACGCCATTTTCTTTAATAAAAATATAATCTAGATTTTGAGTGTTCTGATCATTTGCAAGCGCAAAACGCCTTTCAATAGCAGTTAAAAATTTTGAGTATTCGATGGGTTTAACCAAATAATGAATAACGTTATGCTCAAAAGCCTTAAATGCATAAGTATTATGAGCGGTAATCAAAATCACAGGAGGACAATTTGCTAAAGACTCTAAAAGGCCAAAGCCATTCAATTCGGGCATTTCTATATCTAGAAATATAAGGTCGATAGCATTCGGGTTTTTTCGTATATAATTTACCGCTTCAATCGAATCTGAAAATGAATCTAAAAAGGAAAGGCCCGCAGTATGATCAATAAAATGCTTTAATAAGTTTAGATAAACAGGGTCATCGTCAATTATTACGCAATTAATCATAGATTGATTTTCAAAAAAATAAGTATGCAAATGTATATTTACCTGTTCGTAAATTCAACCTAAAAGAAAACGGGCTACAAACGTGTCCCTATTGCTAAATGGCCTGTTTAATCTGGATGGCTTTATTTAATATCGACCCCTAAATTATACATTACAAAGGCCCAAACATCGGCTTCTTCTTCGATAAGCTTTGAGGTGGGTTTGCCTGCCCCATGTCCTGCATTGGTGTCAATTCGCACCATATAAGGAATGTTTGGATTTTTGGCAGATGCTTTGGCCTGAAGGGTTGAAATAAATTTGAACGAGTGAGAGGGAACCACTCGGTCGTCGTGATCGCCGGTGGTAATTAAGGTTGCAGGATATTTTACAGCATTTTTAATATTATGCAGTGGTGAATATTTTATCAAGTAATCAAATTCTTGTTTTACATCACTTTTGCCGTATTCTACAGCCCAACCCCAGCCAACAGTACTTTTGTGGTAACGCAACATATCTAAAACTCCTACTCCAGGCAGGGCAACTTTAAATAAATCGGGCCTTTGGGTCATGGCCGCTCCTACCAATAGACCTCCATTGCTGCGGCCTTTGATGGCTAATTTTTGGTTTGAGGTGTATTTTTCGTTAATGAGATATTCGGCAGCAGCTATAAAATCATTAAATACGGTTTGTTTTTTTTCTAACATTCCTGCCTTATGCCAATCTTCGCCATATTCCCCTCCACCTCTAAGATTAGCAATGGCGTAAACGCCGCCTTGTTCCAAAAAAACAATATTGCTGGTACTAAACGATGGTGTAATACTAATGTTAAACCCACCGTAGCCATATAAAACAGTTGGGTTATTTCCATCCAATTCAATTCCTTTTTTGCTTATGATAAACATTGGTATTTTTGTTCCATCTTTACTTGGATAAAACACCTGCTTGGTTTCATAATCATTCAAATCTGTTGGGAAATCAATGGTCTTAAATAATTCTGAAATTCCGGATGCTATATCGTAGCGGTATATAATATTGGGAACTGTAAAAGAGGTAAATTGATAAAATGTTTCCATGTCAGTTTTAGTTCCACCAAATCCTCCTGACGTTCCTATTCCAGGCAGTTTTATTTCTTTTTCCTGCTTGCCATCGAGGTTATATTGATAAATATGGCTGCTTACATCCTGTTGGTATCCTGCAAAAAATTTATTGCCAGTTAAATTCACCCATTCCAATAAATGTTTTCCTTCGGGAATCAGTGTTTGCCAATTTTCAATGGCAGTATTAAGGGGGTCAATGGCTACCAATTTGTATTTAGGGGCCTGGTGGTCGGTTATTAACAAAATTTTACCATTGTGCGATTCTACAACACTCGGATTGTTTTCGAAGCCTTTAACTAATAATGAAAGCTCGGTGTCCTTTCCTTTTTTAAGATCGGAATACCAAATTTCGCCTCCGCTTGTACCCTCCGAAATATTGATAAAGAAAAAATCTTCATCTTCGGTTACCGATGGCCAGTAATAGCGTAATGGGTATTTCGGATTTTGATATATCAAGCGATCTTTGTCTTGGCTTTGACCTATTTGGTGAAAATATACTTTTTGAAATTTATTGGCTGCCGAAAGAATATTTTTCCCAACCGGTTTGTCGTATCGGCTATAGTAAAAACCGTTTCCACGCCAGCTGGCTCCGCCAAATTTGGTCCATTCTATTTTATCGTCCAGTTTTTTTCCGGTTTCTACCTCCATTACAAAAATTTCCTGCCAATCGCTTCCGGCTTTTCCCAAACTATATGCCACATATTTGTTATCGTGACTAAACGAAAGGCCGCCCAACGACACGGTTCCATCAATAGATAAGGCATTTGGGTCGATAAAAACTTTGGGTTTGCCTTTTATGCCTTTTTGAATGTAAAGAACACTTTGATTCTGCAATCCATCGTTTTTATAAAAGAAATAATTATCCCCTTTTTTAAACGGGCTGCTGTATTTGGCATAATTCCAGATTTTTTCTAATCGAGACTTTATTTTATTACGAAAAGGAATTTGATTTAAATACCCAAATGTATATTCATTTTGTTTTTTGACCCATTCGGCTACATCGGCAGCCGTATCATATTCAAGCCAACGATATGGGTCGTCTATTTTAGCTCCGAAATAATCATCCGAAATGTCAACAGTTTTGGTCATGGGAGCTTGGCCAAAGGAAATAGATGGGAGAGATTTTTTAGAATTGGTCATGCACGCCGTTAAAAGCAGGGAAGGAAATATAAAGTAAACGAGTTTTTTGGACATAAAATAAGTTTAATAAGCAAACCAATATAAAAAATCGGATGCTGGTTTTAAGATTCGATGAACGTAATGGTTTATTGGGATTAATCGGTTTTTATCTTCTTTGCCTAATCGCATATGGCGAGTTGGAAAAGTTTTTATAAGAGAATCAACATCTTTTATTTGAATCAATAAATGAAAATGATTGGGTAACAAACAATAAGCATAGGTATCTGCAATTGGGCTAATATGCAAGGCATATTTCTTCAAAAAGTAGTAATAATTTTCATCGGAGCGAAATAGATTTTCACTGCCAATAGCATGATTATAGATATGATAATACTTCGCTGGTAATAAATGTTCCATAACTCAAAGATGGTATTCTGATTCACCTTTACCTACCCGCATATGGCGAGTTGGAAAAGGTAAAAAAAATCAATAAATAAAATCACCCCTCACAGGTCTTTTATCAGCCAGCCAGATAAATCCCCTAAGTTTTTGCTTCTCCTTTGGAAATTTTTCCAAAGGATAAAACGATCCTTTAGGCGTTGCCAAAAAAGACACTTTCTTCACTTTATTCGAATCAATATTGATAACCATATTGGTGCATTCTACATAATTTACCCCTGAATATTTTGCGCTGTCGTCGCGCACATAGTAAACCGATTGCCCATTTCCCCTAACCTTTACTTTGTAAATTTTATTATTTTCAAAATGTCCATATAATGCTTTGCCTTTTATCTGATTGAATTTGTTGGGGCCTTCTGTCATTATGATCATCGCGTTTTGCAATACATCCATTTTGTCAATCGATTTTCCTTTTTGATATATAAAAATAGTGTCTCCTGTCGTTTGGTTGGAGTCGTTCCATAATACAGGGTTTTTAAAAAGCCGGATAATGGAATCGGTTAAGGAATAGCTCAAGCTATCGCCCATTCCCTGAACATCTTGTTTAAAAATTTTGGCAGATCCGTAGGCGGTTAATGTTCGCTTTTGGGTTAAAGTATCCAGTTTGTCAAAAAAATAATTGGCTTTAAGAAAAAGCGAATCCTTATCAAAGGCTTTAGTCGCCATTGCATTTTCACTAATTAGGGTTGTTTTTTCAAATCGGTTGTGAATTCCCTTTTTACCCCGAATTACAATTTTTTGAAGGGTGTCGGTTAAGCTTATGTGGCCAAAAGCTCGGCCAATGCCTGTGTTTCGGTTATATAAAAAACTGTCGGAATCTATACGGTTTTCCTTGCTTAAAATGTAGGCTTTTTTGCTAAACTGGCAGCTGTTATTTTTGGTGTCGTACCAGCCATAGTTGCAAAAAAGCAAGTTGTCGGTACTGCTAATATAAGTTGGACCAAAGAAATAAGCCACTTTGGTATTCCCGTTATAATTCAATGTATCGCACGTCATGGTGTATTCGGGGTTTACCAATTTTATTTTCCCTTTAAAAAAATATTCCCGGGTATTGGAATGGTAACTTCCATGGCGGCTTACCATGGTGTTTTCGCCATCCTTAATATTTCCACCGGTGGTATACGAGGCTATTTTTTGAGTTACATCGTATTGAATGGCATCAGTAGTTAAACTCATTTTGCCGTCCGTCATTCTTACATTTCTCTGCGCCGAGGCCATTTTGGTGTTTCCATTATACAGCATGTAATCGCTCCAAACGCGCATACCACCTGCTTGATTTAAAAACGTGTGGCCAAAAGCTTCCATGCGGTTTTCATCTTTCCAAAACCAAGCACTGTCGCAGGTAAGGGTCATATCGCCTTGTGCCATGCTCACATGTCCAACTAAACGTTCGGCATTGGCATAGTTTTTATTAAAATCCAGATAATCGGCATTGTTTATGGTAATGGGTTCTTTGTTTTGGGCAAACAAAAAAACAGGCAAACAAAAAGGAAGAAATGCAAGGCGCCGCATTGCGGCAAAGATACATGACATTGGATTGCATTTTTACAAGAATTGTGCCAAATGATTTACTGTTCCTTTATTTCAAATTCATATAACTTTAAAGATTTTGGTTTTGGGTTTTTAATCTTTTGTTCCTTTACTTCTTTTAAAGTTTTACCGATAGGGTCAAAATCCATATTGTCATTCGCTATAACAAACAGTTTGTTTTCTTTTATATAGGTTAGATTATTGAAAAACTCAATTGGATAGCTTGATTCGGTTACAATTTCAGATAGACCCATATGAAGATAATCATAGACTAACCGGTGATATTTAGTTTGCCATGTTTTGGTTTTGGAATCAAAAACTATTATATCCAGTTTTAACTGTTTGGGTTTTACATCATATCCTTTCCACACAACCCAAATTTCATTTTCAGACCTTGGTATAATTTTAAAAATATAATTAAATGAGTCCTCGTGTTCCCTAAACTCACTTAATCGCGAAGGAATTTTGCGCCCATTATATTTTTTATAAATAGAATCAAGATATGGCTTCTTTATAGATTTAAATTCTGAGATTACGTTTTTTATAGTATCTGATTTATAACTGGTAAGATCAAAGACTACAATTTCATTTTTTAAAGCATTAGTCAATACTATTTTATTATTTATGCCACTAACATACTCGGTCATACCTAGATTCCAAAATTCGGGATTGAAATAAGGATTGAAATAAATATTTTTTTTTGAATTTAAATTAACTTTATCTATGGAAAAGGAATCCTTATAAGAGTATAATTCTTTATTAACCCACAAACTGCTAATAGGATAAATACCATAAAGCTGCTTATAATAATAATAATAATTGTATGGCCTAAATTCAGGATTCCGAAAACTATTAGTTTTGCTAACCGTTAACTTTTTAGAGTTTAATTCTAGATAGATAAAAAAAAATCGATCAAAGACCATTAGAAATTTATTGGAATCGGCAATTAAATTAATACTGGTAAGTTCAGGAATATAATCTAAACTGTCCGCATAGGGATTATCAACAAAATAGTTGAAGGCACTCTGTAATACTCCCCAAAAACAGGACCACTGGGTTAGTTAAAATAACAATTAATTTTACTAACCAAAATGCAAAAACAA
>CAMDXE010000061.1 GCA_945878925.1 Chitinophaga pinensis
CCCGAAATGCTGATGTCGAAATTGGCCTTATCGGCCGGTGGAAAATAATTAGTATGCGGGTCGAAAACGGCCGTGATGGCATTAATATAATAACTAAGTTTTTCCTCAGCTCTTACTTTATGCCATCGAGTAATAAAATCGTTTTGAGATTTTAAAACCCCTTTTCGAGCTTGAAACTCTAAAGTATCGCTGCTTAAAATTTTTAAGACACTGTCTTTATTTGCCATGGCCGATTCCTGCGCATCCATTGAAGCGGCAAGCCTAACCATCACACTGTATTTTAGTGATTTTCGCAACCGGTCTTTGAGTTCTGTATCATTTTTTGCAAAAGGCTGTTTGTCGTCGATAACCAAGGATTCCTTACTTGTAAATTCCATGGGGGCCGCAAGAATTTCTTTAAACCATTGTTGATTTTGGTTTATTCGGCCTTCGTAAATTTCCATGGTTTTATCAAAAAAATCATAGTTGCCTTCTTTCGATTGGTCATCAATTTTGGTTATATAAATTTTAAGTTGGTTTATATCATCTTGCGTAAAAAATCGCTTATTTCCATCCAATACATTGAGAAAACCATCGAATACTTTTTTCGAAAATTCATCATTAACATCCACCGGATTATAATGATAATTTTTTAGGCTTTCTAAAATTGCAGGGACCAGAAAACTTTTACCCGATTCCATATTTTTCATATAAAAGCCAGTGCCTATTAAAAAGACAGGAACGAGTACTAATAGAATTTTTTTGAGATTCATGTAAATTACTTAAAGCAAATTAGCAACTAATATTGTGCTGTGTGGGTGTATAAGGGTTGGAGAAGTGATTTATTTCGATAAAATTAAGCAGTTTTAATATTCTGTTCGGTTTTAGGTTCGTCCAAAATAAGTTCAGAGGGCTCTTCTGTTTCGGCCAAAACTTCTGGGATTTCTTCTTTTATAACCGGCGGCTTATCCATATACTCCTGATAGGTTGTTTTGGTATCGAAGGGTCGTTTTCCAATGATGCCTTCCAGATCCTGTTGGAAAAGTATTTCCTTTTCTAATAAGGCTTGGGCTAAATTTTCGAGTTGCACTTTGTGTTCAATAATGAGTGACTTCGTTTTTGCATACGCTTCGTTTATTAATTTCCGAACCTCCTCATCAATAATTTGTGAAGTAGCTTCAGAATAGGGTTTGCCTAATAAGCCATATTCGCCTGTATCGTCTTTAAAAGACACGTGGCCAACTTTTTCGTTCATCCCGTAAATGGTAACCATGGCATAGGCCATTTTAGTGATTTTTTCAAGGTCATTTTGAGCTCCTGTCGAAATTTTACCAAAGAAAACATCTTCCGATACACGCCCTCCTAAAGTCATACACATCATATCAATTAATTGTTCGGTACGATACAAATATTGTTCTTTTGGAAGATACTGAGCATAGCCCAAAGCGGCAATACCTCTTGGCACGATTGACACTTTTACTAAGGGGTCGGCAAACTCAAGAAACCAACCTGCAATAGCATGACCGGCTTCATGATAGGCTACAATTTTCTTTTCTTCGGGCGAAATGATTTTGTTTTTCTTTTCCAATCCACCAATAACACGATCGATGGCGTCTTGGAAATCATGCATATTTATTTCGGTCTTATTATTTCTGGCGGCAATTAAGGCCGCTTCATTACAAACGTTCGCTATTTCGGCACCTGCAAAACCAGGCGTTTGGGCCGATAATTTTTTAGGGTCGATATCCGATGAAAGTTTTAATCCTTTTAAATGAACTTCAAATATTTCTTGGCGACCGTTTAAATCGGGACGATCAATGGATATTTGCCTATCGAATCGGCCCGGTCTTAGTAAGGCCGAATCTAAAATATCAGGACGATTTGTAGCGGCCAATAAAATAACTCCGGAATCGGTTTGAAATCCATCCATTTCGGTAAGCAATTGGTTTAGGGTATTTTCTCGTTCGTCATTTCCCCCCTGTATAGCTCCTTTGCCTCGCGCCCTGCCAACGGCATCTATTTCATCAATAAATATAATGCAGGGTGCTTTTTCTTTAGCCTGACGAAATAAATCGCGCACACGACTGGCTCCCACGCCCACAAACATTTCGACAAAATCGGAACCCGAAAGCGAAAAGAATGGAACATTTGCTTCGCCAGCAACTGCTTTGGCCATTAAGGTTTTGCCGGTACCAGGAGGGCCTATGAGTAAAGCTCCTTTAGGAATCTTTCCTCCTAAATCGGTGTATTTTTTGGGATTTTTTAGAAAATCAACAATTTCCATGACCTCAATTTTGGCCTCTTCTAATCCTGCTACATCTTTAAAGGTTATATTAACTTTAGTGTCTTTGTCGAATAATTGCGCTTTGCTTCGTCCAATATTAAATATTTGCCCTCCTGGGCCTCCGCCTCCGCCCACACGGCGCACCATAAAATACCAGAACAGCCCAAAAATAGAGATCATAATAATCCAGGGCATAATATCTTGTAGGTAATCTTTTCGCAATTGGGGGTCGATACTTACTTGTTTTTCGACGGGTAAATTTTTCTGTGTTTCTTCTACCAGTTTACTGAATGTAGCATAATCGCCAATATCTTCTAATATATAATTAGCGGTCTGAACATCATTAAATACAGTTCCTTCTCCTAAATCTTTTTTATATTCTGCAAGATTTTTTGCCGAATCGGTCAAAAATATTTCTGCTTTCGATCGGTTGATAACTACAACCTTACTTACCACGCCTGTGTTCAACATTTGTTTTAACCTTTTGGTGTCGATAGTTTTGGCAGTATTGTTAGAAAAATAGAAGAAACCTAAAAACAAGACTGCCAATATGCCATAAATCCAGTAAAAACTTAATTTGGGTCCTGTAGGCTTTTTGTTTTGGTCGAGTGGATTTGTTGCTTCTGGCTTCTTATCGGTATCTTTGGTAGTGTCGTTGCGTTTAAATACGATACGGGTTTTTTGAGCAGGCTCTTTTGTTGGTTCTTCCATTTAGTGCGATGTAATCCTTTTGGTAACAACTAATATGCCAAAAGGATTACAAACTTACTGAAAAATATCTCCTTATGCTATATCCGAATTGCGAATGAACAAGCAAGCCGATGAAATGAATTAATTTATATTTATAACGCTCATTTACTTCGGCTATATATCTTTGCATATTCTATTTAATTATCAATAAATATTTAAAAATGTATAACACGCTTCAAACAGTTTTAGAAAAGGAATTATCAGAAATTAAAAATGCAGGACTTTATAAACGCGAACGAATTATTGCTTCGCCTCAAGGGGCAGAAATTACTTTAGCCGATGGCCAAGAGGTTTTGAATTTTTGTGCAAATAATTATTTGGGGCTTTCATCGCATCCTAAAGTAATTGAGGCAGCAAAAAAGGCAATTGATAGTCATGGTTTTGGTATGAGCAGCGTGCGATTTATTTGCGGTACTCAAGATATTCATAAAACATTAGAATCGAAAATATCTGAATTTTTAGGCACAGAAGATACCATATTATACGCCGCTGCATTTGATGCCAATGGTGGAATTTTTGAACCTTTGTTCGACGAGCGTGATGCTATTATCAGCGACGCTTTAAATCACGCTTCAATTATTGATGGGGTAAGGCTTTGCAAAGCCCAGCGCTATCGCTATTTGAATAATGACATGAGCGATTTGGAACAAAAGTTAATAGAAACCCGCGGCTTACGACACCGTATAATTGTAACCGACGGGGTTTTTAGTATGGATGGTACCATTGCGCAATTAGATAAAATTGTAGCCTTGGCCGAAAAATACGAAGCCTTGATTATGGTTGACGAATGCCATGCAAGCGGATTTATAGGAAAAACAGGGCGGGGCACACACGAGCATTGCGGGGTAATGGGTAAAATTGATATAATTACCGGCACACTAGGCAAGGCGTTGGGCGGAGCATCGGGAGGGTTTACAAGTGGCAAAAAAGAAATTATTGATTTACTAAGGCAACGCTCGAGGCCCTATTTATTTAGCAATACATTGGCTCCTTCGATTGTAGGCGCGTCCATTGCAGTATTCGATATGTTGAGCGAGACTACCCAATTAAGAGATAAACTTGAGCAAAATACTCTGTATTTTAGAGAGCAAATGACCTTGGCGGGTTTCGATATCAAACCAGGCATACATCCTATTTGCCCTTTAATGTTGTATGATGCACAATTGGCCCAAACATTTGCCGAAAAACTTTTGGCCGAGGGGATTTATGTAATTGGGTTTTATTTCCCTGTTGTTGCCAAAGGATTGGCGCGAATAAGGGTACAAATATCGGCAGCACACGATCGCCATCATCTAGACAAAGCCATAGCAGCATTTACTAAAGTGGGCAATGAGCTAGGCGTTATTAATAACTAAAATCGAAGACCCAACATATTAAGATGAATATAAATTTAACAGGAAAACAAGCCATAGTTTGCGGCAGCACAAAAGGTATAGGCAAGGCTATAGCCATTCAATTGGCTGTATCGGGGGCTTCTATTACTCTAATTGCACGAAACGAAGAGAAACTCAAGGCCACCTTGCCCCTTTTAGATATTACGAAAGGACAAGTTCATAATTTTATTGTAAGTGATTTTTCAAAACCACTTCAATTGCAAGCTTCATTAGAGGCCTATTTTTCGAATCAGGCCCATGTACACATTTTAATTAATAATACAGGAGGCCCTTCGCCCGGAGCAGTTTCGTCGGCAAATATCGATGAGTTTATTGAAGCCTTTAAAGCGCATTTATTGTGCAACCATATTCTTGTTAAATGTATAAGTGAAGGCATGAAAGCTGAAAAATACGGACGAATAATTAATATAATATCCACTTCTGTTAAAATGCCTTTAAAAGGATTAGGTGTGAGCAATACCATTAGAGGTGCTGTGGCAAATTGGAGCAAAACTTTAGCCACGGAGTTGGCACCCTTTGGCATTACGGTCAACAATATATTACCGGGAGCTACAAAAACCGAACGCTTATTAGAGATAATTAACAAAAAAGCAGAAAAAGGAAATAAAGAGGCGGCTGAAATAGAGGCCGAAATGTTAGAGGAAATTCCAGCTGGCCGATTCGGAACCGCCGAAGAATTAGCCTATGCAGCTACGTTTCTGGCATCGCCATTGGCTGGATATATAACGGGTACCAATATTGTAGTTGACGGGGGCCGTACAGGCTGTTTATAAAACAAGATTTAAATAAAAGTTCCGACCATTGAAAACCTCTCTGATTTGGCTTAAAGCAACACGACCCAAAACCTTGCCTTTGGCTGTTGGAGCCATATTGCTTGGAAGTTTTTTGGCGGCTTACGAATATTCGTTTTCGACGCCAGTGTTGATATTGGCACTATTTACGGCCATCCTTTTACAAATTTTTTCGAACCTCGCAAACGATTATGGCGATTTTATTAAAGGAACCGATCAAACAGCTCATCGAGCCGATAGAGCATTGGTGGCCGGCGATATTACGCCAGTAAAAATGAAATACGCCTTATGGATTGTAGGTTTAGGCGCGTTTTTTAGTGGAATTACCCTATTAGCGATTGCCTTTAAGGGCATAAATACTAATTTTTTTATATGGGTGCTCATTGGAATTACAGCCATTGGCATGGCCAGAAACTATACCATAGGGAAGTTTGCATTTGGATACAAGGGCATTGGCGATGCTATGGTTTTTGTATATTTTGGGCCTGTAGCTGTATGTGGCACTTATTTTTTAATGGTAAAAAATGTGCCTAACCTGGTGTGGATACCTGCCATTGCCTTTGGATTGTTGTGCGTGGCTGTACTTAATATCAACAACTTACGCGATATTGAAACGGACAGATTAAGCGGCAAAAAAACAATTGCCCTTCGATTGGGACATAAAAGAGCCATTTGGTATCAATACCTATTAATAGGAACGGCCTTGATGTTTTTTATTGCATTTGCACGGGTTTCGCCTACGCCAAACGATCAGTATGTTCCAATTATTTTTGGCGCTCTTTATTACCTAGTTTGCTCACGCTTAAAAAATGCTATTGAAAGATCGGCTTACGACTTGGCATTAAAACGTGTTGCTATTTTAAATTTGCTTCTAGTTATTGTATTTGGAATTATTTGGTTGGCCTAATGGAATTATGCTACGCCGTAGAGAGTCATCTGTTAAAATTTAATAAACCGGTTAAAACTTCGCGAAACAGTTTTGATGAAACGACGCATTGGATTGTTAAAATTTGGAATAAAAATATACCGGATTGTATAGGTATAGGCGAAGCAGCCCCTTTGCCCTTACTGAGTCCCGATTTTAGCGATAATTTGAAACTGTTATTGGAAGGGTTTTTAATGCAATGCTCAGATAATAAAGCCCTCGAAGACCTTGATTTAGAAAATTTTCCAGCCATCAAATTTGCCTTAGAAAGCGCCTTTCTAGATTTAAAAAACGGCGGGAAACAGGTTTACATTAACTCTGATTACCTAAATGGCCGCCCCATTCTAATAAATGGATTGGTATGGATGAACGAATTGGATGAAATGCTAAAAGAAGGAATCGCAAAAGCAGAAGCAGGGTATGGCTGTATAAAATTTAAAGTCGGCCAATTTGATTTTGATGCAGAATGCCGATTGATTGAAAAATTTAGAAATTCGAAACAGGGCAAAAACACAATTATCAGGTTGGATGCAAACGGTGCCTATAAGCCCGATGAGGCTATTGAAAAACTAAAAGAATTAAATCGCTTCGATATTCATTCGATAGAGCAACCGATAAAAGCAGGGCAATGGGACGATATGGCTAAAATTTGTAGAGATTCGAAGGTGAGTATAGCCTTAGACGAGGAACTCATTGGGGTAAAAGCAGACAATCGCACTCAGCTTATTCGCCATATTTCACCTCAATATATTGTTCTAAAACCAACACTTTTAGGAGGATTTGCAGAATGCGAACACTGGATAAGCTTGGCAAATAAGAGCAAAGTGGGATGGTGGGCAACGTCGGCCCTGGAATCGAATATCGGGCTAAATGCTATTGCGCAATGGGTAGGGAAATATAATACAAATATCCATCAAGGCTTAGGTACTGGCTTATTGTACAAGACAAATTTTGAAAGTAAATCAGTAATCTCGGAGGGCCGCTTGATTTATAAAAATTAAAGGGTGAGCCAATTCTCAGGGGCATTATCTATTCGGATACGAATAGGAACATAGGCTAAATTTGGTATTTCGTTGATTAATGAGGGCGTAAAACGCATATAATCCTTCTCGGTTGTTAGCACCATGCACGCTAATTCTTCTTTTATTTTAATACCAATATTCAGCCTGTCGGCCTTTGTAAACGTATGATGGTCCGAAAAATCGAAATGATAAATCAATTCATAACCCTCCTTTTTAAGGTGGGTTATAAATGGGACGGAATTGGCAATTCCGCTTATAACGACAATTCGTTTAGAAAAAATTCCCTTAACTACCGAGGGAGTCATATATTCAATATGCGAATAAAAGATAGGTTTTGAGCGAATGTGTTTAGGAATATCTATGCTTGGACTATCGGGACATTTCGTAATTATGAGTGCATTAGCCCTTTTATAGCCGAAGCCAAATTCTCTTAATTTTCCTGCAGGCAGCATACTGTCGCGCCAAAATGGAAATGAATAGTCGGTAAGTAATATTGACAGCGAAGGTTTAACAAAGCGGTGCTGAAATGCATCGTCCAATAGTATAAGATTTATTTCGGGGTGGTCCGCCATTATTTTGGATATAGCATCGACTCTTTTCTCACAAACAGCCATTACCATTCCATCAAACTTATGCTTAATTTGAAGAGGCTCGTCGCCGCATGTTTCTGCAAAATCTGACAATTGCACATATCGAAACCCTTTGGTTTTGCGCCCATATCCTCTACTAATTACAGCGATGTTAAAAATTTTATTATAAAAATTAATAAAATATTCGATATGAGGTGTTTTGCCCGAGCCGCCAATGTTGAGGTTTCCAATGCTTATTATTGGAATTTTAAAGGATTTTTGTTTGAGTATATCAACCTCAAAGAGCAGGTTTCTTATCCAAGTAATGATTCCATAAATTAGTGCAAATGGATATAACAGTTTCATGCCTTATCTTTCGTTTTTAAAACCCCTACTTTAAGCATTATTTGTAATATTGCGAATATGAATAATTCCATGCTAAGTACCAACGTTTCCATCGAACAAAAAGTAAATCTTTTAGAATTTGAGGAAAAAGGAGTGCATGTGTATGTAAAACGAGATGACAAAATACATCCTTTTATTTCGGGTAATAAATGGAGAAAACTCAAATACAATTATGAGTTGTTTTTAGATTCAGGATGTAAAGGCATTGCAACCTTTGGTGGTGCATTTTCGAATCATATTTTAGCCATTGCTTCGTTTTGTGCCGAAAATAGGATTAAATGTGTAGGAATAATTAGAGGCGAAGAGCCTAAAGTTTTAAATCATGTGTTGGTTTTAGCTAAATTGTGGGGAATGGAATTGTGCTTTGTATCAAGGCAAGCGTATACTGAAAAAAATTTATTAGCCGAATTATGGCAAGGGCATGGCTATTTTATAATTCCCGAAGGGGGCGACAACGATGCAGGTGCCAAAGGATGTTCGGAGTTGGTAGATGAGTTGTTGCGTTCATACGATCATATATTTTGCGCATCGGGCACTGGCTGTACTATAGCAGGAATAGCCAATGGAGTGGCTCGTAAAAAACTAAAATCACATTGCCATAGCATACCTGTTTTGAAACAAGGCGAATTTATAGAAGAGAGGGTGCTAGCCGAAGTACCCAACATAATAAATTTAACCGTTCATACAAGCTTTCATGGCGGAGGTTATGCGAAAACGACGCCAGAATTGCTTAGATTTATACATTACTTAGCCAAGGAAACCGGTATTTTGACCGATCCAATATACACCGCTAAAGCATTTTATGCTGTGAGTGAATTGGCAAAGGATGGGTACTTTAAAAAAGGAGAAACTATTTTAATTATTCATACAGGAGGATTAACTGGGCTATTGTCCGAAAAAATGCTCAGTGCTGTACAGAAAAGTATATTATAAAAAAAACCCTCGTCACACACTGACAAGGGTTTTTAACTGAAAAAAATTTATATACAATGCTATCTGTTCATATTTTATGGGGCAGGAGTAACCAATCCTTTAATGGTAATATAATCTCTTGCCGATTCGCCGTTGTGCCTAACTTCAATGGTTTTGCTGAATGATCCTGGTTTTCCTTTGCTATCGAAAGTAACTTTAATGTTGGCAGATTTGCCAGGCATTAATGGATCCTTAGGCCATTCGGGTGTGGTGCAGCTACAAGGAGGTTTTACATCGGTAAGTATCAGGGCAGTCGATCCGGTATTGGTGTATTTAAATTCGAAGGTTGCTTGAGTGCCTTCGGCGATAGTGCCAAAGTCATGCATGCTTATTTCGAATTTGATATTTGGTTGGCCATCGGCCATTAGTGTAATGGTTTGTTTGCCTGGCTGAGCATTTACAGCACACGTGAAGAGTAAAAAAAATGATATTAGAAAGGACGAGTGCTTCATGTGGCCTAAAGTTCACAAATTTTGTGCCAGAGTGATTTTTTTAGAGGACTCTGTTTTTATTTTTTTTTAAATATAGCAACATGCGATAAAAATTTATTGGCATAAAAAAAGCCGATTTGCGGAAGCAAATCGGCTTTTTGAAATGGGAAAAATCTTAATTATTTGGTGTTGGAACCAAAACCGGAGTAGCAGGTGCTGCAGGAGCAGGTTCTACTAGGCCTTTAATGGTTAAATAATTTGTATTAATTTCGACAGCGCCATTGTATTTAACGGTTATCGTTTTGGAAAACGGACCTGGGCGGCTTGCGCTATTATAGGTAGCAATTACTTTACCTGAGTGTCCAGGAGCTATTGGTTCGCGGCTCCATTCAGGCGTTGTGCAACCGCAACTTGCTTGAACCGATTCAAGAATCAAAGGCGCATTACCGGTATTCATAAATTTGAATTCGAAGGTGGCTTGGGTTCCTTCTTTGATATTGCCAAAATCATGGGTTTCTTCAACAAATTTTATTTTTGGTAATCCGTCAGTAACAATTTCAATCTTGTTTTCGATGGCCTTAGGTGCTACAATTGTAGAATTGGAATTGGTATTCTTAGATCCTGATTTTTTAGTTTTCTGAGCAGAAACAAAACCAGACACACAAATACCTAAAATAATGGTTAATGCAATTTTTTTCATTTTTAATATTTTTTTTTAGTTGGACAAATATATAGCAAATTAAATACCAAATGCTAAATATTAATAATTTGGTTTTCGTTTTTCACTGAATGCAAGGGTTCCTTCAATAAACTCTTCGGTTTGAAATGATTTGCCAAATTCTAAAATTTCAGTTTCAAAACCAGGATTTGTATTTTTAAAATGATCGTTTACGCATCGTATAACACTTGCAATTGCAGAGGGCGATTTGGTCGAAAATTTATCAACCATTTCGAGGCAAGTTGGTAATAATTGTTCGAGGGTAACAATTTGCGATATCATTCCAAGATCGAGGGCTTGCGCCGCATTAATAAAATCTGTAGTTAATAGCAATTCCATGGCTTTGCCTTTTCCGATGAGTTGTATCAATCGTTGCGTTCCGGCATAACCTGGAGGCAATCCTAAATTAACTTCAGGTTGTCCAAATTTTGCATTTTCGGCAGCAATTCGAATATGACAGGCCATAGCTAATTCGCAACCACCGCCCAAACTGTATCCATTAACGGCGGCAATAACCGGTATTGCTGAGTGTTCAATGGCATTCATCACCGAATGGCCATCGGCACTCAATTGGGTTCCTTGTTGTGGGGTATAAGTGGCAAATTCTGAAATATCGGCTCCCGCTGCAAAGGCCTTTAGGCCAGCCCCTGTGATTATTATTCCTCTTACCGACTTATTGTCCTGAACTGAAAGTACCGCGGTTTTTATTTCCTGAAGGGTTTCGTGATTCAAGGCATTGAGTTTACTCTCGCGATTAATGGTAATAATAAAGGCGTTGTTCGATTGTACAGTAAGAATAGTATTATAGGACATAATTTGGAAATATTAAAAGGCAAAGATAATGGGGTGTTTAGATGGTAGCAATAACTTTAAGTTCAATTGCAATGGGTGTGGGCAAGCAATTTATTTCAAGGGTTGTTCGGCAAGGAAGGTTTTCGTTGAAATATTCGGCCCAAATACGGTTGTAAGTTTGAAAATCATCTTTCATATTGGTTAAATAGACCGTTACATCCACAATGTTTTTCCAATGGCTTCCTGCATCTTCAAGAATATAGTTGACGTTTTTGAAAACCGAATGGCATTGTTCTTCAATATTATAAGAATTTATTTTACCATCGGCATCTAATTCTACGCCTGGTATTTTTTTTGAGCCTCTTTCACGTGGACCAACTCCTGATAAAAAAAGTAGATTTCCTACTCGGCGTGCATGCGGATATAATCCTACGGGTTCGGGGGCTTTGCTACTTTCTATCCGGTCTGTTTTCATTTTTGTTTGGCTCGGGTGTTTTTTTCTTTTCTTCCGAAATTTCCAATTCGTCTGTTTTTTTAATCAGCTCCTTGGTGTGGGTCGAATCGGCCTTCTGTTCATTCGTTTTGCCAGGAACTCCCTTTGGGGATAATCCTTTTGGCAATGATTTTTGATTTGGCAGTTTTGGAGGGTCTTTCTTCGGTTTTTCGATGCCCGAGGCTATGGCTAATATTCCTTTGGTTTCAAATGAATCTACCGGATAATTCATCGCGGTATAAATTCGAGAATTATCATTGCTAAAGCCAACCCCTCGCACGTTTGTTCCTATATCATCAAATGACCGTAATTCTTTTCCCGTTTCAATATCCCACAATTTATTCGTTCCGTCGTTGCTTCCCGAAACTATGTATTTTCCATTGGCAGAAATAGCAAGTGTAATAACTTTCCAATCGTGCCCGATTAATGTTTTTTCTAATTTACTTGTTTGCGTATTCCAAATTTTTATGGTTTTATCGCTCGACGCCGAAACTAAAAATTTATTGTCCTTGCTCAAAACAATACAATTTACTTGGTCGGTATGTCCTTCGTAATTAACAACCGGTATATTGGCATTGAGCATATCGTATTTTTTGATAGTGCTTGTATTGTCGGAACAATAAATGGTTTTGCGATCCGAGCCAATGGCTATGCTTGATATGGGATTGGTATTGTTAATTTTACGCTCCTTATTTTTGGCAAGTTCATACTGAATCATAGTGCCATCATTGCTTCCTGTGTACACAAATTTTCCTCCCGGATCGATGCCAACTGCATTAATCGACATACGATGCAATGAGGATGATTTGTCTTTGGTTATGATGCCAAAGGAGTCGATGACATAGGTAAATATTTTTCCATCATTTCCAGCAGTTACCAAAGTTTTGCCATTATTGGTAAAGGCAATGCTATTGACTGCCGAAAAATGATCCGAAAAGGTGGCTAAAGGCGTATAATTTGAATCGGTAGAAAACAAATTTACGATACCGTCCCATGATCCCGATGCAATTAATTTGCCATTTCCGGATATGGCCATACATTCTAAGTCGTCCGAATGGCCCTGTAATTTAAAAAGTATGGCA
>CAMDXE010000062.1 GCA_945878925.1 Chitinophaga pinensis
GAACCCCTAAGCAAGAACAATACCTTTACAGCCGATTTAAAATTTGTTCCTAAATCGGTAGAATTTGACCCTGAAACTTGGATTTTGTGCAAATCGACTGTCTTAAAAGTAAAACCCGAATCGGGGCCTATGATTCAATTGTTTCCTGTACCGGTTGATGGCAATTTATCGGTTTACTGTTATCAAGGCAATATTAACGCCATTAGCATTTACGATATGGCCGGCCGATTGGTAATGTTCAGAGATTATAATGCCGAACATCTCGCCAAAGATTCATTTACTATTGACGTAAGTGAACTTGTAGCTGGTATTTATTGTGTAAAATCGCTTACCGAACAAGGTCAGGCCATTCAGCGAATTGTTAAGAATTAGCCTATATTAAAATCTAATAAAGCTTTTCTTTTAGGGCTTCGGTAGTAAATAATGGAGCCAAACATTCAAAATTAGTGCAAACATAATATCCAGACTGGGCACCAAATTTTGAAGCTGCAAGGGGGATGGATTTAGATTCGCCTACAAAAATGGTATTGGGCCAATAGTTACCAAAAATACAGGCATTGCTATGGCCTACGATCGTCACCTGATTGAGTCCCAAATTGATAAGCATCGCAGCACTTAGCCAATTGCTATACCAGGCAGGACCTTTCAATGCCTTGCTGTGTATTGATTGAAGCATGTTGTTGGCCATAGTAAGCCATTCGCGCTTATCAAAATAGTAGCTATGTTTTATCAATAATTCGCATAATACCGAGTTGGCACTGGGGATCACATCGTCGCCTAAATCTGTTTTCTTTACAAACAATTCGCCTTCTTGGTCGGCATTAAAAAGATAAAATGGACTATCTGTTTGTCCGAAATTTTGGAGAACATGGCAAATAACCTCATGGGCTTTTAAAAGATAATCCTCTTTAAACGTAAGCTGATAGGCGGCGGTTAAAGCCTCGGCATAAAGCACATAATCTTCTAAGAATGCAGGAATTACGGCTTTTCCGTTTTTATAATTTCGAAACAAATGACCCTCTACATGCAAAAACTGTTGGATAAAATCCAGTATTTTTTCGGCCGTTGCCAAATAATGCGTTTCGGAAGTAGCTGCGTAACATTTTAATAAGCCTGTGGCTGCCAAAGCATTCCAAGACGTTAAAATTTTATCATCCAAGCCCGGCTTAATTCTGCCTTCTCTTTCCTTTTTTAGCGTATTTAAAAACGCTTGAAGTTCTTTTTCGAACAAGGCCATCGGAATTTTTTCGGCTTGCGCAAATTCCTGTGGGGTTTGGGTAGCAAACAAAATATTTTTATGGTGTTCCCAATTTCCTATTTGAGTTAATTTAAAATATTTTAAAATACGTTCACTCGGCAAGTCCATTCGTGTCAAATCATCCCAAGTATAACAATAATATTTACCCTCCTCTCCTTCGCTATCCGCATCTAAAGCGCTATACAATCCACCCTCTGCGCTTTGCCATTCATCCACAATAAACTGATGCGTTTCTTTTATCTTAACCACAAAAAATGCATCTTGGGTAAGCATAAAAGTGTCGGCCAATAAAGAAAGAAGCTGCCCATTGTCGTACAGCATTTTTTCGAAATGAGGCGCATGCCATTTTTCATCTACCGAATACCTCGAATAAGCCCCCCCCACTGTATCGTACAAACCTCCTAAACTCATTCGATTCAAACTCAAAACCACCCAATTTCTAACCTCGGCGTCGTTATAGAGGTGATCATAATGCATGGCAAATTTATAAACCACCGGCAACGGAAATTTAGGGGCCCCTTTGAATCCGCCCCAATCCAGATCCCATCTACTTTTGAATGTATTAATAGCAGTTTGAAAATCGGATTCGGTCCATTCGGATTTTTGAACGTTAAGATTTTGGTTTGCTTTTAAGCCCTCTGTCAATTTGGTGGCATATTCATAAATAACTGAGGGCGACTTCATCCATAAATCGTTTAATTGAGTAACCACTGTATTCCAGTCTTTAAGGGGGAAATAGGTCCCCCCATGAAAAGGTCGTCCATCGGGTAATGCAAAAATATTTAAGGGCCATCCTCCGCGTCCGTTTATCAGTTGTATGGCGTCCATGTAAATTTGATCGATATCAGGTCGTTCTTCTCTATCAATTTTTATGTTGATGAAATGAGCATTCATGATGACTGCCGACTCTTCATTTTCAAAAACTTCATGCGCCATAACATGGCACCAATGGCAAGCACTGTATCCAATACTTATAAGCAGAGGTTTGTTTTCGGCCTTTGCTTTGTCCAAGGCTTCTTTTCCCCATTCATGCCATTGCACAGGATTATTTGCGTGTTGTTGCAAATAAGGACTTGAGGCATTGGCCAGATGGTTGGGTGGATTTAATGAATGGGAATTCATGGTGCAAACTTAAACTCAATCCCGTCGTTATTGTTCGCTAACGCATGGAAATATTTTTGATAAATATTAAAGCATTTTGGTACTTGATTTTTAAGTCGGATAAATTTTACAGTTTTTTTGTATTGCGTTGCAAACTCATGTTTCAAAAATCCGTTTAGCAAAAGCGGACGAGTTGGATGCTATTGATAATTTGTATATTAGATTATATAAGATTACAGAAAATGGCATTGTCAAAAAAGATACCTTTGCAAAGGAGTTTTTAATAAAATCAACCCCCATAAAACTCATCCATTAACAAAATAAAAAATCAATATTATGAAACAGATTAAACTAATTTTTGGAATATTTATAGCATGTGCCTTGCTAACTTTTTTTCAGTCATGTAAAAAAGAGAAAGCATTAACTAATGAACAAATCGTTGAAAACGCTCTTAATGAATTTGTTGCAGACCTTCAATCGAACCCACCCAATACCGACAACCTTTCGGGCAGGGTTTACAATTATATGCAAGGAAAATCAGAAATTTTTTATGGATCCACGGTCACTTTGTTAGATTCAGCAGGAAACGCTGTTATAAGTCCATATTGGTTCAGGCAAAATAATATTCTTGTAAATTCCTCAAATCTGATGGATACTGCTTATCATATTGAGAATCAGTTTTGGTTTCGTAAGCCTATAGATGGAGGAAGTGCTGTATGGACAGAACCATATTTTGATGCAGGAGGAGGGAATATTTGGATGAAAACCCGAGCGGTTCCTGTATATATTAATGGAAAAATAAAAGCTGTGGCCACTACCGACATGGCGATTGATTGAGAAAGTCAATATCGGCTATTGTTTTTTGACATTTCAATTTTTGACTGCTAATTTTAGTAGTGAATAGGAAATTATAGCAATGCGTTATTTTTAAATAAAGTTTTGTGGCTAAAGCCTCCCCTTAGGGAAACCGATAACATTTTTAAAAAGCAAAGTAAATGAGAAAAGAATTAACACCTCAACAACTAGAAATCACCAATCAGTTCAAAGCACATATTGATGCTGAAATTAAGGGCGATTTAGAAACAACGCTTTCAACCATGACTGCAAACCCTCATCTTAATAACATTCCAACGATGATTGGGGGCATTGGTTATGATGGTGTCAAAGAATTCTATAGCAGCCTTATTCCTTTTAATAAATTCTTCCCCCCGGATCTTGAAATGGTTCCTGTTTCACAAACCATTGATCAAAACCAATTGGTGGATGAAATTATTTTCAAATTTACTCATACAACAGAAGTTGGCTGGATGTTGCCTAATATACCACCAACAGGTAAGCGGGTAGAAATTCCATTGGTAGTTATAGTTGGGTTTAAGGACGGAAAAGTTACACATGAGCATATCTATTGGGATCAAGCAAGTGTACTTGTCCAAATTGGATTATTAAACTCTAGTGGGTTACCCATTCACGGAATTGAAACTGCTCAACAAATGGAAAAAATATTGAATAAATAAAAAATCATTACATGTCTATACTAAGGGTTTTGCGTTAGGGGTAAAATTAATTATACAAAGTGAATCCTTTAGTTTTCGATCGCATTCGGTAGGGAATATTTTTGACAAAGCTTAGCCCATTTTGGTCATTGATTTTAAAGTCGAATAAATTTTACAGTTTTTTTGTATTGCGTTGTAAACACATGTTTCAAAAATCCGCTTTGCAAAAGCGGACGAGTTGGCTGCTACTGATAATTTATTAATTTAAGTATATTTGTTCTTATAAAAATGAACATTTATGGCACAAAGCCAACAGAAAACGGTTGGCTTTGGTGCAAATTATGTCCACTATAAATAAGTTATAGCCGCTGCCGGTGGACACCAATAAAAAATAGTCGATATTCGCTATGACAATTTTAACCTAAAAAAAAGTAAAAAATGAAAGCATTCCTAAAATTTCTATTAATAATTTTCCCTATGAACATTTTTGCGCAATGGGTTTCACTTCCTTCAAATACAGTGAATTCATTAAATGACATAACATTTACCAGTCTTGACACTGGTTTTATTGTTGGAGATAATGGAATAATTCTTAGAACAACTAATGGAGGAAATAGCTGGAGTAAGATTAGCAATCCACTTAAATATAATTTAAACACAATTCATTTTCCTTCAAAAATAGTTGGTTACACAAATGGACTTAAGACCATAAATGGAGGAATCACTTGGGATTCATTAAAAACAATTTATAATAGATTTATTAATTCTTACTTTTTTATTAATGAGAGCATCGGTTTTTTAGCCAGTTCGAATACTTATTATGCAAAAACAATTAACGGTGGTTTAACTTGGGATTATCAGTCTTCAAAACCCGTTTCACAGGTATTGGAAAAGGTTGAGTTCACATCAGACAGTATCGGCTATATGGTGGGGTGGTATGGTGGAAATGTTTTAAAAACAATTGACCAGGGTAATTCATGGTTCCAAGTAAATAATGAACAACTTACCTCAATAAAGTTTCCAACCCCAGACACTGGTTATGTTGTTGGTTGGTATGGTAAAATTCTAAAAACTATTGATGCAGGAAATAATTGGATAGAATTAACTTCCGGTTTACCAAACAATCATTTACTCAATGAAATTTATTGTATTACAAGTAGCCGATGTTATGTTGTTGGCGATAAGGGTGCTATTTTAAAAACAGTTGACGGAGGTAAAAACTGGATGCAAGAAATTTCAGGGAACAAGCGAAATTTAAATTCGGTTTATTGTTATGATAATTCTTGTTTCGCGGTGGGTGACAGCGGAACAATTCTTAAGACAAACTTTGTTTCTACAAAAATTATTTCAAAAGACAATTCCCAAAAAACTATTTCGGTTTTCCCTAACCCTTCCAATGGTTTTTTAACAATTACCCTAAATTTAGGGTTTAATCAAATATTTCATTTCGAAATCTTTAATTCATTAGGTGAAAAAATATCAACAAATCCACTATTAAATAAAATAAATAACATTGATTTAACTTCATTAAGAAATGGATTTTATTTTTACGAAATAACATCAGACATGGAGATAATTAAAACAGGAAAAATAATTAAGCAATGAAAATTATTTCGTTTCAAAAACTACCCCCCTCCGCTGTCGCTTGCATCTTGCAAGTGACCTGAGACCTAGCCTCTGGCAATAAACATCTAATTTTATCTTCGTTTGTAACATGTGATCGTTCTATAAATGTGCTGGACATTTAAAATAACTGATTGTACCATGCCAGAGGCATGAGCAAAAAGTAACTTGCAAGATGCAAGCGACAGCGAGTGAAGCTTACAACATGATCACTTCAAATTTTGAATTGCGATAAACTTTTCTTGTAGCTTTAGAAGAATAAAACCATAAAAATTGTTTAAAATTAATTACCAAAAATTGGTAACTTTGGTAAAAATTTAAAGCCATGAGAAGAAATACTTCAGTATCACTAGGAGATTATTTTGAGGATTTTGTTGAAAACAGAATTTCTGAAGGAAGATTTAAAAATGCAAGCGAAGTTATCCGTGCGGGGTTGCGGCTGCTGGAGGAGGAGGAGATTAAAATAAAAACCTTAAGAAATGCGATACAAGAAGGAACAGATAGCGGAATTGCAAAAGACTTCGAGCCACAGAAGCATTTAGAGCTGTTAAAAGCCAATAAATTAAAAAATGGCTAAATATGTTCTAACCCATAGAGCAGTTGAAGACCTCTCAGAAATTTGGGATTATACTTATGAAGTATGGTCGGAAGCTCAAGCAGATACGTATTATGAACACTTAATTGAATCTTTTGAGGATATATCCAAAAATCCATTAATAGGAAAAAACTATTCTGAAATCAAAGCTGAAATTTATGGAATTAGAATGGGCAAACACTTAATTTTCTAAATGATAATTAACCCAAACCTAATAGAAGTTGTAAGAATATTACATGGAGGAATGGACTTGGGAAGTAGGTTATATGAATGAATACCAATAACCCGAATCCTCCGCTGTCGCATCTTGCAAGTGACCTGAAATCTAGCCTCTGGCAAAAACATCTAATTTTATCTTCGTTTTTAACATGGGATCGTTCTATAAAAGTGCTGGACATTTAAAATAACTGATTGTACCATGCCAGAGGCATGAGCAAAAAGTCACTTGCAAGATGCAAGCGACAGCGAGTGATAAACTTACTTAAAGTGTATCGTTGGTTTGGGGCATAGGGGCTATATCACCTGCGGTTTGTGTTGTGCAGCCCGAAATATAGAGCATTCCACTTAGAAGGATGAGAAAGGCAATTCTAACAAATTTATTTGAAACCTTGGTTTCAAACCTATTGTATAATATTAGTAAAGGCTTTTGATACCAATTTGGCGCTGTTGTTTCCAAAGTTTTAATATAGCCACATGTTTTAACACCCTGGTTTTTACTCAAAAAACCCATTATTTGGTCGGTTGACATAACCGTAAAATCTACTACTATTTTATCACAAGCAGCACAATGTCTCCCTTTTAGGTCTTTGGTTAAGGTCATTTTATCCCAACCATAAGAGCAAGGTTTTGGAATACTAACTTTCGCTGAATTTATTTTGGCGGTCATATCCATATCTTATTTCGTATTTATAATAGTTTTGTCTCAAAGGTATTAAATTTTTTAAATTGTGTATTAAATCATTTTACATCTCACTTGATTTGCCATATTGGCACCTCAAATGCATTTAAATGCTAGAAATCGCCAGCCTTCTTATCTGCAACCGTTTGCTATATTTTTGGGACACCCTCTAAATTCAAAAACTTATTGCAACATTTTTTGATATTAGATTTATATAACTGAATTCTTATCTTTGAGGTAGTATTTTGAGAATGATAACCAAGAAAAAATTAATTAGTATCCTGGATAATTTACCTGAAAATTTCTCGATTGATCAATTGATTGATCACATGATTTTTGTCGAGAAAGTTCAAAAAGGTATGGAAGATGCTGAAAATGGGCGTGTTTATTCAAAAGAAGAAGCAAGACAAAAGCTGAGTAAATGGTTAAACTAACTTGGACTGCTTCTGCTATTGAAGACTTAGAAGGCATTGGAGATTATATAGCAAAGGATTCAACGAGGTATGCAGATGTGTAAGCTTCCCCATAAATAGTACAATTCAAAAAGTAAAAGCGTTAAAAAACAGAAAAGCCCTGAATCATCAGGGCTTTTTTGTTTTATAATTTATTAATTATTAAATTATTTTTTTTCGTTGCGTTTGCCAAAATCTACGGCAATAGATGAGGCTATAAAAATAGAAGAATAGGTTCCTATAATAATACCAGACAATAAAGCAAACGTAAATCCTTTAAGCCCTTCGCCACCAAATAAAAACAACATTAACAAGGTGATGATGGTACAAATAGCGGTTACAACTGTTCGGCTTAAGGTTTGATTTACCGCTCCATTAATTACTTCGGTTTGGTTATCGTATTTGTTGATACCCAAAAATTCACGGATACGGTCGAATACCACCACGGTATCGTTAATCGAATACCCTAATACCGTCAGAAGGGCTGCAATAAAGGCCTGATCTACATCCATTGGGAAAGGTAAAAGTCCCCAGAAAACCGTAAACAAGGTTAGCACCACCAATACGTCGTGAATCAACGATATGGCACCACCCATTCCAAATTCTAATTTGCGGAATCTTAAAATAATGTATAAGAAAATACCAAGTACAGCAAGTACTACAGCTATTAATGAATTTGAACGAACATCGGCGGCTATTGTTGGCCCAATTTTGCTCGACGAAAGAATGTCGTTCTTATTAATTTTAAAATCGTTTAAAGCGCCCAATACAGTAGTTTCTACCTCTTCGGCTATGTCGGCTTTTTGATCGTCAATTTTATAGGCCGTGGTAATTCTAAATTGTCCATTTGTGCCATACGTCTTTACTTCAACATTTTCTTTGATTACTTTATTCAAAGCAATTTTTATATCATCCGAACTTATATTGCCTTTAAATTGAATGGTGTATGTCCAACCTCCTTTAAAGTCAACCCCTGTGCTAAATCCTCGGGATATCATACTGAATACACCAATGATAATTACAATGGACGAAACAATATAAAATATCTTGCGTTGACCCATAAAATTGTAAACTCTTCGTTTATTTATTCCGGTGAACAATCTGGTTTTAAACGTACACTCATGTCCACGTCGCATATCCCACTCGTTGATCAAACGTGAAATTAAAATACCGGTAAACATCGATGTAAAAATACCGATGATAAGCACCACGGCAAATCCTTTTACAGGACCCGAACCGAAATACGCCATGATGATGGCCGCGATAAGTTGAGTTACGTGAGAATCTAAAATAGCAGAAAATGCCTGTTTATAACCAATGGTTACCGCATTCGCGTAATTTTTACCATTTTCTAATTCCTCTTTTATTCGTTCGTTAATCAGTACGTTGCAATCTAAGGCCATACCCATGGTTAATACCAATCCGGCTAATCCTGGTAAAGTGAGGGCGGCATTAAAACCAGCCATAATCGAAACCAAAAAGAACAGGTTGACCACCAAGGCAATTACCCCATACCAAGCTCCGCGACCATAATACGCAAACACAAAGGCTATAACGGCAAAAAATCCCATAAATAGCGAAAGAATACCTGCCTTGCGCGACGATTCGCCCAAGGTAGGACCAACCACACTTTCTTCAACAATTCGAGTGGGAGCTGGCAGTTTACCTGCTTTTAAAATATTGGCCAAATCTTCGGCCTCTCTATCGTCAAATCCTCCCGAAATTTCGGACATTCCGTTGGCAATTTCATTTCTAACTGTTGGGGCCGAATAAATTTTATCGTCCAACATAATGGCTATAGCCTCTGTGGTAGGTGCAGCTTGTGCGGTAATACGTCTCCAATCATTGGCTCCCTCAGGACTCATGGTCATCGAAACACCTATTTCTCCATTTTGACTAACTTGCTTACGCGCACTTGTTACCGCATCGCCAGGTAAAGCTGGTTGCCCATCTCGGCTTGCTTTTACGCCATAAAGCATAAAGTATGGTGAATTTTTAGCGACTGGTTTAAAACTCCAACGCAACAATAAGTTTGGAGGGAATACGGCCTTTACTTCAGGCAATTCGAAATAGCCTTGAAGTTTTTCCATTTCTGTGCGCGGAACGTATCCAATACCAGCGCCATCAGCCCATCTTTTTTGTTTGGTTTCCTGATCATCAATTGTATTTGGAATTACAAATGACAGTATGGGATTTTCTTTTAACAATTGCTCAGGCGATTTTTTCTTGGCCGAATCGGCTTTCGAACTGGCGATGCTTCCTATTTTCGATTTGCTTGTATCTTTTTTAGCGGCAGCATTATCGGCTGGCTTTAAATCGGTTAATGGGGCAGCTGTCAACGATTTTGTTGTTGTATCTTTTGGTGCACCCTTGGCCAACTCCTCGGCCAACAATTTATTTTTAACCACTTCATTTGCGGCTTCCAAAAACTTATAAGCCTCGTAATTGTGATAAGTGCTCCAAAACTCTAACTTAGCCGAACTTTGTAAGATGTTTCTTACCCGTTTTGGGTCATCAACCCCTGGCAATTCAACCAATATTCGGCCATTGCCCAGTTCCTGAACATTTGGCTGAACAACACCAAATTGATCAATCCTTTGATTGATAATCTGATATGCACGCGAAACCGATTGTTTGGCTTGTGTTTTCAACCAATTGAAAACCTTTTCGTTTGGGGCATCAAATGGCAATTCCTCTTTAATATCTTTATTGGTAAACAAAGGCGCTAGTTTTTGGCCAGGTGCTACCTTGTCCCATTCAGCTTTAAACAGGTTAATAAAATCTTGCTGTCCATTAAAGGTTTTTTTGGCATTTTCTAAAGCCTCAACAAATTTTGGATCTTTGGCATTGTTCGACAATCCTGCTACAATATCAGGAACCGAAACTTCCATCGTTACGTTCATTCCCCCTTTTAAATCGAGGCCTAAACCAATCTCTTTTTCTTTGCATTCTAAGTAGGTATATTTAAATAAACCCAACATATTAAATACCGTTTCCGATCCTATTGAATCTAAATATTTAGCTTCGAGCTTTCCTGTTTTTTTGGCCCATGCTTCGGCATCACTTTCTACGCTGCGTGTTTTCCAAGTAAAAGATAATTGGTAAAAGCACGCAATTGCTAAAAGGACTGTAAAAATTTGTACAAAACCTTTATTTTTCATTTGTTATAATTATTATTAGACAATTTTTTTAAAGAGGGCAAAAGTAGATATTTTGACTTTCATATTCAATAATATGTTTTAAGAGGAAATAAATATAATATGGGCCTTGATGACCTTGAATTTTAAACTTTCGATTTCTCTAGTTTCACCTGATTTGCTGGTTAAAACTTAAACGTAAAGTTTACTTTCACGCCAAAGGGTTTTGCAATATTTCCATTCACATCTTTATTGTCCAAATAATTTTTTCGGTGAATAAAATCAAGACGAATAAATTTAAAAATATTTTCGATGCCATAACCCAACTCAATATAGGGTTTGTTTTTACTATAGGTGGTAATAGGGGTTACCGCTTTTCCCTCTTTATCGGTAGGGGGCACGAGGGTTAAATTTTTGTTTTGCAAACTGCCATAGATTCCTTTTGCATTATAAAAAAACCTCCACTTTAATTTCTTTATTAAAGGAATGCGATTAAATATCAAACCGTTATCGTTATGTTCGTAATGTAAAGAAATGTATTCGTCGCTCACAAACTCATAAAATCGCATTAAATTATAGCCATATTGTGCGGCAACAAGCGCCTCATTGCCTCTGGCAATTTCTAAAATGGGATACGGAATTATACCATATGTTTTGCCGGCTTGAATGGTATATTCGAAATTTCCAAAATTTCCCCAATTGGTGTACTGCCATATTTTTAAACCCAATTTATCAAAATTATATTCGCCTGCCAATACTCCTTTTAATCCCTTGGTGTAATTAAGGGTAAATACGGGCTGTTTAAGATTTCCCAAATTATAGCGATCAACATTGCCATAGGCAAACTGTTGTTTTATCGAAATACGGGTTTCAAGGTTTAGGGTTGTAATGCTAAATTTATTTGAAATGACGCCCGTTTCAGGATTTTTATAATACGCAAAATTAAACCGGTCGTAGGATGGGGTGCTTGCAAATTGGTAGTCGTTATGTCTGAAATTTGCCGACAGCGTTATGCCTTTGAGGACCTCTCGTTCGGCCCAAGCCTTGTATTCGAAGGTGTAATTGAGGCGATACGACCCTAGCGTATTGAGCGATTTAAGAAGGTTGCTTGTTAAAAAAGGATTGTCGGTTACACCCAATAAATCCACATCATTTTTCAATCCACAGCCCACTCTTGTCCAATGTTTTCTATCCAAAACATTGATGGCATCAAATCCATATTTAAGTTTTTTGTCCAAAAAACCATAGGCAACAAAGGCCTCGTATCGCGCATTTTTAATTAAGTTTACGGTGGTTCTTATGCCCGCCCTCAGCCTCAAGCCTTCGAGAGGATTCCAGGCAACAGTGGAAATATACGGCCCCAACTCTAATTTACCATTGGCTATCGGTTTGTAGCCTTCGGCAAGCACCTGCACAATATCGACATAGGTGCGAACCAATGGTTGGTTGCGAAATGAATCCACTAAATTGAATATTTTCTTATCTGAAATCGACAATTGCTCGTGACGGGCTGTATCCCAAAAAATATCATTTTTCAAGTAAGCATCTTTCTGAACTTCAACTTTTTGTTCAAAAAATTTAGCGTTGTGTTTTATATTTACCTTGTGATATTTATTGCTAGTATAATACAGGCCCAACATTCCAAGGGTATTGTCCGTCATTTCGGCAACATCGATGAGCACTCTTGTTTTTTCGGGCAACCAAATATTTTTTTCAACCTCAACCATCTCTTGATGTATTTTTATTTTTTCAATAAAGTTGATGTTCGATTCTTTTGATATTTCTAAGGTGACCTGTTTTAGAGCCCAGGTTGAATCTTGAATCCAAACATTTCCAGTAAAAATAAGATCCTTTTTGTTTTTTGGCCAAACCATAATTTTATAGGTTTTGCGCCCATCAATTAT
>CAMDXE010000063.1 GCA_945878925.1 Chitinophaga pinensis
CACCAATCTTAATCCCATTGTAACCCCCGCTTACCTGTCCGATTATCTTTCGTTTCGCGATTCGGGATATGTAATCACCGGCTTATATCAATATTCTGCTTTCCCATATTATCACACCGAAAGTGATTTATTAAAGCATATGGATTTGGTGAGCTTGCAATCTATTACCAAAGGGGCATTGGCTTTTTTATTGGAGCAATCTGAAACCGACGTTCCCGTTGGCATTAGTCCTTTGATGCCTAATGCCGATGTATTAAATGTTTATTGTACGGATGGTGGATTATTTTGCACTTCAAACAAACCCTTTGGTTTAAAAGTGTATGATCAACTTGGTCGTCAATTGATCTTATTTTCCGAATTAAATTCGGATACATTTTTGCCATCGAATAGCTTTAAACCTGGGATATATTATGCTTACGTATTCAGTGGGCAAAACATGGTTTGTAAAAAATTTTTAGTTAAGCCTTAAATGCATTTTTTTTGCAGTTCTTATAAATGAATATTTCCTTTTGGGGCGCAGCGCGCCAAGTTACTGGTAGCATGCACTTGCTAACCTTCGATTCGGGTTACAAATTATTAATTGACTGTGGCTTACATTACGAAAGAGGCGATGCTATCGAGTTAAACGACTCGTTTCCATTCGATCCTTCTTCGATTGATTTAGTATTGCTAACTCACGCCCATATCGATCATTCGGGCAATATTCCAACCTTAATAAAACGAGGCTATTCTGGTCAGGTTTTATGCACGGAACCCACAGCGGCATTGGTCGAAAACTTATTAAGAGATTCGGTTAACGTGCAAATGGCTGAGTCGAAAGCAAGGGGAAAAGGAGTTAAGAAAAAATCAAATCAACCGAGCGTATTATATGGGCAAGCTAATGTTAATACCGCCATCGACCGTTTGGTTTGTTTGCCATTTAATGAAAAATTCAAAATCAACGATTATCTAAACATTACATTTTATCCTGCAGGACATATTTTAGGAGCTGCCAGTATTTTGGTAGAGGCAATTGAAGATAACACCATAAAGCGAATTGGGTTTACGGGCGATTTAGGAAAATCGAATTCTAAAATAGTGGTTAACCCTCAACCAATGCCCAACTTAGATTATTTGATATGCGAATCAACCTACGGCAACAGGCTTCATAGTTGCACTATTGCTGCCGAGGACGAATTGTATCGCTATGTAAAAAAGAATTGCATCGATTCGCCCGGGCGCCTTGTTATTCCTGCATTTAGCGTAGGTCGAACGCAAGCCATATTATTTACCTTAAATCAACTATACGTCGAAGGAAAACTAGATGGAGTTAAAGTGTTTACCGATAGTCCTTTAGGCATTGCCAGCACTCAAGTGCACGAAAAATATCAAATGTATATGAACGACGAATCCATAGAATTTGCCGAAACACATAATGGTTTGTTCGATTTCCCAAATTTGCTAGTCATACAATCCGAAAGCGATCAAAAATCGTTGACCTATCATACTGGACCATCCATTATTGTATCGTCAGCCGGAATGGTGGAGGGAGGACGCATACAGCAACATGTAAGAAACAATCTTCAAAACCCACTGTGTACGATATTGATAGCCGGATATTGCGCCGAAGGTACACTAGGCCACCGATTGTTGTTGGGCCAATCGAGCGTAAAAATTAAAAATAAAGAACATGCCGTATATGCGCGAATTGCATCTACAGATGTTTTTTCGGCTCATCCGGACAGAGATGGACTTTATCAATACATTAGCGCCTCGGATTCGAATCAACTTAAACAAATATTTTTGGTTCACGGCGAGTCCGAAGGAATTGATGCGTTTCAAAAACATCTGGTCACCAAAGGAATATCTAAGGTTATGGTGCCAAGCAAAGGCGATAGTTTTTTGATTTAGATTGGCTCATTAGCGCTTATGAAAATCAGAGAATTAATAGCCAAACAAAAATTCATTCAGATCTTTTTATTGGCCTATTTCTGCTTTGGAATATGGACGATGCCAAAATTTGGAGTTCCAATCGACGAGCTTACACAACGTTTTATAGGCATCGAAAACAATAGGTATATCAGCGGGGCAGCCGATGCCGAAACTGTGCTTAAAAACAAATATTACGGCCCATTTTTCGAATCCATAAGCTATGGCTTAGAGCAAATTATTTACAATCAGCCGCTAAGAGTTAAACTTTATATGCGTCATATTGTATTGTTTCTAATTTTTATTATAGCCTTAAATTGTTTTTATCAAATTTCTCGTCAACTGTTCAAACATAAAGGTACAGCAGAAATGTCAACGTTTATGTTGGGGCTATATCCACCTCTTTTTGCGCATGCACATTACAATTCGAAGGATACCTTTTTTTTGGAACTTATAATTTTTTGCATTTATTTTCTATCAAAATACCATCAAAACCCAAAGCTCAAATGGGTTATCTATATGGCAATAGTCATAGGAATAGCTACCTCCATCCGATTTTTGGGAATTTTTATGTTGGTTTCCTTTTTTATTGGGTTATGTTTTATACCGAATAAAACAGTCGTCGAAAAATTTAGAATAATGGCCCCTGTAATTGGGGTAAGTGTGGCTTCTTTTTATTTGGTTTTTCCATTATTTTGGACCAATCCTATAAACGGTTTAGGGGTATTATGGCAATACATAACACATAACCCATGGCCTTGGGAAGAATTAGTGGCCGGCGTGTGGGTACAACCTGACATGCAACCTTGGTGGTATCTTCCGGTTTGGCTAGGGGTAAGTATTCCTGTTCTTGTATTGCTCATTTTTGTAGTAGGCATATGGGTGGTTTTAAAACAAATAAAGAAAGGCGAAAAGGCCTTGCTAATGAGCATAGTATGTTTATTTATCCTACCTTTTTTATATACCATTTTATTTTCGCCTACGCTTTATGACGGTTGGAGACATGTGCAATTTTTAATAGTACCCATTTTTCTAATAGCCGGTTTTGGGATTGTTTTTTTGTTGAACATTGTCAAGTCTAAACTCGTTTTTTATACTTTAGGCATGTATACCCTCCTTACATTTTGGACCATTCATCCCTTTCAGTATGTTTATTTTAACGAAATTTATCTAACTTTTTTCAAAAGGAATACCTTTTCGCAGGACTATTGGGGGCTGTCGGCCAATAGGTGCATGGAGTGGATAAACAGCCAAGAATCGAATTCTGCTATCCTAATTTCTTCGTCCACTAATGCCCCTGAATTGAATGAACTCTGGATGAATCCAACAAGAAATAATAAATTTTATTTTACCCAAAAAACGGGGGCAGGGAAATATGAAATTCAGATAAAAAGAGACCATACGTTTAAAAAAGTCAATGGGACAGAAGTTTTCATGATTTGCCCATTAAAAGACACGATTGCACGTGTTGTAAGAATGCATTAAACCAAAAACAACAAAATTTGATAGCTTTCGAAAGTTGTGAACCGATGGGGTGCATTTAGGGAATCAAAATGATTACTGTAAATAACTTGTGGGTATCTCCTAAAGGCTTGATACCGATTTTGAACCCATATATGTCTATTTTCACGTTTTAATAAAAAAATAAATGGACGAGGTATTATATCCTGATAATGAAAAGATTATCCCAATAAATATTGAGGATGAAATGAAAACCGCCTACATCGACTACTCCATGTCGGTGATTGTATCGAGGGCCTTGCCTGATGTTAGAGATGGTTTGAAGCCCGTACATAGACGAGTTTTGTATGGAATGTCGGAATTGGGATTAGCCAGTAACCGATCGTATAAAAAATCGGCGCGTATTGTCGGCGAAGTTTTAGGAAAATTTCACCCTCATGGCGATCAGTCGGTTTACGATGCGATGGTGCGATTGGCTCAAGAGTGGAGCGTAAGATATATGATGGTAGATGGGCAAGGAAACTATGGTTCGATTGATGGAGATCCGCCGGCGGCTATGCGATATACCGAAGCGCGAATGCGAAAAATGGCCGAAGAAATGCTGGCCGATATAGAAAAAGACACCGTTGATTTTAGACCAAATTTTGATGATTCGTTAACCGAACCTACAGTATTGCCTGCCAAGGTCCCAAATTTATTAATAAATGGTGCATCGGGTATTGCAGTGGGTATGGCTACCAATATGCCGCCTCATAATATTTCAGAAGTTATCGATGGAACGATGGCCTATATTGATAATAGAGATATTGAGATTGAGGAATTAATGCAATTTATAAAGGGCCCCGATTTTCCTACAGGTGGAATAATTTATGGATACGAGGGGGTAAGAGAAGCTTTTTTAACCGGACGTGGCCGCGTGGTTATGAGGGGAAAGGCCGAATTTGATACCTTAAGCTCAGGTAGAGAACAAATTATTATTACCGAAGTTCCATACCAGGTTTCTCCTTCACAAATTGTTATAAAAGCGGTTGACTTAATTAACGAAAAAGTTATTGATGGCATTGCCGAAGTGCGCGACGAATCAGGAAGAGATGGGCTAAGAATCGTTTTTGATATTAAAAGAGATGGAATTCCAAACATCATTCTAAACCAATTATACAAATATACTCCGTTACAAAGTTCGTTCTCGGTCAATAATATTGCTTTAGTAAAAGGCCGACCCGAAATGCTAAATTTAAAGCAGTTAATTCATCATTTTGTTGAACACAGGCATGATGTGGTTATTCGACGAGCAAAATATGAATTAGAAGATGCCCAAAAACGAGCACATATTCTCGAAGGCTTATTGATAGCGCTCGACAATTTGGATGCTGTAATTAAGCTTATTCGTGCTTCGAAAACAGTAGAAGACGCGCGTTCGGGCTTGATGAGCAATTTTTCGCTTAGCGAGTTGCAGGCAAGAGCCATACTCGATTTGAGGTTGCAAAAGCTTACCGGTTTAGAAAGAGATAAAATTAAGGAAGAATTCGAAGAAATAATGGCCTTAATTAATTATTTAAATACCCTTTTGGGCGACGAAATCATGCGAATGGAGTTAATTAAAAAAGAACTTCAGGAAATGAAAGATAAATTTGGCGACAAGCGCCGAACCGAGATCATTCATTCGGCCGAAGATTTTAACGTCGAAGATTTAATAGCCAACGAGGAAGTTGTTGTTACCATTTCACATATGGGTTATATTAAACGAACCCCATTAACCGAATATAAAGCACAAGGTAGAGGTGGAGTAGGCAATAAAGGAGTTAGTCACAGAGGTGAAGATTTTGTAGAGCATATGTTTGTAGCTACCAATCACAACCATCTCTTGTTTTTTACCGACCACGGACGATGTTTTTGGATGAAAGTTTGGGAAGTGCCCGAAGGGGCTAAGACAACCAAAGGACGCGCTATTCAAAATTTGATTAGCATACCTGCCGAAGATAAAATAAGAGCTTGTATCAATGTTATTAACCTCAAAGACGAGGATTATATCAAAAGCAATTATATTGTAATGGTTACCAAACAGGGGATAATCAAAAAAACCACCTTAGAAGCCTATTCGCGTCCACGTGCCAATGGTATAAATGCCATTACCATACGAGAAAATGATGAATTGCTTGATGTGCAGCTTACCAATGGAGCCTGCGAAGTTATCATTGCTAAAAAATCGGGTAAAGCCATTCGATTTGCCGAAGAAAAAGTTAGACCAATGGGGCGAACAGCTTCAGGTGTAAAAGCCGTTAAGTTGGAAAATGAAAAAGATGAGGTGATAGGAATGGTTTGTATTGAAAGAGGAAATGCATCTACCGTATTGGTGGTTTCGGAAAGAGGCTATGGCAAACGTACCGATTTGGAAGATTACCGCATCACGGGTAGGGGAGGCAAAGGCGTTAAAACATTGAGTATCACTGACAAAACAGGAGTTTTGGTGGCAATATTAGATGTAAACGACGAAAAAGATTTGATGATTATTAACAAATCGGGCTTAACCATTCGAATTCCCGTGGCCGATTTAAGAGTTATGGGAAGAGCTACACAAGGCGTTAGGCTTATAAAAATGAGAGAGTCGGATGAGATAGCTTCTATTGCAAGTGTCGACCATGAAGAAGACGAACCCGTTATCCACTTGGATGAAAATGGAGAGCCCATAATACCTGTGGAAAGTAATATAGACGAAATGGGTTCGGGCACAGCTCAAGAGAACAATGAAAACATTGCCACTCCTGATGCCATTGAAGATCAAAACAGTACTGATGAAGATGCCGTTTAACAAGAGGAAAGGGTGTTTTATAAATTAATTTGAGATAATTTGATAGCTCGTATTAATTTTGAAAAAAGTTTGGCACCCTATTTGGTAATAACGACTAGTAACATGAAAAAAGTAATCCTAAATTTAAAATTCCTTCTGGCTCTAGGCATTTTTATGCTTTCGATTGGCCTCAAAGCGCAGCCTAGTAAAGTAGAAGAAGTGCGAATGGTTTTGGAAGATGCAGATCCTAATGCAGTAAAAGATATTCGTGTATGTAAACGTTTAATAGACGCTGCATTGGAGCATCCAAAAACGGCGAATGACCCTAAAATGTGGGTTTACAGAGCGGCAGTGTATTTTGAGATTTCTAGAAAATTGGATGACCTAAATAAGGAAACTCCTGATGCCATTAGAGTGGCAGCTGATGCGCTTTTTAAATGTTCAGAAACAGATTTAAAAGGAAAATGGAAAGAGCAATTCGATTTTTATTTATTGAACATTGCCAACGTACTTTTTAATGCTGCCGTGAGCGACTATCAAGCCAAAAACTATGAGAGAGCCTTAGATTATTATCAAATTACCTTACGATTAATACCATTAGACCCTAAAGGAGACCTTAAAACCATAAACATTAGCGAAGACTTGGTATATCAATACACTTATTATGCAGCAATGGCCAAAGGCGATAATGCTTTAACAAAGACCTATATAAATAAATTAATTGCGCATAAATTTAATGATCCCAAAATATACTCAGCCAAAGCAAAAATTTGTTTGGATGAAGCCGATACGGCTATGGCTTTAAGTACCTTAGATGAGGGCAGGGCTATATTTAAAGAGGATAAGGATTTGTTGTTTATGAAAATTGATATATTTATCAAACAAGGTCAAACGGCTAAATTATTAACCGAACTTAATACAGCGATAGCTCTGGATGAGCAAAATGCAATTTTATACTTTGCCAGGGCTACAACCTATGAAAAGATAGGGAAATTAGATTCAGCCGAATTGGATTACAAAGCCTCTATCATACATAATCCTGAGTATTATGATGCTTTTTTCAACTTAGGTGTATTTCAAGTAAACAAAGCAAGGCCATTGATTGAACAATTGCAGAAAACCTATAAGAAAATGGAGCAAGATGCATTGGAACAAAAGATTAAGCTTGAATATAAGCATGCTTTAGAATTTTTTGAACGATGCTGGGAAATAGGCGTACCAAACAAAGACAAAAAAGAATCCTACGATTTAATTGAAAGCATGCAGCGTCTTTATAAAAATACAGACAATGCAGCTAAAGAGGCCGAAATGAAAGCCTTAAAAGAAACTATATTTAGTAATTAAACAAAGGCAACTCTCTTAGGATTGCTCGAGAGTAAGGAGATCTTAATTATTCATCATGCAATAACCTACTTAACATAATATAAATTATAGAACAAATTGATTTATTTGTTATTTTCTTTAAGATCCTTTGTAGGCTTGCGTTGTGCGATTGATTAGAGTGTATCGAATGCTTAGTAATTCTCATTATCCTCCATTTGTAATTCTGTATATTTATTAAATAAATTTTAACGCCATAGATGTCAAAACAAATACAATACGACGAATTACTTTCACAAATCAAATCGTTGATTGATGGCGAAAACGATCAAATCGCAAACTTGGCTAATATTTGCGCAGCCATAAACGCTTGTTTTGGTCATCATTGGATAGGTTTTTATATCGTAAAAGACCAAGAACTCGTGCTTGGGCCGTTTCAAGGCCCGGTAGCTTGCACGCGCATTGGATTTGGAAAAGGAGTTTGTGGCAAAGCCTGGGCTGATAAAAAGGCCATAGTCGTTGACGATGTTAGTCTTTTTGAAGGACACATTGCTTGTAGTGCCTACTCGAAATCTGAAATTGTAATTCCATTGATTCGAAATCAGTCGGTTTGGGCCGTTTTAGATATCGATAGCAGTGAGTTAAACACCTTCAATCAAGTTGACTGCTTGTATTTGACGCGTTTGTGCGAATTAATTCCTTAATATTAATGTACTATAATTCAGCTTATTAACGCATGTATATAAATAAACAAAAACAATACAATACTTTTTAATGTAAATTTGCAAAATTTAATTAATTTAAATGGTCATAAAATTTATAAATCGTTCAGAAGATAAATTTTTCTTCACCCTTCGCAATCGTGTAGACAATTATTTTAAAGATAATAATATTTCTAAATACGGCGACTATCGAATTTGGATTAAAGCCTTTGTGATGTTAGGTATTTATATTTCATCCTATGTTTTAATTCTTACTTCGGGGCTTTCTGTGGGTTGGCTGTGGATGTTTTCGGCGTTTATGGGTTTGACTATGGCAGGAACCGGCCTTACCGTTATGCATGATGCTTGCCACGGTACGTTTTCGAAAAACAACAAAATCAATGAATTTTTTGGCTACACACTTAATTTTTTAGGGGGCCACTCGATGAATTGGAAAATTCAACATAATTTTTTACACCATACTTATACCAATATCGAAGGAATGGATGAAGATATTACCGGCAAAGGTGTACTTCGCTTTTCTCCGCATTCGCCACAGGCGTGGTATCATATGTACCAGCATTATTATGCTTGGTTGCTTTATGGATTAATGACGATGCTTTGGGTAACTACTAAAGATTTTAAACAAATGAAGCGTTACTCGGATCAAGATTTTTTGCAAAAATTTAACACAACCAAACGCAAAGAATTTACGATTATGATTATTAGTAAAGTATTCTACTATTTTTATATGGTATTCTTGCCCATGTACTTGTTAGATATTACGTGGTGGCAGGCTGCTATTGGTTTTTGCACTGTGCAATTTATTGCAGGATGGATTTTGGCCTTCATTTTTCAGTTAGCCCATGTTATGCAAGAAACCAAATTTCCGAAACCCAATGAAAAAGATACCATTGAAAATGCTTGGGCTGTTCATCAGATACTTACCACTTCAAACTTTGGCGAAAAAAGTAACTTTTTAAATTGGTTTGCAGGGGGCTTAAACTTTCAGGTAGAGCACCATTTGTTTCCTGGAATTTGTCATTTACACTATCGCAAAATATCAAAAATAGTAAAGGAAACGGCCAAAGAGTACGGTATTCCATATTTTACTCAACCTTCATTTTTAAAGGCTTTTTTGGTTCATCATCGTTTTTTAAAAGAATTAGGACAGGTTGCTGTATAAGCACTTAACCAAATAGATAAAAAAAGCTCCTATCAAGGGGCTTTTTTTATGGCTATTATCGTTTTTATTACCCTATAAATATTTCCATTTTGGCCAACTCGTGTGCCAAAAAAAATGTAGGTTTGAGGCCAACTATATGAACTTAAAAACAATTTTAAGAAAGAAATCTTTTCCATTGTCGGATCAGAATTCAACCCTGGCCTCCTATTCCGAATCTTCTGACCAAAATCCAAGCTCAATGAAACGTGTTCTAAGTGTGCGTGATTTGACATTTTTTGGTATAGCAGCCATCATAGGTGCTGGAAGTTTTAGCAGTTTGGGGGGAGCAGTTTTTAGTGGAGGGCCAGGGGTTGTTTTCTTATTTATCTTAACGGGTATAGCCTGTGCGTTTACCGCCTATTGTTATGCCGAATTTGCCAGCCGTATACCAATAGCTGGAAGTGCTTATACCTATGCCTATGCTAGTTTTGGTGAATTGTTTGCCTGGATAATAGGTTGGGCTCTTATTATGGAATATTCTATTGGTAATATTTATGTGGCCTTTAGTTGGAGCGATTACGCTACTTCGCTTATGCACACACTAAATATTAATATTCCTGATTATTTAACCTGCAGTTATTTAGAAGCCAAAAAAGCATTCGAAAATGGAGCAAGCAATAAAGAACTCCTTTCGGCTTGGCAAACCGCTCCCCTACTCGGTAATTTTAAATTGATATTCGACCTGCCTGCAGTGTTAATAAACATTTTAATCACTACCTTGGTTTATATTGGAACCAAGGAAAGCCGAAATTTTAGCAATGCAATGGTTTTGTTAAAGCTTATAATAGTTGGGTTAGTCATTTGTGTTGGAGGGTATTTAATTTTTTCGAAAGGCTTAATGTATAATTGGACTCCTGTCAATCAGGAAGGTCTTAAATCGTTTATGCCAAATGGATTTGGAGGAGTTATGTTGGCTGTAAGCGGCGTGTTTTTTGCCTATATAGGCTTTGATGCGGTGAGTGTATTGGCCGAAGAAAGTAAAAATCCACAGCGCGATTTACCTCGAGGCATGATTTACTCCTTAATTCTTTGTACTGTAATTTATATTTTATTAACGCTAGTGTTAACAGGTGCTGTAAATTATACTCATTTTGATGGCGTTGGCGATCCATTAGCTTTTATTTTCGAACCACAAAATTTAAACATTGGATGGATGCAACTCTTGGTGGCGGTTTGTGCAATTATAGCTATGACAAGTGTGCTCCTAGTTTTTCAAATGGGGCAGCCACGCATTTGGATGAGTATGAGCAGGGATGGGTTGATGCCCAAAAAATTTCAGACCATTCATCCTAAATTTAAAACGCCATCTTATGCCACTGTTATTACAGGTTTTGTAGTAGGAATACCTATTTTCTTTACCGACAAAACCTTTGTTTTAGATTTTACAAGCATTGCTACTCTCTTTGCTTTTGTATTGGTATGTGGAGGGGTTTTACTATTGCCTCGCCGGCCAAAAGCAAAAGGCAGATTTAGCATGCCCTATATTAATGGAAAATATATTTTTCCAATGATCATCCTATCAACGCTCTCCGGTTTTTATTTCATCAACCCTAGCTATTTTACAGAAATAACATCATTTGATTTTACAAAAAACGCCGATTATATTAATTTAAAAGCCTCCTTTATGGATTTGGCAACCCCCAAAATTTCGCATATACTGTTTTGGATAATTTGCATGACATTAAGCGTGCTCGCCTTTATTAAAAACTATTCGTTGATACCCTTGTTGGGTGTAGCCACGTGTTTATACCTGCTTACGGGTATGAGCAAAAGCAATTGGGCTTGGTTTATGGCTTGGTTGGCTATTGGATTAATTATCTACTTTATATATGGTTACAAGAACAGTGTACTTGCAAAAAAGCCTGCCTAACTTATTTTAAAGTATCGCTTTGAACATTGGAACCTGCAAAGATGCCAAGTCCGTTTGTAATATTTGAATAGACCACTACAGCTCCTCCAAATAAATTAGAACTTGTACTTCCTCCATTTAGGCCTCCACGGTATTGTTCTAAGGTGGTAGTGTATTTCCAAAAATCATCATTGAGGCGTTGAATTTGGATGAGGTATTTGGCTCCGGTATTGCCAGCTACAATACCAAATGGCGGTACCGACGTAAGTGTTTTTTCTTCACCTTTAAAGGATTCGTCGCTAAATAAAAATCCACCATCTCGTGTTTTTATTGTATTTATGGCCAAAAGAATATCGTTCAGCTCAAAATCATAAGGATTGAACATTTGAAGCAATTCGCTGTAATAATAAAAGTTAAGTTTATAATAATCTTTGGTATTGGGATCGTCTTTGAAGGTAAGTTTTAATAAATCCGACTTGTTACCCATTTGGTCTATCCCTCCATTCTCGATAAAACTTGCATTTTTGCTAGGTATATTGTTGGGAATTATTCCATTTGCACTAACGGTTGTGTATTTGCTTGACGATACGGTAAGAGCATAGGTTTTGCCTGCCATTGGTTTTTTAGTTGTATTGAATGTTTTATCAAAGGCATTGTAAGAAAGGGCCATAGGAATATTGTTTTCCTTCAAAATAACCTTCACTTGGGTTGAATCAAGAAGAAATGGGTTGGGCTCTTTATACGCATCCTTACTTACCGATACCTGTATCGAAAATGGTTCATTGGTATTGAAATATTCGTTTATAACCAATTTTTCGCTGTAGGGTGTTAATGAATCGCTTGGTATTTCCTCTTCGCATGCCATTAGCATTAGTGGAAGCATCGTTATAATCAATAATCTTTTAATCATTTTGTTTAAAATCTAACAAGATAAGTGACACCTGGAATAAAAAATGGAACAGATATTTTTTTCAGTTTATATACACCTGCTCCCGGAATAGAATTGTTTGCGGCATATTCCGCATATATTTTAATTGGATTTTTGGCCAATAATGCATTATAAAGCGTAAAGAATGCTTGTTGTTCTAAAATTCTATTTCGATTGTCGCGCTCTAAAATGCAACCCAAATCAAGTCTTTGAAACACAGGTCCTTTGTAATTATTAAGCGAACTGTAATCTAAAATAA
>CAMDXE010000064.1 GCA_945878925.1 Chitinophaga pinensis
TATTTTATTTTTTAACACCGCCGAATCCAATGCTCAAGCAGTGGCCGAACAAACCCTTGGCATGTTGCTTAATCTCATGGCAAATATTGGTAAAGCCGATCGCGAAATTCGAAATGGAACTTGGAATAGAGAAGCCAATAGAGGCGATGAATTAGAAGGAAAAACAGTTGGAATAGTAGGGTTTGGGCATACAGGAAGTCGGTTTGCCAAATTGTTAAGCGGTTTTGGGGTTCAAATTTTGGCCTACGATAAATACAAATCAGGGTTTGGATATGCAGGTGTAAAAGAGGCCGATATGAACGAGATTTTTTCGGAGGCCGATATCGTATCGTTGCATATTCCACTTACCGAAGAAACCGTAAATATGGTAAATAGCCACTACATTAATCAATTTTCAAAACCCCTAAGGCTTTTAAATCTTTCGCGGGGCCGAATTGTAAATATTGAGCATATAATAGAAGCCATTGAAACTAAAAAAATTATGGGCTTTGGGGCCGATGTTTTGCCCAACGAGCGTTTAAGTAATTTAAATGCCAAGGAGTTAAAAGAATTAGATCAATTGAGAGCTTTTGCAAATGTATTATTGACGCCACATATTGGAGGTTGGACCCATCAATCGTATGAAAAAATCTCAATAAACCTTGCCAAAAAACTTCATGAATATTATCCAATAGGATTAGAAAAAATTAAGCCCATAAACGTGTAAAATTTTAAGGTTTAATTCAAAATCATAAATCGAATTAATAATAGGAATTGAACCTAAAAAAGAAGAAGAAGTATTAAAAAGTAAAAATAAATTAATAGAAAAAAATTCACTTGATAATGTAGTGAAAATAAGCAATTATTGAAGTTTGGTATAAAAAACGTTAAACACTTGTTAAATATAAAGATTAAAGACAAAAAATTATGAGTTTAAAACATTACTTAAGCGTTTTAGCAATTTTCTTGGCGAGCAGTTGGGCTTATTCGCAGTCGAACTATGGAGAAATTAGAGGAACAGTAACGGATAAAACCACGCGATCGGCTCTTGAATTTGCCACCGTAGTATTAAAAAAGGAGGGCATTCAAAAAGGGGCCGGATCGTCCGACGATATAGGAAATTATAATATCAAAACCCTCGACCCTGGAGAATATGAAATGGAGGTTATTTTAGTTGGCTACAAAAAATATAAAGCCACCAACATTAACATAACCAGCGGCTCGATAAAGTTTGTGAATATTGAAATGGAAACCATGGGTGAAGATGGTGTTGATCTTGGGCAAGTAGTAGTGTTTGGCCGAGAAATCATGGAAAAAGATGCCAATAAAAAAACGATTGGCTCCAAAGATATTTTAAAATTACCACAACGCGGAATAGGTGCCATTACTAGTACCTCTTCGGCAACCAATTCGTCGGGTGGTGGAATTTCTTTTTTAGGAAGTCGAACCGATGGTACCCGATTATTTATCGACGGGGTGCCTGTTATTGGTAGCTCAGCAATGCCAACTATTGGCCAGGAGCAAATTGATTTAATTGCAAGTGGCGTTCCTGCCATGTTTGGCGACCTTACAGGGGGAGCTATAAACATTACCACCAAAGGCCCAAGCCGAAATCGTTCGCAATATTATGAATATATAACGTCCAGCTTATTTGATAAATGGCATTATAATACCCTAGAAATGGCCTATTCGGGACCATTGAAAATTGCGAATAAAGGGGGAGGAGCCAAGGAACGTGTTTTGTTTGGTTACAATATATCGGGGCATTTAGAATACCAAAAAGATGCCAGCCCAACCGTTTTAGGATCATGGACTGTAAAAGATGATGTATTGGAAAATATCAAAGAAAACCCATTGTCGGCCAATCCAGATGGGGGATTTATTACAACCTCATCTTTTTTAACTAAAGATGATATGGTATTGCAAAGAGCACGACAAAATGTTCCTTTTTATTTAGGGGTTGTTAACGCAAAATTTGAATACACACCATCCAAAAATTCTGTATTAACATTGTATGGAAGTGGCAGTATGCAACAATCGAGAGGATACGGATACGCTTCATCGCTCTTAAATTTCGATGAATACTCAAAAGGAACCAATCAAACCTATCGTACCTATTTACGATATACTCAAAAAATAGGCTACCAAAGCAGCGAAAAACGTGAGAAGGGGGCAAAAAAAGCCTTGGTTTCGGATGCGTTCTATTCCATAAGAGCCGATTACCAAACAAGTATTGGCAAAAGCCAACACAATACCCATGGCGATAATGTATTTGATTATGGCTATATTGGTAAATTTACACATTACCGAGCACCAGTATATACCCGAAAAAATGAAATTCAGAAATATATAATCAATAGAAACGGTAAAAGCGATACCGTAGTTCGCCAAGGCTATTATGAATTAACAGGTTTTGCCGATAGCATGATTACGTATGAGGCCAGTGATAAGAATGTATTGCGAAGTAAATATACCGAAAACGCCTACGATTATTTTAAGAGTTTTGGCTTACGTGGCGCATTAAGCGATGGAATGATTGCAACGTTCAACGGTTTGCTTAACGGCTATAATGTGCCAAGTACCTATTCGCTATGGTACAATCCAGGAACCTTAATTGCCGGATACAGCAAAAGCCAACAAGAGCGATTTTCGGCTTATGCCATTGGCGAAGCATCTATTAATACAGGAAAGAAAAAAGAAAATAAACACGATTTTCAGTTCGGTATGACTTACGAGCAAAATATTTTAAGTTCGTATGGGTTAAGTGCCAATAGCCTTTGGATTTTAATGCCACAGTTGGCCAATAGCCATATTGCCAGTTTAGATCAAGTAAAGCAAAACGAATACATTTTAAATAGTATTCATTCATTCGATGATCAAGGTCGTTTTTTGGATACTGTAAAGTATAATATTCGCGTCGACAAAGACCAGCAATCTACTTTTGACAAAAATTTAAGAGCAAAATTGATTGCCGACGGACGAGTAGATGCCTATGGAAATAAATATAATGAAACTTCGTATATCGACATCAACTCCTTGTCGCCCGAAGATTTAGACCTGAGTTTGTTTAGTGCCGACGACTTAAATAATAAAAACAACCAATACGTTAGCTACTATGGCTACGATTATTTAGGCAACCGAACCCGAAAGCGCTTTGGTATCAATGATTTTTTAACCAATAAAGAATTACGAAGTGTAGGATCATTCGCGCCAATATATAGTGCTGCCTGGTTGCAAGATAAATTTGCGGTAAAAGACATGATTTTTAGAATTGGAGTGCGAATTGAACGCTACGATGCCAATCAGCCAACCCTAAAAGACCCTTATTCATTATATCCAATCAAAACCGTAGGTGAGGTATCGGAATTAAACGGATTGAAAATTAACCATCCCGATAATATTGGCGACGAATATGCTATTTATGTTAACAATGCCAAAAACCCAACCAAAGTATTAGGGTATCGAAAAAACAATACATGGTTTGATGCACAAGGGGTTGAAGTGCCAAATCCCGACATTTTAGCTCAACAAACGGCTAGCAATCTCATTCAGCCTTATTTATTCGACGAAAAAAATAAGGACATAGTTAAAGAAGCTTTCAAAGATTACGAACCACAAGTAAATGTATTGCCCCGAGTTTGGTTTTCATTTCCCATAAACAAAGAAGCCCTGTTTTTTGCCAATTACGATGTATTAACTCAAAGACCTTCGGATGGAGCAACCTTTACGCCCATTAGTTCTTACTACTTTTTGCAGTCAAATCAAGGTGGATTTTTGCCAAACGCAGCTTTAAAACCACGTATAAAAACTATGTATGAGTTGGGATATAAACAAAAGCTTAGCAATGTTTCGGCCATTAGTTTAATTATGTCGTACTCCGAAGTTCGAAACGATTTTGGGCAATATCGATACAATCAAGCCTATCCAATAGCCTATACTAGTTATGCCAATATTGATTTTTCAACGAATAAAGCTTTCCGTGTCGAATATCAATACCGCGGTGTGAAAAGTTTCCAAATGTCGGCCAATTACACCTTACTTTTTGCTGATGGAACAGGCTCAAACATCAATGCTCAATCGGCCTTGATACAAGCCAATCAACCCAACTTGAGATCCCTATATCCATTAGATGTGGATTATCGCCATAATTTTAATACCACATTTACCTACGGTTACGAAGGTGGTAAAGCTTATAAAGGCCCAATTTGGTTTGGAAAACGAGTTTTTGAACGATCAGAAGCAAGCTTTATAGTATTGGCACGTTCAGGCGCTCCATATACTGCTAATTTAAGTCCAACCGCTACCGCACAATCAGGATTAGGTACGGTAACTCGTAGTCAAATTAAAGGAAACCCATATGGTTCGCGTATGCCTTGGCAATTTAAAGCCGATGTTAACCTTAGCCGCTCCTTCGAGTTTAAGAAAAAACGAGCTAAAGAAGATAGAATCAACATTACCGGCATGACCGTTTTCCTTTGGGCTCAAAACTTGTTTAACAGCAGAATTATACAAGGCGTTTATGCGTTTTCGGGATTACCAAATGACGATGGTTATTTAAGTTCACCCGAAGGACAACAAAAAATTTCATTACAAGCCAGACAGCAATCGTTTATTGATTTGTATAATATAAGTGTGAACAATCCTTTTAACTATTCAGCCCCACGTACTATTAGAATTGGGGTTAGGTTTCAACTTTAATTAAAAAGCGATAAAAAAATCAAATCAAAATATTTGTTTTATAAAAGATAATAATATGACCAAAAATATAAAATTTATCCTGGTATTATTTTTAGCCTGCGGACTTGCCAGCTCAACGATGGCAAGAGAAAACGAAGGTCAAAAGTTAGTGAATAAGACTTCGTCGCACAAACTGATGAAACACGCCGCTTCTTGTGAGCCGGCAACAGCTAGTGCCGACTTGGATGTGAATAATGTTCGAACCAAAATTCAAAATGGAGGCGATATGTGGTGGGATCTTTCCAATCCGAAATATGAAATTCCTAAAATTGCCATTAATGTAAATTCGGTGCGAAAACACTCCTTGTTTTCGGGCGCTATTTGGATAGGCGGTTATGATGGAGAAAACGGTACAGGAAGTTTAAAACTAGCTGCCATGACTTATCGACAAGGGGGTTCCGATTTTTGGCCAGGTCCATTAGATAATCAGGCCAATACCGATGAGGTAACTTGTAAATTATGGGATAATATTTATAAAATTACCAAAGACGAAATAATTGAACATTATACCAATATTGTAAATGGCACGCCGTCGCTTTCCGAAAATATTGCGGGATGGCCAGGCAACTCAACCATTAATGCTCCGGCAATGGCTCCATATTTTGATGCCAATAATAATGGAAGATACGATCCATTAGGCGGCGATTATCCTGTATTGCAAAACGAGTGTCGCGGTAAAAAATTAAGCGACCCCAATGACAATTCGCCTGAATCGCAACCACACGAAATGCTTTATTTTGTTTACAACGACAAGGGAAATACGCATGCCGAATCGGGTGCTGTGCCCATTGGCTTAGAATTGCACACTATGGCGTTTGCCTATGCATCGAACGATGAAATTAACAACATGACATTTTATACCACTCGAATTATTAACCGAGGGGCCAGCACATTATACGATACTTATTTTGGCGAATGGGTTGATGCCGATTTGGGAAACTATAAAGATGATTATGTAGGTTGCGATGTAAAACGCAGTCTTGGTTTTTGTTATAACGGCGACGACAACGATGAAGGTATTTTAGGTTACGGCTTAAATCCACCAACGGTGGGCATCGATTTTTTTGAAGGGCCCAAAAAAGATACACTTTTAAACGGACGGGATACTACTTATGAATTAGGCATGAGTAAGTTTGTTTATTACGATAACGATTTTACTATTTATGGCAATCCTGAGCGCCCCATTCATTATTACTATTATTTAACTGGCCGTTGGAAAAATGGACAGTGTATGACATCCGATAATAAAAGCGGTAGAACAGGTACCAATTGTACTAACTATCTTTTTCCTTTCGATACCGATCCGAGTATTACCGGCAATTGGAACGAACGCGCAGCTGGAAACCCACCGGGGGATAGGCGCTTATTGCAAACCAGTGGACCATTTACTTTAAAAGCAGGTGCTGTAAATAAACTTACTGTTGGAGTGGTATGGGCGCGTGCTAGTACAGGTGGAGCCGAGGGGTCTTTGGCCTTATTGAAATTGGCCAGCGACAAGGCACAAACTTTGTTTAATAATTGTTTTGTACCACTCATTGGACCTAAAAAGACGGTGACGGAAATTCAGGAATTAGACGACGAACTTATTTTTATGATTGGCGATACCAAGCGAATTGAAACCTTTGCTAAAAATGTATTGGACGAAAATGGGAAAACCCAACAATATAAATTTGAAGGCTATAGAATCTACCAAGCCAAAGACGGAACGGTAGGTACTGGCGATTTAGAAGATATTGATAAAGTGAGAGAAATTGCTACATTCGATTTAAAAAACAGCATCACGCGTTTGGTAAACAAACCCTATGATGCAAGCTTAGGCCAACGCTTACCAAAATTAATGATTGAGTCGCCCAACAAAGGATTGGTACATTCGCTTTCGATTACTGAAGATGCCTTTGCAACAGGATCAAATAAATCGCTGGTAAATTTTAAGACCTATTATTACATGATATTCCCTTACGCTGCCGACCCCACTAGCAGCGAAGATCAATACCTTTTAGGCGAAGTTGAAAATTTAGTAGCATCGCCTCGCAATACCGAACCTCGTTTTGGCGGAGCCAAGGTTAATGGGGGCTATGGTGTGGGTCCGCGAATTAAACGTATTGAAGGCAGTGGAAATGGTGGAAATATTATTGACCTTACCAGCAGTAGCGAAAACGAAATTATTAGCAACCCACCCTACAAAATAAATAATCCAGTTTATGAAGTAGGACAGGGGCCTGTTAAAATATCCATTGTCGATCCACTGAAAGTGCCAAAAGGCGATTTTGAGGTTGTATTAATCGAAACCGATTCGATACCCACCAATGTTCGAACCCGTGAAAAAGGAGTAAACCCAAGGCTTACCAAATGGATAATGATTAAACAAAATCCAGGTGGAATACCCGATACCTTGTTTTCGGAGTATATGATTAATATAAACAACGAACAATTAGCCACCTTAAAAGCATCAAATTTTTATAATAAGAAAAATCCAATAGATTGGGGAATGGCCGTGACAATCAATCAGGTATTTGATCCCGGAAGCCCATTGCTCGACGAAACCAACGGAGCTTTGAGCTGCGATGTACTATTTGCCGAAAAGGGCAAAGAATGGTTGACAGCCATGCCCGATATTGATGGCAATCCATTTTATAATTGGATACATGCCGGAGTAAATGGAAAAGGTAATTCATTTAGCGATCCTACCGAACATGACTATGCCATTAATGGCGAAGCCATGGACCCCTTTGATAATTATGAAAAACTGTGGGTAGGACGCGTTGCACCTTACCGTTTAGCCTCACGTTTTATCAGCAGCCCAGGAGCTAAATATGGCACTACAACTATTCAAGGCGTGGCATTTGACGGAACACCTATTAACAGCACTTGGGGCTTAAATCACTTATCGGGTATCGAATTGGTTATCACGCCCGATAAATCGAAATGGACCCGAGCTTGCGTGCTCGAAATGAGCGATGATGCGGTGTTGAGTGAAGGCTCAAATAAAAAATTCAATTTACGTGCCCATGCCTCCATCGATAAAGAAGGAAAAGAAATAGCTGGCGAAACTGGCAGAAGCTGGTTTCCAGGCTATGCCATAAATGTAGAAACTGGCGAACGCTTGAACATAATTTTTGGCGAAGACTCACGACAATACTCAAATAACGGCCGCGATATGAAATGGAACCCAACCTCGGAAGGTGGATTTTATGCCAACGGCGGAACAGGAATATTGGCCAATGGTGGACGACATTATATTTATGTAATGGGTTCGTATCAAGGTGTAGGTTCGGCTCAACCATTTTTGCCAAATTATGACGAAGGTCAAGCATATTACGACATCCTAAAAACCATCGACAATACCACTACCGAAACTGCCCGAGGCTTAGCCATTAATAAGGTAATGTTTCAATGCATGTATGCTATTCCTGCCTACTTGGCCCCCGGTTATAAAATGAAGGAAAAAGAAGGAATGCCTGTGCCCGAAACTATTGTGCGATTTAAAGTAAGGGTTAAAAAACCATACCGTTTTTTCAAAACCATGGCCACTTCAGCAAATAGCGATAACCCGAGGTATACCTTTAATACAACCGAAGTGTTTACCGAAAAATCGCCTGAGCATGGAACCAAAGCACTCGACCTAGTCAACATCGTTCCCAATCCGTATTATGCATACTCTGATTATGAAAACAACTCTATCGAAAATAGAGTGAAACTAATTAATTTACCCATTCGATGTGATATTTCAATTTATACCATTGACGGAACTTTGGTGCGACGTATTAAAAAGGATGATGAAGGAACTGATTTAATTTGGGATATGAAAAACGATGCCAAAGTGCCAATTGCCAGCGGGGTGTATATAATACATGTAAACGCACCTGGTTTGGGCGAAAAAGTAATAAAGTGGATGGGTGTTATGCGTGAATTAGATTTAGATTCATTTTAATAAAACACGAATTGCTAAAAATGAAATCATCAATTTGCAAAATTCAGAGTTTAAAAAATAAAAGTATGCGCAAAGCAAAAATATTATTTATTATAAGTTTAGGGTGTATGGGCCTAACGGCACAAGCAGGAAATCCGGATAGAGGAGGCCAAGCCAGTGCAACCCAATTGGTTACCAATGGTTGGGCGCGCACATCCGGTATAGGATGGGCCTACCAAAGTTATGTAAAAGGGATTGAATCGATGTATATGAATATTGGTGGTTTAGTAAATATTCCTAAAACTGATATTTCATTTGCGCGCACCTCTTGGTTGTCAGGATCGGGTATCAACATCAGCAATTTTGGGTTTGCCCACAATTTAGGCAACGACAATGCCATAGGCTTATCCATCAGTTCGATTGATTTAGGTGAAATACCCATTACAACCGTAAATCAGCCAAATGGTGGATTGGGTACCTATTCGCCAAGGCTAACCAATATAGGTTTAGGCTACGGTCGCAAATTTACCGAGCGTATTACTGGGGGAGTTTTGTTGAGAGTATATTCGGAAAGTGCCTCCAATTTGAAAGCACAAGGTGTAGCCATTGATGCTGGAATTCAATATAAAACGAGTTGGAAATCGGCCGACGATACCCATTTTGGAGTATCTATCAAAAACATTGGCCCCGATGTAAAATATGCAGGCGATGGTATTTCCATTAAACGATTAAACCCAAAAGACAATCAAGAAGCAACCGTTAATCAGCGTATTGCAAAATATAACGTACCAGCCTTGATCAATATTGGCGGAGCCTACGATATAATACTTGATAATAATGGAAGTACCGAATTTCATAAACTAAGTGTGTCGAGCAATTTTACATACAATGCATTTTCGCTTAACCAATTAACCTTTGGTACCGAATATATCTACAAAGAAATGTTTATGGTTAGAGCAGGCTTTGCTTATGAAGATGGTATTATGAATTATGACACCCGACGAACTACAAGCACTGGTTTTATGGGAGGCATTACTTTTGAATTGCCATTTGGCAAAGATGGGGGCCGTTTTGCATTAGACTATTCTTATCGCGATACTCGACCTTTCTCGGGCACCCATTCCATTGGTTTAAAGATGGGATTAGGCGACACTAAAGATTAATAAATTTAGCGAAGCAAAGGGTATAAAATTTATTAGGAACAAATTATATTTGTAGAGTTGCATCAACGTCAAATTTGATGCAACTTTATTATTTTTATCATCTTTAAAAATCAGAGCGAATGGCAGTAAATTATATGACCAAAGAGGGGTACGAAGCCTTGGTTAAGGAAATTGAGCAACTTGAAAAAGTAGAACGACGACGCATAAGTGGGCAAATTGCCGAAGCAAAAGAAAAAGGCGATTTGTCGGAAAATGCCGAATACGATGCCGCCAAGGAAGCGCAGGGTATGTTGGAAATGAAAATTTCGAAACTAAAAACAATTTTAGGCGACAGCCGAATATTGGACGAAACGAAAGTGGATTTGAGTAAAGTAGGGATTTTGACAAAGGTAACGGTGATGAATAAAAAGACAAACTTAACCTTGCATTATACCATCGTTTCGGAAAAGGAAGCCGATTTGAAAGCCGGTAAGATATCCGTTAAATCGCCCATTGGAGGAGGATTAATGGGTAAAAAAATCGGGGATAATGTGGAAGTTATTGTGCCTGCAGGAATCATAAATTTCGAAATTTTAGATATTTCACATGCTTAAAAAATATTGAGAGCATCGAATATTAATAATCTCAAAACGATTAATATAAATGTCAACCCTATTTACCAAAATCATTGAGGGCCAAATACCATGCCATAAAGTTGCCGAAGATTCTAATCATTTAGCATTTTTGGATATTATGCCTTTAAAAAAAGGGCATGTATTGGTTATACCAAAGCGTGAAGTTGACAATATTTTTGATCTTTCGCCTTCAGAATTAGCTGCGTTAAATGTATTTGCACAAGTCATAGCCAAGGCTATGGAAAAAGCCATAGCATGCAAAAAAATTGGAATAGTGGTAATTGGCCTCGAAGTGCCTCATGCACATATACATCTTATACCCATTGAAAATGTTTCGGATATTGATTTTTCAAAAAAGAAGATGAACCCAAGCAGCGAAGAATTAATAGCAACCGCACTTTTAATTAGCAGCCATTTATAAACATTCGCGAAGGGCGTTCATTTTATGCTCTGTTTCTTGCCATTCGTCGTTGGCCTTACTGTTGCGAACAATACCTGCCCCTGCAAAAAACGTAATTAAAGGATTGCAAATTTTGGCACATCTTAAATTTACCCAAAACGAAAAATTTTGTGGATTATAAATTGGTCCTAAAAATCCGGAGTAAAATTCTCTATTAAGGTTTTCGTGACGAATAATGTAATCGTAACTTTCTTGAAAAGGCGTACCACAAACGGCAGGCGTTGGATGAAGCTCCTTTATTATCTTTAAAATATCGGGTGAACAAAACCTTATTTCATTAATAAGGTGCTTTAATTTTCCGGTTATTAATTCGGTGCTGTTTGAAACTTTTAAATGACTCACCTTATTTTTTGTAAGCACATCAACAATGTAATTTTTTACCAAATCGTGCTCTTCGATTTCTTTTGCCCCAAAAGGAATTTTAAAGGATTGTTCAACAGTGCCAGCTAAGGCATGAGTTATATAAGTTTCGTTTTGTTTTTGGATATAAATCTCGGGTGTAGCCCCAATCCAAATGTCTTGATCCAAGCTTAAACAATACACCAAAGCATTGGGATGCAAAATGCAAAGGTCTTCGAAATAATGGCTTATATCGAATGAAGCATCAAGACCTTGGGTGCTTGAACGGGCCAAAACCACTTTTTGCATAAACCCTTTTTCGATTTTATCAATGGCTTGGTTTACTAGTGTTTTGTATGAATCTGGAGGATTTGAATGAGCTGTCTGATTCGGATGAATCATTTGAAATTGGATATCTAATTTTGCAACTTGGGTGATGCTACCTTTAAACTTAAATCCAGCTTCGTTTCTTTGGAATGGAAACAATAGGAAGCCTTCTTCTGATATATCAGGCTCCTTAATTTTTGAAACTTCGGGGTTCAGAATGGTAAATATATTTTTCTCTCTTGGGTCTTTCCAAAAAAGGAATGGGATATTCGTCATCTTAGTTTGGCTTATCGATTACGAAAAGGGTAAGCCTTGCTATACAAATCAAATGGTGTTGTTGATCGCTTATTTTTATTTCCCATACTTGTGTGCGGCTTCCAATATGCAAAGGAACAGCTTTGCCCAATACAAATCCAGTACTTGCCGATTTTATATGATTGGCATTAATATCTAAACCCATGCAAACTTTAGTTTCGTCAAGGGTCAAATTTGCGGCTAAGCTCCCAACGGTTTCGGCCAAGGCTAAGCTGGCTCCGCCATTTAACACACCCATAGGCTGAATAGTTCGATGATCTACAGGCATTTTCATAACGAGGTGTTCAAGGCCAAATTCAACCACTTCCATTCCTAAAGTTGAAGCTAAAGTATTTTTAAGTCTTAAATTTAATGCTTCAAGAGTTATATTTTTGTG
>CAMDXE010000065.1 GCA_945878925.1 Chitinophaga pinensis
GTTTTATGGGTGTAAAAGACATTGTGATTTATCACTAATAGTCGGTGAGATTTTAAGGATACCCATTGAATTTAATAATTTTAGTATAAGCGAGTTACACAACACTTTGGTGTATCGAATTGATACGAATGTTAAGGTTAAGAGGGACACCTTCAGTCTTATAAATATTGTTTTTACTAATGAAATTAAGAGCACAAAAATTCAAATTACGGACAAAGACATGAAGAACCGTTATGGACATTATGAAAGTTATTTTAATGCTTGTGATTTGGTATTTGACTGGGGGAGCGGCAGAGACACTCTTAGAAATTTAATTGTTTTAAAATCGAAGAAGGAGGTGGATGACGAATGCCATAAAGATGACCCTAATGTAAGAATTGATGTGGTTTCGTTCATTCATAAAGGAAAACTAATTAAAAAAAACGAAACCGTATTTATTGAGAAGTAATTAGGTTTTATTTCAACATCTCATTCTCAAAGGCCCTAAAAAGCTATTTCAAAAATCTTGCAAAACCGCATTCCTAATTCACAAATATATGGATGCAAGGTTTTATATCTAAATCCTTATCTTTCCTTAAGGCAATGAATTTCAACCGTGGGGGCAACCATGCAAATACTTCCAGCCGCCACCTCATGATATTCAACCCAAATTTTCATTCCATCGTGAGGCTTGATATTAAATTCGGATAGGTTTACGGGCTCGAGTTGGTCTCCATTATTGAGTTTAATAACAAAACCACACCCATCAAGACCTGTTAAATTAACAAATTCGGCCTTTTTCGAATTTTGACAAACGCCCTCTTTAGAACACCCTGAAATTAGTATATTAATAGAAAACCATACAAATAGAAAACCAAAATACTTAATAGGAACTTTAAAATTTTGCATCTTCGATTTGCTGATAATTAAAAATTAACGCACTACTGTAACGGTTCCTTTTTCAACATGTTGGTTGCCATCGCAGCCTTTGTAATAGGCAACCCAAATGTATGCGTCCAATTGGTCGGGTTGTTTTTGAGTTATACCATCCCATGGTTTTTGGGTATAGGCATAGTCGTAAATTTTTTCACCCCAACGCGTAAATATTTTTAAGTTGTAATCGGTATACGTATTGGGCATTTCAAACGGGAATACCTCGTTTAACCCATCGCCGTTTGGCGTAAATGCATTAGGAATAAATATGACATTGGGGAGTTTGTTAGGGTCGGTTTTAACCTCAATGCTTGCAGTGCCAATGCAGCCCGATTCGTCCTTTACGGTTACGGTATATTTACCTGTTTCTTCAACGTAGCGCAATTTATCGGTTAACCCGTTTTCCCAAATGTAGCTGTTAAAATTTCCTCCCGGAGTTAAAAGAATGGGAGCTCTAACGCAAATAATTGTATCTTTTCCAATGGATATGGATGGCGAAATAGTGATGTTAAATGAAATGCTATCTGAACTAAAACAGCCATAGTTGTCAGATTTTACTACCCAATGCTTGCCATCCGTTTTAATAAAAGCAGTTTGTGTAGTTTGGCCATTGCTCCATTTATAAGTGGTAAGGGCCCCTTGGTTTGGTGGCCCGGCATCTAGGGTGATTCTAACCGAATCGCAAAAGTGTTGATCGAGGCCAAGTTCTAAAATAACTTTTGAGTTTTCGATGCTTATTGTATCCGATTTCGAACAATGCAATAAGGAAGTGGTTACCCAATATTTGCCTGGTTTATTGGTAGTAAAGCTTCGGTTTGTACTCCCTTCATTCCACAAGTATGTAGTTCCAACAGCTTGCAAACCCGCATCTAAGGTTGCCGAAAATTCATTGCAGAAGAAAATATCCGGTCCGAGTATGGGCGTTATTTTGGCCAAAACCAGGTTGGTTGTATCTTTTTTCGAGCAGTTTTTATTATAAACCGAGGCAATGTATTTTCCTTCCTTAATGGCCTTTATTTTGGCAGCGGTATCTCCGGTATTCCACATTATTTTAGTATTTGCCGATCGCTTGGTAATTTCCAATACTGCATCTACCTTGTCGCAATATAAAGAATCGCGCCCCAACGACACAAAGGATACAGGGTCGTAGCCAATGTTTATGGTATCGCGTATGGTACAAAGGCCATATTTTGCTTCCACCATATAAGTGCCGGGTTTATCAATGGTAATAAATCCAGCCTTCGAACCCGTTGACCATAATATAGAGGTGAAATCATTCCAAGGAACGGAAATAACTTGTTTGAATGGAACACAATGAACTCTATCTTTTCCTATATCAAAACCTTTTTTGGTTCTAACTTTAACTTTAAGCGTATACTCATCATTGCACGCAGTGTTCCAAGCTGTTTGTTTTACACTAAAATCGCCTCCTTTTGAAAAAACGTGTATGGGATTGCGCAAAAGGCTTGCATTGTTTTCGAATCCCGAAGCCGGATCGCCAAATACCCACGATACAGAATTGGCCCCCACGCTGCGATCCAAAAATTTCACCGTATCCGAACACCAAATCTGTGGCTTAAAGTTGGCTACAGCAACCGCATCGCATTCTACTACATTAAACTGGTAATCGCGCAGGGTTTCGCCAATAAGCACCCATTGGTCGTTCATAAATCGCCACTCTTTTACTTTCACTCCACATACAAATTGATTGATATCGTCGGGGGTTACGGTAAGCTCGCCGCTTACCTCATCAATTTCGAGAATTGGATTGCCCTGCATCTGATTTTCGGTACTATATCCACTGGCCCAAAGTACATTTTTGAAAGGTGGACTACTAGGGCCCGATCCATCTTTGCCTGGATTAGGCGACGAACGCGTTGCGCCTAAAAAAGGTTGGTACAATTCGTAGCTCAACGAATCGCCATCGGCATCGGTAGCCGAATGATCAAAAACCAAGGGAATGCCTTTGCAAATATAAATTGGAGGGAATTTTCGGTAAATGGGGCTATTGTCGGAAGCTACCAAATCTCTATCGGGCACATGCACCCAATAGGTGGCCCCTGTTGATTCGGGGTTATAAATATTGCGAATGGAATTGTTGCGACAACAACGCTGAAAGGAGATAATGTATCCGCCTTTTCGTTTTGGGAGGGTAAGATCGTAAGTGTAATTGTATTGATCGACACATACATTGCCCGGTTTATTTACACATTTGTAAGCCACACCGTTTAAGTGAATCGGCCCTGTTCTTTCTTTTTCGTGGGAGGTAATTAGTTGGTTGGTTTGGCCATCAAAAATATAAATTATCGCGGTTTGGTCTCTACGGATGGCTCCTGTATCGCCTTTGTAGCAATCAATATATAATTTCATGGTAATTTGATATTTATCACCACCCATATAGGTATAATAAAAATCGCCACCAACAATGTGGGTTGCATACGAAAACATGCTCGACAAAACAAAGAGGATTATGCCTATAATTGAACGCATGCTGTGTTTAAGACGCTTTAATTCTTCAAAAAGTTATGTAAAGAAATACTTTTTAAATAATTAATCCAAATCCATTTTAGGAATGAATTATTTTTGATATTAAAGATTAAAAGGCCTTTACACTTATGGCAGGCCTAATTCTCTTGCTTTTGCTAGGTATTGCTGTGCTTGCGGATTATTTTGTTTTTGCAATATAAGGCCCATTTGTTTGTATGGATATGGAAAATTAGGATTAATTTGAGTGGCTACGTTGTAATACATTAAGGCCGAATCGGGATAGTTTAACAATTCATACGTTTTTCCTAAATTAAAATATAAATACACCCCTTGATTGCCTAGTTCGGCCGAACGAATAAAATTTCGTTTGGCTGCCATCGGATCATTTTTATCTAAATAAATGCTGCCAAGACCCTCCCATGCATTGCTCATATTTTCTTTGTATTCAATGGCTTTCTTAAAACAAAATTCGGATGAATCATTCATTTTGCGCTGCTGATAAATATAGCCAAGGTAAGTATAGGCATAATAATTTTCGGGACACAGCGCAATGGATTTGTTTAAATAGGGTAACGCCTCGTTAAGTTTATTTTGTGCCATTTTTATGTAGCCTATTTCGCGGTATGGTCCTTCGTTTAAAGGATTGTAGCGCCTGGCTTTTTGATAATAAATCAAAGCCGAATCCAGGAGGGTTTTATTTTTATACTTATGTGCTTTGTAAAAATCAAAATTTTCACGTTTTACAATTGTAGCAATTGGAACCCCATCGACCATAATTTTATGAATGGTACCTTTTAAAGGAAAATAACCGTTGGTTAATTGCAATTGGCTAAGGGTACGGCTGGTAAAGATGGCATAATCCCAATAACTTTCGTCCCATTCAAAATCGCGGGTCCAAACCAAGGTAAGGCTGTCGGTTTGTTTTTCGGCATAATAACTCATGCTATGGCTTTCGTTATTGCTGGCTACAAAAATCCTCTTTTTAGTGTTTTTTAAATCTTCGTGTTCCAATAGCCACTCAATGGCTGCTCTAGGACTCTGGCACCAATAGTCGGTTTCATAATTTCCATAAGCACCCTTTACGCCCCCAACAATTTCGTTATAGTATAAATATTGATAGGGATGGTTTTTTATCATCCAAGCGCCCACTTTACCAACCAATAGCAACAAAACACAGAGGGGAATCAAGCGCAAATATTTAAGTGAAACCATTTGAACTGTTTTTTGCCAGCCAATAGCAGCCAAAACTACCAGTGTTGGGTAAATAAACAGTAAATGCCTCCAACTGCTGTATAAGGCCGATTGTTTGTAAATCACATAAAACACAGGAAAAGCGCTTGCAAAAAGGAGAAGTGCAATGGGCCATATCTTTATCTTTTTGTAGTGCATGGCCGAAAGTGTAATGGCTAATACTAACCCCAATAACACAAAAAGTGGAATGGTGATTGCCATGCTTTTTGGTTCATAATACCATGGAAAATCTTTCATGTAATATTTTTTACCTTCGAAAATTTCGTAGATATGAACCAAACTAAATTTTTCGAAATTTTTCAAAGCCTCCAAAGGATGCTTGAGAGGATCTTGAATAGCTGCAGGCCAAAATATTACCCCAACAGCATAACCCAAAGCCGATGGTTTTAGGATTTTTTTAAAATACAACCAAATATTTTTAACATCAAAAGCATGCTTTTTGGTGTAAACATTCCATAAAAAAAGCAGGCCTGTAAACAACATTAGATAGGCAAATACAAGCAAGCCCCCTACGCGAATACTCATTAAAATACCCATGCTTATGGCCAATTTTATCCAAGTGCCTCGACTTGGAGTTGGCATTTCTTCTAAAAATTTAACCATAAAGTAAAGCGAAGCAATATAAAATGCCAAAAAAGGAATATCCTTTTGGTTGTTCATTCCGTGGCCAAAAATAGTTGGCGTTAATAACATAAATAAAAATGCCAAAACTGCGGTTTGCCAGTTGCCCATTTTTTTGGCTAAGAGGCCTGTAAACATTAACCCAATGCACGTAAACAGGGCCACTACGATATGGCGTGTTTCATAAAGCCCAAATGGAGATAAAAATTTAAATGCAAAGGCGCTGCTTAGGTTCACAAATGGTCCATAATTGACAAGGTGGGGCAAGAGTGCTGTTTTAACCTCATGGCCTGTTAAGGTTCCTGCTACATCCAAACAACGTCTGTCTTCGCCAAACGAAGTATAATAGGCCAACACTTCATTAAAGTACCCAATATCTTCAAATTCGTCCCAAGTAATACCGTAGTCAAAGCTTAAATAGGGTAAAAAAATGAAGGATAAAGCGACTAAACTTACAAAAATAAAGCGGTAGAATGGATGTTGCCCGTTCCACCAACATGTATTATACGCCTCATTTTTTAGGGAATGAAGCGGTTCGATAATGAAAAAGTTCTTTTTGGCCGATAAAAAATTGTAAAGGTTTTGTTTAATGCTAAGTTTTGGACCTTTTATTTTATTGGTCGAAATTGGTTTATTAGGAGCGGTGGTCTGTTGGAATTTCTTTTTAGACATGACGATTCAAAAATAACCATTTATAATATTTCTAAAGTTTCAAACTTTAGAAAAGTTTTTAGCCTAAGGCTTCATGCAATAAGTTTAAATATTCGTCATGATTTATTTCATAGGCTCCAAATTGTTTTATGTGGTCGTTAAGATATTGGCTATCTAAAAGCATAAAGTTTTTATGGCGAAGGGTTTCGACCAAAAAAATCAAGGCAATTTTTGACGCATCGGTAACCTTATGAAACATACTTTCGCCAAAAAATACCTTGCCAATGGCTAATCCATACAATCCTCCAATTAATTTTCCATCTTTCCAAGTTTCAAAACTATGGGCCACCCCCATTTCATTCAATTGGCAGTAGGTGTCAATTATTTCTTCCGAAATCCAGGTATCGTCGCGCCCCGAACAATTGCGAATAACGCTTTCAAAATCATAGTTTTGTTTGAGCTCAAAATCTCCTTTTCTATAAAGCCTTGCTAGGTTTTTATTAATTTTAAATCGTTCGTCGAGAGGAATAATGCCTCTTATTTCGGGCAAATGCCAAAATATTTCGTTTCCTTCATCGGGGTGTGCCATTGGAAAATAGCCTTGGGTATATGCCTGAATTACCACATGAGGATCGAACATGACTGCAAAGGTAGTGGATTTGGGAATTTGGTTAAGACGATTTGAAAATTTGAAGAATTGAAGATTCGGAAATGAAGGGCATTTTAAAGGCAGAATTTTTTTTTCAAGATTATTTAAGTTTAATTTTTCTTTCGTCAGACATTGTCAAATTTCCAAATTTCCAAATTAATTTTTCTTTCGTCAGACATTGTCAAATTGTCAAATTACCAAATTTTCAAATTAATTTTTTTTTCGTCAGACATTGTCAAATTGTCAAATTACCAATTTTTCAAATTAATTTTTCTTTCGTCAGACATTTTCAAATTTCCAAATTTCCAAATTACATTTGCCCCTATGAAAATAATCTGTGTTGGCCGCAATTATGCCGAGCATGCCAAGGAACTCAATAATGCGCTGCCCACAGCGCCTGTTTTATTTATGAAACCCGATTCGGCGCTTCTTCGAAAAGGCGAACCGTTTTTTCACCCTAATTTTTCTGAGAACATTCATTACGAAACCGAAATTGTTTTTAAGATCAAAAAGCTAGGACGCCATATTGAAGCCAAATTTGCCCATAAGTATTTTGCCGAGTTCACCGTAGGGATTGATTTTACTGCCCGCGATTTACAGGATATTCAAAAATCGAAAGGATTGCCATGGGAAATTTCCAAATCGTTTGACAATAGCGCCATCGTCGGCGATTTTTTACCTCTGACGAATGTTGATGTTCATAATATTTCGTTTCATTTATTAAAAAACGGAGTTTTGGTACAAAAAGGAAATACCGCTAACATGATTTTCCCCATCGAAAAAGTTATAGAATACAGTTCCCAATTTTTTACCCTTAAAATAGGAGATTTGTTTTTTACAGGCACGCCCGAAGGGGTCGGAAAAATTAAAATTGGCGACCGATTGGAGGGCTTTGCCGAAGGGATTAAAGTTTTTGATGTGATGGTTAAATAATTTGAAAATTTGAAAATTTGAAAATGTGGAAATGTGGGAATTTGGAGATTTGAAAATGGCTGAAGATGATTTTAACGATTAATTTGTAATTTTTATACAATCGTAAATTTGATGAAAGACCTTTTCAATATTTTCGCTATTACTTCGATAAAAAATGTTTGATATTCACTGCTCATATTTAAAATCCCAAATTTTGTGCAATGGAGTTCCCCTCGCTACAGTCGGAGTTTTGGTAATGAATTCAACCACTTCTAACTAATCACATTTTAACCAATTCTAACTAATCACCACTACAACCTAATCATCATTACAACCATTCACCATTACAACCACTTCAACCATCATCAAAAATGGCCCTCCTCGAAATAAACAATGTTTCAAAATTTTATGACAATCATAACGCATTGCAAAATGTGAGTTTAAGTGTGCCCGAAGGCAGTGTTTATGGATTGCTCGGACCAAATGGTGCTGGCAAAACCACCCTCATCAGAATAATTAATCAAATTTCTACTCTCGATACAGGCACTGTAAGTTTCGATAATCAACTCCTCAATCCAAAGCATATTTACAACATTGGTTATTTGCCCGAAGAGCGCGGTTTATACAAGAAACAAAAAGTAGGCGATCAAATGGTTTATTTCGGACAGCTCAAAGGATTATCAACTGCCGAAGCCAAACTTAGAACCGAGCATTGGCTTCATAAATTTGACTTAAAGTTTTGGAAAAACAAAAAGGTAGAAGAACTGAGCAAGGGTATGCAGCAGAAAGTTCAGTTTATAATAACCGTACTCCATCGCCCACGCTTATTAATTTTGGATGAACCGTTTACAGGCTTTGATCCTATAAATGCCGAAATCATAAAAAATGAAATACGAACTTTAAAAGACAATGGAACCACCATTCTTTACAGCACCCATAGAATGGAAAGCGTTGAAGAAATTTGCGATCACATTTGCTTGTTAAATAAATCAAAAAAAATACTGGATGGAAGTGTGAAAGCTCTAAAATTGGCGCATAGTAAAAATTTATTGGAGTTAGTTTACGATGGTCAACTTCCCGAATGGATTGAAGCACTAAGCCATGAGCAAACGGAAGGAGAACAATACAAAGTAGTGTTTAGCGCACAGGGTAAAGATCGTTCCGAAATCATAAAACGATTGGCCAATGAGGTTAATATTTGGTCGTTTAGAGAGTTGGTGCCAACTATACATCAGCTATTTATTGATAAAGTAGAGGAGGTAAACCGTGCATAAAATATGGCTAATTACAAAACGCGAATACTTAAGCCGCGTAAGCAAAAAAACTTTTATGGTGATGACCATCCTTGGCCCTTTGCTTATTGCCTTGTTTTATGCCGTCATCATTGGTTTAGCCGTAAATCAAAAAACGGGTGAAAAAATCAAAACCATAGGGGTAATTGACCATAGTGGTGTATTTGCCAATTCCTTAATTAACCCCTCGAAAATGAATTTCGTTTATGCCGATACAGAGCGGTCTGATTTTGATGGTGAAGTGGACGGTTGGTTAATTATACCCAAAGATTTTAAACTAGAGCATCCGCAAGGGCTTGTTTATAAATCAACACAAACCCCAACCCTCGATCTTCAAAGTAAGATTACCGGCGCTGTGCAAAGCGCTATTAAAAACAAAAAACTCATAACGCATGGCTTAAGGCAATCTTTTTTGGATAGCTTGAATGTAAAAATCAACTTAACCACGATGCAAATAAATGAGGGTGGCGCCTTGTCTAATTCAAAAGCAGAGCTAAATTTTGGGTTGGGAATAGCTTTTGCATTTATAATCTACTTTTTCATTTTTATGTATGGTGTTCAGGTTATGCGTGGGGTAATGGAAGAAAAAACCAACCGAATTGTTGAAATAATAATTTCATCGGTCAAGCCCTTTCAATTAATGATGGGCAAAATACTAGGAATTGCCATGGTTGGGCTAACGCAATTTTTAATATGGATAGGCTTGAGTGGCGTATTAATGGCCATTATTTCAGTAGTCTTTGCCACCCAATTGGGCGATATGCATACCGATAAGGCAGCATCAGACGTCATGCAAAATCAAGCCATGCCCAATATAATTAATGCCTTTTTTAATTTAGACTTATCCTTTTATGGACTTATTTTTCTATTCTATTTTCTTTTTGGTTATTTGCTTTACAGTGCCATGTTTGCCGCTGTGGGTTCGGCTGTGGATAGCGAATCGGACACCCAACAATTTATGCTCCCCATAACCCTTCCATTAATTCTTAGTTTTACCACTAGTTTCTCGATCTTATCGTCCGATCCAAACGGAACCTTGGCCACATTTATGTCCATATTTCCACTTTCATCGCCCATAATTATGATGGTTCGATTGCCATTTAATCCACCATGGCACGAATTGCTGATTTCGATGGCAGTTTTGGTGGCTACCTTTGTTTTGTTTACTTGGCTTGCTGGCCGAATTTATAAAGTTGGTATATTGAGTATAGGTAAAAAACCAACCTACAAACAGTTGTTTAAATGGATGCTTATGAAATAAGATGCAGGATTAATTTACCATTTTCAAATCCATTCATCATAGTTTCATAAGGTATTTCTTATCAAAATTTTCACCATTTAATCGCATTTTTAGGGCAACGTATCGACCTTTGGATGTATTTAAAAAAACTTCGCTATGGTCGGCATCAAATATCATAATATCCTTGTGTTTGTATAGACTTCCGCTTATTTCAAACTTTTTTCCAAAGGGTGAATATTTGTGCTTTTTTACTTTAATACGTATCTTATACTCGTATGAGCCGTATTTGTAAAGTACAAACGTATTTTGGTTCTCGCCCTCAAAATATTTAAAAATCGTAGTATCTGTTAAAATCTGATTTTTGTTTTCCAAAAGGGTCTTGTTAAGCAAAGCCGTTTGTATATTTAATTTTCCCTTTAGGGTTTCATCGGTGCCTGTCCATATAGGTCTTATAATTCCAGAATGTGCCGAGATGCCATTGTAATCGCCAAAAAAAACAGAGGGCCCAGGAGGTATAATTGGGGAGGAATTTATTTTTTTTGTTATAAAAGTTTGGCCCCCATCCTTACTGTAAGCAACGCATACATCCATTAAAATATTGGATGCATAACGACTGCGATCATAAAAAACGATGTATACCGTTCCGTCGCTTTGGTCGATGGCAATATGAGGCATAAATTGATCGCCTGCCGAATGTGAGTTTACCGCAATTTCATCGCTCCAAGTATCGCCCCCATTATCAGAGTATTTAAGTTTTATTTCGCCCCCAATCAAGGGCAGGCATTCGCCCCAAAGTAAATAAAGTCGGTTTTTGAATTTGCTGCGCGAATGATCGGCTACCAAAAAGGGCAATCCATTGCTTCGGTAAATTTGATCGAAACTTAAGGCCCAGCCACCGTCTTGTTTTGCAATAATCCTATCGGTCCCCCAAGTTAATCCTCCATCTAATGATTTATCAAAATAAATGTTGCCAAACCCACTCCAAGCAATACATACTTCACCGTTTTTTCCAATGGCGGGGGTCGCACCTTCCAGAGTATTGTCATCATCCAAGCAATCGCCCGAAGTGTCGCTAATGGTAATGGCGGGTTCAAAACTTTCGGCCCCATTTACCGATCGGGCAAATCGAATACGTGATCGGTCATTTATATTGCTGCTCTCATATTTGTCGAACTCAGTCCAACTCAAATACAAATTATTGCTGTGCAATACACTATGCTCGTCTTTTACCAACCAGTGTTTATCTTGAACCTTATCGTTATTAAATCCAACATCGCAGCCATCTGAAAAATTTAGCCCTCCATCGTTACTTTTTTGAACGATGATGCGGTCAATCCAATTCGGAAATTTTTTGGTTTTGGTGGCCGCCAAATGGCAATAATAAAAATTGCCATAATCGTCGGCATATATTACTGGGTCGCCATACACCCCATAACTCGACTGTAAAGATTTGATTTGCCATGTTTTGCCCGTATCGGCCGATACATAGTGATTTTTGATATTGCTGCCGGCTACTATCTGCGCCACATTTAGGGGGTTAATATAAATTGAAGGTTCGTTTGGGCCCGTGGTTTCTTGGTCGATAGTTACTACGGGGTATTGCGCGCAAACCGAAAAATGAAGCAAGAGTGTAAGTACAGAAAAGAGGCTTTTCATAGCGAATCAATATTTTATTTATTAAGGTACAAGTTTTACGAAAAGGCAATCAAAAATTACAAGGTTATTGGAAGTGAATACTGGCATTTCATGGATGTAATTTTTGATGAGTTTTAAGCGTGGAGGTGCCAAAAATAATTACATTTTATCTGACAAAAGTAAAGCTAGAAATTCAATTAACAAAAGCCATCAAAAAGCGTTGCTAATCTCAAATAGCAATTCTCATCCATGCTATCCTATCTGCTTAATGTATATTTTGTGATTTCAAAGTAAATTACGACGAGAAAATTGAAATAAAAAATGTTGGTTTGCACTTCCAAATTAAGCATGTCAAAACGCTACAAATATTTAATTATTGGCTCGGGTCCTACCGGACTTGGAGCAGCCTACCGTTTGAAGGAATTAGGGGTATCTGATTTTCGAATTCTAGAACAAGAAGGCTATATAGGCGGCTTGGCTACTAGCTTTGTCGATCCAAAAGGCTTTACTTGGGAT
>CAMDXE010000066.1 GCA_945878925.1 Chitinophaga pinensis
AATTCGCTATTACTAACCTCGGTGCTGCCGGCAAATTGGAGCATGCTTATGGCCGAATCCATTTTTGGAACTTGTTGAAGATGTTTTTTGAAATAGGAGGCCTTAAATTTATGGGGTATAAAGTGGTCTTTCAGCGAAATAATTTCAATCACATATCTGAAGCCAGTTTCGGCGCTAGCGCTCGTATCGCCATCGTTAAATCCTGCCACGTCGATGCGCGCATTATATGCCGGCAGATTCCAGCTGCCGCCTTTGGTTTTACCCGTTTCGGCTATCCATTCGGATACATTGCCACTCATGTTGTATAAACCATATCCATTGGGCCAATACGACTGAACTTGGGTAGTAATAAAACTGAATTGATCGGAATAATGTATCGAGTAAAGGTTGCCCGATTTACAATTGAGCATCCATTTATTAAGGTGTTTTTTTTTGCCTTTGGTCATTTGATGAGAATTGCCTTCCCAAGGATAAATAGCCGATTGAGGCAATCCGCCTCGCGCGGCATGCATCCATTCTTGCTCGGTGGGCAGGCGCACTACAAATTGAGCTATGGACGAATTTTGTGCTTCAAAATATTTGGCAAGGCTATCGTGAAGCCAGGCGCAATAATTTAAAGCTTGCCGCTGAGTTAAGTTTACTAAAGGGAAATTTTTATAAGCAGGGTGCTGAAAATAATATTGAATATAGGGGGCACAATAGGTTGAGGTAGAACCCCATTTTGAAGTATCGGGATAGTTTGCAAAATATTCGTTCGGTTTATGTTTTTTTAACCAATCTAAATAAATGCGATATTCTTGATTTGAAACCTCTGATTCGGCCATAAATAAATATTGACCTATAATAGCTTTGACATGGGGAATCTCGTTGGCTTTGATAAGTTTGGGTAAAGGCTTTTCGTTTGGATAGTTGCTAGCTAAAATTCCAAGATTACAAAGCAAAAGCAAACAAGCAAAAGCAAGTTTCATTATTTTCTTTCTTTTAAGGTAAATACTCTCGACACGTTAAATCCAAAGCGCACATCTCCTTTCAGCCATTTTCCAGTGGTTTGGGTTATAAATTGAGGGTCGGTCATGCCGCGCGAGTTGGTAAAATGGAGTTGAAAAACATGGCCTCCGGTTTCGATATCAAATCCTAAGGAAAAGCTTTGGTCGTAGGTGGCACTAATTTGGTTTCGCAACACATAGTAATATTCGGCATTTACCGAAACACGTGGCGTTAGTTTCTGTCGCCCTCCTATACCTAAAGCAAAAACATCATTTTTGTATTTTATCGAATCTATTAGGTTTCGATGAACTAGAGTTGGCGCAATTTGAACCGAAGTGGAGGTATTGAATTTTCGCGCCACAATAAGTTGGTGAGTGTAGAAATAACGCGAACTGCTATAGTTTTTTCGAGTTGGATATTGCCATTTTAATGTAGTTACGGCTGAAGATGCTACATAGGTCATCGAAATTGGACACGTTTTTTTTCCGCTGCTCTGCCTCAGTACTTTTGCTTTCAAAAAACCATCGTAGGTTTTGTCGACGTTGGTATGGCCAAGGCCTACCATAAGCCATGGCAATACCCCATAATCAAAACCCACTTTAACATTGGCTTGATCGAGCCCAAACCATTCATAGGTCCCGCCATTTAAATTGCCAAATCGGTGATTTATTCGAAAATCTAAAACGCCTGCCGCTTGATTTTCGACACTATGGCCGTTCATCAAACGGGTGGTTTTAAAAGTGGCTATGGTAAAATTTCGTTCTTCGCTGCTGTTTAAAAGAAGCAAGAGGTCCATAGTATCCGTTTGTGCCAAGGTTTGCAATGGCATTAATAAGGGCAGGAACAATAAAAATTGGGTTAGCTTCATTCGTTTTTTTTTAGTTCATCGACGTATAATCCAAATCAACGGCAATTTCGATTTCCTGTGCAATTTTATCTTTTACCACGGCTTTAATTTTAACATTATAATCGGCTAATTTTATTTTAAAAACAGCCTCCGCCTTTAATTTTCCAGCTTTTACGGTAAAGGTGCCCATGGTTTTAACGTCATTGGTTTTGTCTTTAATGGTAAGTTTGCCGCTTACCGTAGATTTATAAGTGCCGTCTTTAGCAAATTTGATGGCTGCAAGGTCATCAATTTTGCCTATAAATTTTGATTTAGGATAGGTGGTCGATTCCATATAGTTTTCGTTGAAATGCTCTTCTAATAATGCCTTTTTAAAGGAAAATGAGCGTATGAGAACTTCAATTACCATGTCGCCCGATTTGCTATCCAAAACACTCGACACTTTATTGTTGTCGCCTTTAATGTCTTCGAGCGGAGTGGTTGACAAAAAGGAAACTTTGCCGTTTTTGGTTAAATATTTGCCCCCCTTATTGTTGCCAATAAAAGCCAAGTTCATTAATATGAAGGCAGCCACCATGCTAAATTTTATCGTTTTTTTCATAATTGATTTATAGATATGTATTTAATTATTTTTCTAAAAAGCTACACTGTGTCAAAACTACTTCGTCAAACATATTTTTGCCATCGCATTTGCCTTTAAGGGTTAGACTATTTCCTGCTTTCAATGACTTGATGGCGCTAAGCCATTCTTTTTTAAACCCGCACGTAAGTTTACTCATTCCATTTTTTGACGAAATAGCAAGGGTAGGTTCTTCCGAATTTTCTAATAGGATTTCGGAAACAAAACCTTCAATGACGATTACCTTGTTCAAATATTTTTTGTTGGCCTCTGTTTCGTTTATCATAAATTCATCATAAAAATCTTCAGCCTTCAAAACAAAATCTTCTTTAGTAGTGGAAATATCCCGCGGAGGTTTAGTGTATAAATAAAATCCAATGGCGACACCAATGAGGCCTACTATAAAAATCGAAAGAAATATCTTTTTTTTCATAAAAAAAATTAATCGTTAGGTGCTCCCAAATTAATCCATTCCTCAATTATTTTAATTTCACAAGCGTCTATCAATGCCGTATTGCCTTTAGGCATTGGCGAAACGCCTGATTCATGCTTGATTGATTTTAAGAACTTCCCATTATCTACCTCGGCTTTTAAGTTAGCATAGGTCTCTACATTTATATTGCCGCCATAAGCACCGCTATTTTGCTGCGAGTGACACGAATAACATCGGCTTTGAATAATGGGTTTCACTTTGCCCGAAAGGGTTACGCCGCTTAAGTTGCATCCTGTTGATGGATATAATTGCTCTTCAACGTCGTAATAACACGATTGGATACCCAAGAGCAGCATTAAGCCTAAAAGTATTTTTTTAAAGCTTTTCATTTTTTTGAAAGGTACAATTTTCATTCCAATGTTTTTTTAATTATTAGGTGCGCCGGCGTCTATCCAAATCTTTAGCTGTCGCAAATTACAAGCACTAAGTTTTGTAGTACTGTTTGGCATGGCTTTGGATAAACCAGACAAATGATTTACCGAATTCCAAAGTTTTCCATTATTTACAACGGCTTTCACTCCTGGATATGTGGCCAGGCTTACGCCGCCACTGTAGCCGTGGCATCCTACGCAATGCAGCGTAAATATTGGCTTAATAGTGGTTGAATATAATACATTAGCAGTGTCGCAAGGCGTTTTCATTTCGTCGCACCATAGGTCTTTGGCGCCTTGATCTATCCATTTTTTTATTAAGGCTATTTTTTCGATGGGCAAATTCCCCGAAGGGGGCATTCTTTTAAGAGGGTCTATTTCTACCAACGATTGGTATACTTTAGAATTAACAGAATTATATGGTTTTATCTTACCACTTGCCAAAGCACTTGAATACGAGCTTAGGTTTAAATTGTCGGCCGGATTGGGCAAATTGTGGCAACCCGAGCCCATACAAAATTCGTTGAACAGGGGTTGAATATCTTTGGCATAATAAACCGAATCGACGTGACAGGGTCGTTTATCAATAGTATCAAGTTTGGTGGTATCTTTTGGTTGAGGAATAATTGGTTCGGGGGTATGTACACACGAAGGAACCGTTATTAGCATCAAAATACAAGCAAGGGCCAAAAGCGCTCCATTATTCATAATTACAAATGTATAAAAATTTAAATGTTCCTAAAACATTTGGGTTAATGGTAGGATTTATTCCTGCAAAATTCCAATTTAAAAGCGATACGATTTGGAGCTATTGTCAATTTCCAATAAGTTTTGACTTGCTTTTTGAAAGTTGATTCTTGATGTATTCTTTTAGCTCCTCAAAAGTCATATTTTGAGTCTCCAAACTAATTTGTTCGCGAATTTCGCGCATCATTTTTACAGAGTCAAAAGTCTTTTCTTTTTTAATCGTTTCCATAATTTACTAAGTCTTTAGGGCTTCTAATTTCTAACATTGAATAACCAAGGCGCAAGTTAACAGAATTATAACCCTTGATTCTGTCCAAATTGACGATATGCTTAAAATTCCAACTTGCTAATACATCTACTTTGCGAATTGTTGCCAAGGCAATGTGTCTGCAGTCTTCAATGCTTGTTTTTCCAACAACTTTCTCTGTTATATAGGTTTCAGCCAAAAGTGAAGCCTCTTCAGTGAACTCAATTCTCTCAAATTTGTCTTTCGTGTAAGAGGATAGAAGTTCTCTGACCTTAATAGGGGCATTGACTAATTCCAGATCAAGGAGTTCAGAAACTACAAATATTATTTCATCGCTCTCAAACCTCTTGAAAAGTTTTATTGTTGCTTCTTCGAACTCTTCATCGAAGTATCCGCCAACTACTGAAGTGTCTATATAAACTCTTTGTTTCAATTCTTTAACAAAATTACAGTAAAAGCATTTGGATTAAAAGAGGAATTACGTTCGAACCGGGTATCTCCGATAACTAGCAATTATATTTTTTCTCAGATTGGTTTTAAATTGGCTGTGATTTTAAGTAATATCTAAAGCATTAAAATTTATAATAAAGGCCCGAAAAAATAATCAAGGATCGTGTTAGCCCATCAGGCCTACTTTTTCGAGTAATGAGTGGAGAAGCGCCCAATACCGAAATCTCAAATTGATGATTCAGTTTATATCTTAATCCGGCATTGGCATTTAGCGTTAAGCCCTTTGATCCCTCTATGGCTTGAACCACCGATTTGCTTAGGAGTACTTCATCGTTTCCAAGGTGGTAAATAGGCAATAAGCCTACGTTGATTTCTAATTTAGGCATAACAAAAATTTTGTCCAATCGAAGCATGAGGTCCCCTTTTCTTACTAGGTTTGATGATATAAAAAAGTTGTCGCTTGATGCAAGGTTTTGGGTTGATTCGAGTTTTTTAAATGCAATCGAATCAAAGCCATTTTGATTCTGATTAAACACAGGATGTTGAAATCCTAGAGCGGCACTAAACCCTTTTTTGAATTGTATGGATACGCCTAAAATAATATCGGTGCTGCCAAGTCCTAATTGAACTGCCATTGGCATGGGAATGGAATTGTTTTTTAGCGAAGCTGTGCCTGAGGCAATACGAGTGCCAATGCTAAACCCAATCCTTTGATTTAAAAATGAATCGAGCTCAATGCTGTAGTTTAGCAGCACATCGCCTAATCCACTATGGTTTGCAATGGGACTTTTAATAAACATAAAAGGAAGTTTAATCTGAATCATGCTTCGATCCGATATCCTAATCTGAGGTTCGAGCTGTGGGATAAAAAATTTGGCACCTTGCTCTCCAATTGCATAGCTAAATGAAACGCCAATTTTATTTTTAAGGCTATCGCTGTTCTGTGCCAAATTGGATCTGTTAATCGAACAAACCCCCGCATCGCTGCAGCCTTGGGCATTCGCCTTATTGCTACCCATGGCCCAAACCAACATAAGAACCATGAATTGAGCAAGTTTTCTTTCAGTTCTACTTCTATTGAGATTTTTAAAATGGAGCATAGAATTTTAGCATTTTATCAAGGTTTTATAACCAAGCGGTGGTACGATTTGGTTCCATTAATTTCGGCAATCAGGGTGTAAAGTCCTCCATTCAAATGGCTTAAGTTAATTTCATTGCTTTCGGCTTGAAAGTTTTTAGCAGAATAAGTCAATTGGCCTAAGGCATTAAATACAGTTAAGGCCTTAATCGAAACGCCAGGATTTGTCTTAATCCTAAATACACCATTTGTGGGATTTGGATAAAGCGTAAACCCAGTGGTTGAAGGCAAATTGCCCACCCCAATATTGGTGGCAATGCTAAAGTTCCACTCGGTATTGGTCAAAATACCTTTGTGGTCGTTAAGATCTTGATCTAAGAAGGTTCCTTTAGGAAATTTGATAATTTCGGTTTTACCCAAGCCAAATGCAGCGGGGGTTATAACAATTCTATTTCCCTCAACGGCAACGCTATCGCTACTTACATTTATTTTTTGGGTTTCAATCCCATTTTCGAAAATGCTGATTATCCCTGATCCTTTTTTTATAGGTTCATTAAAATTAATGATTAATTGAGAATTTGGATTGATATTGAATGAATTGTCGCCTGGTTCTAAAGATTGGGTAAATGGGGCGATTTGTTTGGGGTTAATTTTTATTGAGGTTTTCCATATTCCTCTTCCAAACGTTGCAGCATACAGCAGTCGGTCCTTATAATTAATATCAAGGTCGGTAACTACCACATTGGGCATATTTGTGTTCATAATATCCCATTCGGCCATGCTGGTATCCTTATAAAAGGTTCCAATATCGGTGCCAATAAACAGACCTTCGTTCGAATGTTTATCGTATTCTATGCAATTGATGGCCACATTGGGCAAATTAAATGTAAGGTTTGTGAGTCTTTCAAGGCCTATGACAAGCGAATTGACCCTGAAAACTTTTGAAGTGGCACTATAATTTGAATTGGTATAATAAAATACATCGGCATTGCGCGGATGAATTCGTATGCAACTCACAGGATTGGACGAAGTGGTTATTAAAGTCCATTTTAATCCGCCATCGGTGGTTTTATAGATTTTATAAAAATCGGAAGCATAAATAATTTTAGAGTTGCTTGCGGCCACCTGAATATGTATCACATGGTTTGGCCTCCAGAGGCTATCGCAAATAGGCGCCCAGGTATTGCCTCTGTCCAGCGATTTGTATATGGCTTTGTATCCAGCATAAAGGGTTTTGTTGTCGTTAGGGTCAATCAAATATGGGGTAACCCAAGCGCCTTTGGGTTTGTTTTTTATGCTATCCGAAATTGTAGTTTGTCCATTTTGATCTAATCTATAAAGTCGTCCATAGGCGTAACTTGTATACATGATGTTTGGCTCTAAGGGGTCGATGGCACAGTCCATGCCGTCGCCACCGGTAGCTTCATACCATTTTTCGCCACGACGAATACGCGCTCCATTATCCTGGGTGCCACCCAAAACCACATTTGTATCGCTTTCGGTAATGGCAATTTTATAGAATTGGGTGATACCCAAACCAGCTGATAAGTCGGTCCAGGTTGCTCCATTATTTTTGCTGCTATACACGCCTCCGTCGTTGCAATCGAACAAATAGCCATTCAAAGGATTAAAAATAAATAAATGCTTGTCGGCATGTATGGTTTGAATGCTTTTTGGATTTTGCGATTTACTGCCGGTCCACATGGTGTTTATATAAAAACTATCGGCTCCATTATGCGATTTCCATGTGTTTACGCCGCCAACAAATACCAAATTTTCATTTACTGGCGACAAACAAAATGCCAAATCGTACCAGCCTTGCCCACGTTTTGTTTTGCCATCGTAAGCACTGCTCAATAAATTAATTTTGCTGGTATCGTATTTAATCGAAAAGGTATTTCCAGTATCTAACGACTGATGAATTCCGCCAAACTTGCCGTCTTTTTTGTCGGCAATCAACAGCTGTATTTTGGCAGGGTTGGCGTTGCTCACGCCGATTGTTATTCTTGATGCCAAAGGTTTGATAAAGGTTTGTTTAAAACTTAATCCTCCATTGGCAGATCTATACATTTTGGCGTTTCCAGAATAATCGTAGGTGGTGGCATACACCAATTTGGCATTGCCTGGGCAAAAAGCAATATCCATAAAATAACCCGTTTGTGTTTTGCTCCAACTTAGCCCGGCGTCGATGGTAACATATACCCCATCGGATGCCGCACAAACTAAATGTTTCGAATTATTGGGATTCATTAACAGCTTGCTGATTAATTTGGTATCGAAAATATTCCAGTTCATTCCGGTAGCTTTCCAACTCAATCCCCCATCTGACGAAAGCAATATGCCTATGCTTTTATTGTCGCCTTGCGGGCCGCCGGTTAGGCCAAATAAGCTTCCCTTTTCGCCATCGCCAGTTGCTATATAGATGCTGTCGGGGTAATTGGGGTTAACAGCAATGCTGCTTACGCCTAGTACGCCGTTAAAATCGGAAAGCGGCGCCCACGATTTACCAAAATTTGTAGTTTCCCATATACCTCCTGCTGGCGATCCAACCCACATTGTATTCGTATCGCTTGGGTGAAATGCAATACAATTGAGCCGCCCTAATCCATTATACCCACTGGGGGTGGTGGTTGGGCCCAAAAATTTCCAATCGGTTTTTATGGGTGAGGCTTTGAACAAGCCTTGCTCTGTCATAAATTTTTGATATTCGGTATAATTAATATCAACTCTCGGAAATTGACCGGATGAGCCAACACGCTGTTCCCAAAACCATGCCCAACGTGCAAATTGGTTATAGCCTTCGCCTTTGCCCGGCGTCCTAGTGCTCCAATAGGAATGAAATGCATTTTGAATATCAAAAAAAGTAGGGTTTGCTTGGGTTACATTCTCGTTCCAAGGTTGAGCCTGAGCAGATATTGCTGTAAGGAAAAGAAAAAGTATAGTGGTTATTTTTTTTAGCACTTTCGTAAATTAAGAATCCAAAATTAAAGGAATAAAGGTAAAAAATTTTTATTAATTTTGAGTGAACAATTTTTGACCATCCTCAAGTTGAAGGAAGGTATGGCAAGTGAAAAATAATCCCAATGAACAAAACTTTGGCAACATATGACAAAGAAAAAATCGAAAAATAATATGCTTAGAAAAAAAACACCACAGGAACTCGAAGCAGAATTGAAACTTTATGCCTCACTTGATGAAGAAGGGTTGCCGTTTTTAGAAAGCGACAAAGAAGATATAGATTGGAGTAAGGTTGATAAAATCCCTAAAACATAGCTATTAAATCATTAAGCAGTTATTGTACACCATGCCCTTAGTAAATGTTAAATACAAAAGGAAGCAAACGGGAATATACACCTGAAATGACCTGCCAAGTCAGGCCGTTTTATTGACCATCAAGAATCGTCCGGTAGGGTGCGGAGGGCATCCAACAAAAGAGCGAACTGCAAAATTTTTGAAAGAAAGTTTGTTCAACGATTGAGCATGAATTGTTAACGAAATTTTGGTTAAATGGAATCGTTAATGAAAATTTTGAAGTTGGTTTTGTTGGTGCCTTTTTTTGTTTCTTTTTTGGGCAAGCAAAAAAGAAAAGAACAAATGGAGCGCAAAGGCTATTCGAATAAGTCGGCTTCCCTTGATATTCACCATCATTAATTAGACCTTTATTATAATTCATTGACAGAGCATACGAAAACTTCCGAAGCGAAGTTATTTTAACACGGATTATTTAATAAATTTTTGATTTAGTTTAAAAGCCATAAAACTGCTTAGACTACCTAAAATGGCTCCCGCCAATACATCGCTAGGGTAATGCACACCTAAGTGCATACGGCTATATCCCACTGCGCTGGCCCAAGCAAAAGCCGGCGCCGCAACATACCATTTTGGGTAAGCTAATGTGATACTTGTAGCGGTTGCAAATACAGTGGAAGTATGGCCCGATGGAAAAGAATAAGGACCAACGTCTGTTTTTTTATAAATATCTTTTTCGGCCACAAATGGCCTTTCGCGATGAATCGCATATTTTAAACTTACCGTTAAAATTGAATTAATTGCTAAACTCCCAGCCATAGCATAAGCATTCGATTTGCCGTTTGGCAAATAGTGATAGTGCCCCATTCCATACATGGTAAGCGGAGCAAGAATAGCTATGGGCGTTGCGCTATGGGTAAACCCAAACCAAATTTTATCGTATTTGGTGTGTTCCGAATTTATGGCTTTTAATAGTCGTGCATCGAAAGTTTGGGCACGAGCAACCCCAAAAGTTAATAAAAACAAAATTATTCCTGTTTTTTTAAAAAAAGGGATGGGCTTAGGCAATAGAAACATAATCGCTTAGGTATTGAAATTTTTCGGTTAAATGTCCGTTTTCGCAAAGGGTTGCATTTTTAATCATATCGGTGCTTGGATGAAAAAGTTGGGGAATAATAGTTTTAATTAATTCTTCGCCAAATCCTTCGGAGGCATCGGCTGGCAGTTCGGTTGGCAAATTTGAAACAGCCATCACGTCGATGCTGTTTTGCGAATACGGTTCGCACTCGCATTGATTTTGGGCATCCCACCCAAAAACAGGGTTTTCGGCAGTCGTGTCTCTTAATGTGATGGGCACCGATCCTTCGATATCGCAGCTAATATCGCCGATAATTTTTATTGAAAAATTTGGATCCTGTGTATCGGCTTTCGAAAAATGCGGAGGCAAAGCCTTATCCCAGAAAATGCCATTAATTAGCACATTGGCCACCGTGGTATAGGGTTTAAATATAGATTCATAGCAGGAATGGTTATGGTAAAAATGATCTTTTTGCCATGGTTCGCCATCCATTCGCTTGTAAAGCTCATGCGTATCCAAAAGGGTGTAAACACTTTCGAAATGGTTGGAGTTAATGAATGCATTGGGGCTAACTTTTTGTAAGCCTATTTCCTTCAACAATTCATCGGCGCCATTGGATACCCTTCCGCTTCCTGTAATGACTATCTTAAGCTTCATTTGTTTTAAAACAGGCGTAATTAATCGAAGTGTTTTAAGCATTTCGCTATAATCTTCACATTCGTAAGCTGCTTTTAAGGCAAACGATTTATATTTTTTCCCAATGGCTCTTAGGGTTTCATAGGCCCCCACTAATCCGGCATACCTTCCAAATCCTAAAACACGCGATCCATTTGGCCATACTAAACACTCGTAATCGATGAATCGGATATTTTTCTGAATCATAGCCCTTAAAAGTTCACGATTTTGTTCTTGTTTTTTTAGGGTATGCGAAAAAAACAAATAGGTTTTATCGCTTATCAAATCCTGGATTGGCACTTCCTTTATCCCTAATAAAATATCACAATCCGAAAGGTTTTGAGTTACATTGATACCTTGATTGATGTAGTGGGCATCCGAAAAAATCCTATCTGGAGACGATTCTACCAAAATTTTGCAGTTCTTAAAATGCGACATAATGGTGGTACATTGGGTGGGGGTAAAGGCTGCGCGTCGGTCGGGCGGCTGCTTATTTTCTTTTATTAACCCCAGGGTAATCATAGGGCAAAATTAGGGAGAATTGCCCATTATTTTAACCTAAAAGGGCTGTTTTCGGAGGTAAAAAAAGTAACGAAGGGATTACACAAAATGGCCATATCTTTGCGTTTAACAAAAATACCAATGGGGTTGACCGGATTTGACGGGTTGTGCAATTGGTGTGTAAGCATGTAGAGCCTTGTTCCAGTAGCTCTTAAATCTGAAGGTTCAAACCATAAAAGGCGAAAATAACTTCGCAATGGCTGCCTAATCTAGGATTAGCGCACTTTGCCATCCATCTTCCTGCCTATTTCTCGACTGGCGGGGTCAAAGGTGGTCGAAATGACGAGGAATCCACGGGCGATGTCTGCCAACCCACTGGATTATTATGCAGGATAAGGTTGAAATAGGGGAGTGATAAACCGGTTTCATCCCGAAAATCAATGATCACTAAACATGTAGAAAGCGCAATTAATTCCTTCGCCGGACCGGGGTTCGACTCCCCGCAGCTCCACTTTTTTCCTTCACATTCTTTTAAGTTCTTTCAAAACCCTTCTCCCACTAGGTGAAGGGTTTTGATTATAATTATTTTTTTTCTAATTTCACCCAAAAATGTTTCACTTATGTTTCACCTGGAAGGTCAAAATGTTTCACCTGTAAAAAGTAGAGTATGAAAGCAATGTCAATTAAAAAATATCTAAAACCATTAAAAGGTAACCTTAACTATTGGGTAGTAAATTATCAAATTTTATATAATCG
>CAMDXE010000067.1 GCA_945878925.1 Chitinophaga pinensis
TGAACTCCGTAACAAAAAATAGTTTATGAAAAATATAGCACTTTGTATTGCTTTGATTCTTTGCAATATAGTAGCGATACAGGCCCAAAGTTTTCTCCTTAATGAAAATTTTTCATCCACTACAGGTCGAAATTTGCCGAGTGGCTGGACGCATGTAATAATTAATGGCGATACCGCTGTTGACCGTTGGACCTTTGGAAAACATCCTAAATTTTATTTTGCACCTCCCATCGAAGATGGTTATGCCATATTTGATAGTTATAATGGAGGAGCAACAGGTGGAACAGCATCGAATGGCCAACCCGAAACGGTGGCCTTGGTTTCGCCATCCATAAATACCAACAGCCTTTCTAACCTTTATTTGGCATTCGATTATATGAATTTGTATAATGGAGGAACTGCGTATTTAGATGTATCGATTGATGGAGGAACCAATTGGACACCTTATGCAAGCTACAATTCAATAACCTCTACTCCCGTATCTGTGCTTTACAATTTTAGCGCTTACATTGGATTCAGTGCCTTTAAAATTCGAATGCGTTGGAATAATCCTAATACCGCAAATTATCAAGGATTTATAGCGTTTGATAATCTAAAATTATTTTCAAGGTATTCGACCGATGCCAGCCTATTGTACTTAAATCCTATGTATGACAAATCGTGCCCAAGTACGTCGCAAGCCATAAACGTAGTGATTAAAAATGAAGGAACAGCTAGCCTATCAAACATTCCCATTGTTGTGAATGTAACGGGGGCCATTACCACTACCTTAAATTACACTTATTCTGGTACCCTCGCGTCCGAAAGCTCGGTAGATGTTGCCATTGGAAATATAAATACTACCAATGGAGGAACCTTTAATTTTAGCGCCAGTGTGAATTATTCGGGCGACGGAAATTCGGCCAACAACACCTATAAAAGTTCACGAATTTCGGCAGCTATAGCTAGCAATCCAAGCGCCATCGATGGTTTTGCTTGTGGTCAAGGAAAAAGAGTTTCACTTAGTGTATCAAAATCATCGGCCGACTCTACTTTTTGGTACGCGCAGGCTTCGGGAGGAAGTATTATAGCCGAAGGAAATCCATTTTTAACGCCTCCTCTAACCTCTACAACCACATTTTACGCTCAAAATGCTAGATTATTCCAAAATGATCAATGGGCATTTCAGGGCCCATATAGGTTTAATGGAATTCAATATACCGGATCATACTTTGATGTGAAGGCTACCAACGAGTTATTGATTGATAGTTTTTGGCAGCATTTCGCCTATTCGGGCAATTATGATGTTTCGGTGTATTACAAATCGGGGACTTTCTCGGGATTCGAAAGCAATTCATCGGCCTGGACGCTTCATCAAAAAGTAAGCTTAAGCTCCAATGGATTTGGGCAAATGGTTGGGATAAAACTTTCGAAAGCCCTTCATATTCCTGCGGGCAATTTGGTTGGAATTTATTTATTGGTTGACGGTTTAAGCACAAATAAAAGCGTAACATTTAAAACTGGCAGCCTTAATTTTTCGAATTCCGACCTTTCCATAAGTGCAGGCTCGGTATCAAACAATTCGTTTGCCGGTGTGAGTGGATATTCATGGGATGGCCGTCTGTTTTATCGAAAATTATGCCTTTCGAACCGAGTGGGGGTAAAAGCAACAATTAAACCCACGCCAACAGGTGCGAGCCTTATCAAAGGTTCGCCATTCGAGGGCAAGTTTAATACAGGAAGTATGGCTTCGTCCGATGTATTAGAACTTAATAAAACAAATGCTTACGAATTGTTGCCTCCTACCGGATTTACCAATGCCAACCATTCGACGAAATGGAAAATCAATACCTTAAAATTAATAACAAGTGGCGGCTATACCCTACCCACAGCCGACTATAGCTATACTCTGCCAACTAGTTCGGGAGCTAATGCCCGGATATCGTTTAAAGCTATCGCTAAATATTTGGATAGTTTTATTATTATCCGATTTAATTTCAGCGATTTAGGTCCATATTATTGCGACAGTAGCGTCGAAAGGATCATTAGAATAGCGCCAACCCCAAAACCTAATTTTATTTTTACAAAACCAGCTTGCGATGGCATTCCTATTGTGTTCGAAAACCGTTCAACTATACATTCAGGCAATTTATCTTATAAATGGTATTTTGGAGATGGCGATAGCAGCGATCTTATAAGCCCTATTCACTTGTACAAAACTTATGGCACCTATTGCGTTAAAATGCTTGCAATACATGCAGAGTATGGCGTAATGCGCGACACCACACTTTGTGTCCTTATTTCCGAAATTCCAAAACCATCGTTTAAAGTAAGCAATGCTTGTAAAGGCGAAAATCTAAGTTTTTCAAACCTCTCCACTATAGGTACTGGCAGCTTAAGCTATGATTGGGATTTTGGCGATGGTTCGACGCATTCGACACTGCAAAACCCTGTGCATTTATATGCAAATACCGGCGGATATCAAGTAACCTTAACCGTTAAATCGAATACAAATTGCGTTGCAAAGCTTACCAAAAATGCTTCACAGTTTTTAAGACCTGTAGCCGACTTTAGCGTTTTTGGTAAATGCAGCAGAAGCATCATCGAATTTACTAATAATTCGACCATAGGCGAAGGAGACAAGATTGGAAGCCATTGGGATTTTGGCGATGGCGAAATTAATAATGAATCAGATCCCACTCACATTTATGCAAGTGGAGGCAAAAAAACAGTTAAATTATTAACCACCAGTCAATTTGGTTGTAAAGATTCGATAATCAAAATCATCGACATTGTTGAAGCTCCTAATGCGGCATTTACAAATGGCCCGGCGTGTTCGATCGAGCCTGTCGAATTTAGCAATTCAACAAACGAACCATCGGGTTATCTTGTAGTTTATGCTTGGATTTTTGGCGATGGAGGAACCTCAGTACTTAAAAATCCGAGTCACTACTATTCCGATTTAGGATTTAAAGTCGTTACGCTTATAGCTACTTCAAATAATGGATGCCAAACAACACTGTCAAAAACTATTAAAATATTATTACAGCCCACTGCTGGTTTTACAGCAAAAGATGTTTGTGTGGGTCAAGCTGTTGTTTTTTCGAATAAAACTAAAGGCGGTGGAATTATTAGCTATAAATGGAAATTTGGCGATGGCGATAGCAGCTCCACCTATTTTCCGGTAAAAAAATATTCAACTACCATAGCCACTACATATAATGTAACCCTTACTGCTAAAGTATCTGGCGGATGTCAACATTCTATTTCGCAGCCCGTAACTATCATGGAAACACCTAAATGTACGTTTAAATTTAAATCTGCCGGCACAGGAGGGCTCGAATATAAATTTACACCTACGGTGGCCAACTATCCATTTTACCAATGGAGTTTCGAAGGCGGAGGCATAAGCAGTGCAAGCAATCCCATTCATAAATTTCAAGTTAATGGAAAATACAAGGTTCGGGTTATCATGCGAACTGTTGACGGATGCGAATGTATAGATTCGAGTCAGTATGTAAATGTTAACTCTCTGGGCCTAAAACCTTTAAATATTGGCAAGGAAATACAATTTTATCCCAATCCAAATCAAGGAAATTTTGTAATACAAATAAGTACTTTATCGCCCGTCGAGCCCTTTTTGTTAAACCTAAGAGATTATACCGGACGCCTAATATCGAGCCTTCAACTAAAGGGTAACCAGCCTCATCAAATTTCTTACGAATCGCTTTCTAGAGGATTTTATTTCCTCGAAATTATTAAAGAAGATGGGCAACAGTATAATACCATGATGCAAATCATACATTAATAATCAAAAGGAATATACCTTTGCAAAGGTCCTGCCTAATTTTATAAGCCATGTTATCGATCAAAAATCTTAGAGAAAATTATAGCAGTGGAAAATTGCTTGAGAGTGAACTTCCCCCGCACCCCATCGATTTATTTAACGCTTGGTTTAGGCTTGCCCTCGACAAAAATATACCCGAACCCAATGCCATGGTTTTAGGCACAGTTAATGCCAACGGCCATCCGAGGTCGAGGGTTGTGCTATTAAAAGATTATTCTATGGATGGTTTCGTATTTTTTACCAATTATTTGAGCGACAAAGGCCAGGAAATTGATTTGCATCCAAATATTTGTTTAAATTTTCTATGGCTCGAAATCGAAAAACAGGTACGTATCGAAGGGATTGCAAGTAAATTAAGTGAACACGAATCGACCGATTACTTCAATTCGCGACCCGATGGCAGTAAAATTGGAGCTATTATAAGCGAACAAAGTAAACCCATAGGGAGCCGCGAAGAATTAGATCAACGCTTACATAAATTTGACCTTAGCAGCCCGCTCATCAAACCCAGCCATTGGGGAGGATATTGTATTACCCCAACTTTAATCGAATTTTGGCAAGGCCGCGACAACCGTTTACACGATCGTATTGAATATACTTTAGAAAATAAAAATTGGAAATACCAACGGCTGCAACCCTAAAAAAAAAAAGACTCATAAAATGAGTCTTTACAATAATTTTTAATAAAAACTATTTAGATTTTTCTGTTTCTTTTTTTGGCAAATTCGATACACGAGGTCTTGTATTGCCGTATGAACCCATGATGCGTTTTCCTTTTGCTGATTTTTTATCGCCTTTTCCCATTGATAATTTATTAATGCTGCAAATTTATCAAATTTTTAGAGTTTAAAAAATGATTTTTTTCAACTCTTCTCCTCCCAAACCATTGAAAGATGAACGATGGTTTCAACGGCTTTTTGCATATCTTCAATCGATACCCATTCAAGTTTCGAATGAAAAGCGTGTTCGCCTGCAAAGATATTTGGACATGGCAAGCCCATAAATGATAACCTTGAACCATCCGTCCCCCCTCTTATACTTTCGGTAATCGGCTTTAATCCGGTTCGCGATATTGCCTCTTTGGCGTTATCAACTACTTGAGGATTATGGCTTAGAATTTCCTTCATGTTGCGGTATTGTTCCGAAACCACCAAACTATACGATGAATTCGGATAAGCCAATAATACGGTATCTGCCACCTTTCTAATTTCATTGGCATTATCAATAAGCGTTTGATTATCAAAACCTCGGATAATAAATTTTATAATAGCTTCTTCGATTTGCCCACTCAAGGAGGTAGGATGAACAAAGCCCTCTTTTTTTTCGGTTGTTTCGGGCGAAAGTCTATTTTTTGGCAAAGCCGCAAGTATATCTCCTGCAATTTTTATGGCACTTTCCATTTTACCTTTTGCAAATCCAGGGTGGGTAGATACCCCTTTGATGCTTAAAACACCGGCATCGGCACTAAAGGTTTCATCTTCAATATGGCCCGCCGATTCGCCATCCATGGTGTAACCAAAATCAGCTCCTAATTTTTGCATATTTACCTTATCAACGCCTCTGCCAATTTCTTCATCAGGCGTAAACAATATTTTTATTTTCCCATGTTTGATTTGTGGATTTTGAATCAAAAAATTGCAGGCATCCATTATCTCGGCTAATCCTGCTTTGTTGTCGGCGCCTAACAATGTGGTTCCATCGGTGGTAATAATGGTATGACCTATTTGATTATGTAAATCGGGGTGTGCCTTTGGACTTAAGGTTAAGGATGAATCGCTTGAATAGCCAATATCCGTCCCATCATAATTCGTATGCAAAATAGGATTTACATTTTTACCGCTACAATCGGGCGAAGTGTCCATGTGCGAGCAAAAACAAATCACCGGAATATTTTTATCCGAGTTCGAATCTATAGTGGCATAAACGTAACCATATTCATCTAAATGGGCATCGCTTAATCCTATTTGCAAAAGTTCGGCTACTAAAATTTTTCCTAAATTTTTTTGCTTTTCGGTCGATGGGTATGTGGGCGATTCGGGATCTGATTGGGTATCGATTTTTACATACCTCAAAAATCGTTCGGCAACGGTGTAATTATAGTCTTTAAACATATTTATTTTAATTTGGATTGAAATGCTTTTTTGAATTTATCTAATTTAGGTCTAACCACGTATCTGCAATACGATTGCTCGTTATTGTTGGCATAATAATCTTGGTGATAGTTTTCGGCTTTATAAAATGTAGATGCTTTTGTTATTTCGGTAACTATTGGTTTTGCGAAAACATTTTCACTTTGAAGTTGATTTTTATAATATTCAGCTTCTTGGCGCTGACTCTCCGAATAATAAAATATAGCGCTGCGGTATTGCGTGCCTATATCGTTGCCTTGACGGTTGAGGGTTGTTGGGTCGTGAACCTGCCAAAAAACCTCTAAAAGTGCTTTATAAGCCAAAACATTTGGGTCGTAAATAATTTGAATAACCTCGGCATGGCCTGTAGTGCCTGTACAAATATCGGCGTAGCTTGGATTTTTTAAAACTCCGCCCGAATATCCTGAAATAACTGTATCCACTCCCTTAAGTTCTTTGAAAATTGCGTCGCCACACCAAAAACAACCTAAGCCAAAGAGGGCCGTATCGCGTTTACTTGTATCCATTATTTTTGATTTTTGAATCGTCTGTAAATTTAGTTTCGAATTGTTGAAACACCCCAAGGACGTTGCTAATAAAATTCCAATAATTAAATTTTTACCATTTACTGAAGCGATGATCTGCGATAATTTAGGTTTCATAAGGCTAAAACTTCAATAATTTTAGATTCAACTTCTTCAATGGTTACCAGGTTTATGCATGGGCTTTCGGGTCGAATGCACTTAATTTGATTGCATGGATTGCAATCTAAAATGTGATGCACGACTCTTGATTTTTTACCAATAGGATAAAAAATATCTTTAACTCCGGGTCCATAAATTCCAACCAAGGGTATATTCATTAGCGCTGCTATATGCAAAGGCCCGCTCTCGTTGCCTACAAATAATTTGGCTTTGCCAACAAGGGCAGCCAAATTTAAAAGCGAAAAATTATGTGTACACTTTATGGCCTCGCGATCGCTCATATGGATAACTTCATTAATTGCTATATTATCTTCTTCGGTTCCAACAAATACAATATCAAGCTTATAATTATCTTTTAAGGTGCGGGCTAAAACTGCAAAATTGGCAAGAGGCCATTGCCTTAAGGCTCTGCGGCCACCACAATGAATTACGGCAAAATCGACCAAACGGTTTTTAACTACAAATTCGTCAGCTTCTAGCTGCGATTCTTTATCAATATAAATAGGCGAAGGCCATTGTTTTGTGGCATTTGTTAAAATGGGTTTAATGATTGTCAAATTGGTTTCAACCTCATGCACTTGCCCACCACCAAGTTTGTTTTTAAACCTTACCGTACCTCTATCCAATCGTTTATAAGGAAGGTGTTTGAGCGTATAAATAAAGGTATTCCAATTGCCTCGAAGCTCAACAATCATGTCGAATTTTTTGTTCTTTGGCAATTCATCAATAATCTGATGAATGGCAGGATGATGCATAGTCAAGGGTTTTACAAAAGGCTTACAAAGCAAGGTGATATTCGCTTCGGGATACTCTGAATGCAAAGGATGAAAGGTGGGCAGGGCATAAACCATATCGCCTATTTCATCCCATTTGATAATCAATATGGACTTGAATGTTTTTTTTGAACTGCGCACGTTTATCAGCCAGCTAAGTGCGGCCGAAATCAAAAAATACAATTGCTCTTTATTAAACTTAGATTTCACTGTTTATTTAATAATCCAACAGGCCTTATAAGTCCATCATTTGGTAGAGTATTGGCCGACTTGGGCTAGCGTCGGATTGAAAATTGGCTATTTGAATATCGAGTAAATACATTCCATCATTTACACTATCCTCACAATATACAAGCTCGGTTATGGTGGCGTCGAAGCGCGATTTTTGGCCTTCGCCAAAAAATGCCTTATGTGCCAATAATTTGCCGCCATCGTCCTCCTTATCCACGGATGGTAAATCGCAAAGTAGATGTTTGACTCCTAAATCGTTTAATAACCCTAAGGCCTCATGGGTAAAATATGGTGGATTTGAACCTGAATAATCCATTCTCTTTTTCGATGGCATATTTGGGATGGTTCTCACGATAAGGGCTTCGGCCCCATTTAACTGAACACAATCCGATAAAAGTTGCTTGGTAATAATAAAGTCGTCGTTGCTATTTTCAGGCATTACCGAAATGAGCTGTACTGTCATAATACCTTGTAGCAAAGCATCGCTAATCGATTGCTGCAATTCGGTGATATGCCCAATGCATTCGGTATGAGTGCCATTGCCATGTGGGGTAAATATAATAACATCCACATTGCACACCCCGCCTGCGGCTACATTGCCCACAAAATTTCCTGCGCTATACGGTTTAAAAAGGGCTTGGTTGGTATAAAAACAATTCACGCCTAAACCATCATGCCTCACGCCAAGTGAAATATCAATGGGTTTTGAGGTATCGATTGAAAACGTTTTTTCGTTAAAAACAAATGAAAGCTGCATAAATATTAAGGCGCGTAAAATTAGTATAATTTATAAAAGAATAACTTATCCTGTTTACTTTTGAAACCACAAATGAATTCCTATCGCTTTAGCCGCATTATAAAACCGGTTCTCTTATGCTTAGCCATTCTTATTGGGATAGTTTCGCTATGGTATACCAATACCTTGGCTAAAAAAATGGCAAAGGAGGAGGAATTAAAAATTAAAACCTGGGCCAAGGCAACGGCTCAATTGGCCTCTAGCGATTTTTCGGTCGACCTTACCTTTTTGCTCGAAATTGTAAGCCAAAACACCACCATTCCGGTAATTCTAACCGATGAAAACGAAAACGTAACGAGTTGGCGAAACCTCGATTCGGCACGAGCCTCGCATAATTCAACGTATATAATTCGTTCGCTCGAAAAAATGAAATCGGCGCACGAACCCATTGTGCTTACCTACTTCGAGGGACAAAAAGTTAAAGTATTTTATTTGGATTCTGAAATTCTAACTCGCTTAAAATATTACCCCTTTATCCAACTTATCATTATTTCTTTATTTTTAATACTTAGCTATTTGGCCTTCAGTTATTCGCGCCGCTCAGAGCAAAATTTGGTATGGGTAGGCATGAGCAAAGAAACCGCACACCAACTTGGCACTCCCCTATCGTCGCTTATGGCCTGGATAGACATAAGCCATGAAGATGCTAATAGCAATAAAGAAATTTTAAGTGAGATGGAAAAGGATGTGAGCCGATTAGAAATTATAACTGAACGATTTTCAAAAATCGGTTCCGATCCTAAACTGCTGCCTCTCGATATTATTAATGAACTCGAACATTCCATTGATTATTTAAAAACAAGAACTTCAAAATTGGTAACGTTTACAATTATTAATCGCCTAAAAAAACCTGTAAACGTTATGATGAATGCTCATCTATTTGCATGGGCCATCGAAAATATTACAAAAAATGCCATTGATGCCATGGATGGAATTGGAACCATTTCTTTTAGCATCGAAAAGAAAGGCCCATTGGTAATTTTGGATATTAAAGATACAGGCAAGGGCATTCCAACCAATAGGTTTAAAACTATTTTCAAACCAGGGTTTACCACCAAAAAACGAGGTTGGGGACTAGGACTTTCTTTTGTGAAGCGAATTATCGAAAATTACCACAAAGGGCATATCTCAGTAAAAGAATCTATTCATTCCAAGGGCACTACGTTTCGCTTAACCCTAAAAGCAGTTCGCTCTTAAAGCCTTTAGCTCATCTTACGACTAGTCATAGTCGTTTTGGTTACTCCTTTTGAAGTTTTAGCTTTGGCTTCAACCTTCTTTATGGGTTTTATAGTTTTAGATTTTGTTATAGCCTTGTCGGTGGCTTCGGCTTCTTCTATTTTGGCATTAAAATCAATTTTTCCATTGAGCATAGCAAACCAATTGCTCATTTTTTGAATATCAGAATTATAAACACGGTCTTTATCAAAATTGGGCAATATGGCTTCAAACCATTTTTTAATAGCTTCGCCATTACTATCTTTATTTAACGAACTGTATTGGCCAGCTTTATCCATGACATCCATGGTCTTAAAAATTTCGGAAAGTTTAATATCGGTTTCTAAGGTATATACAGATATATCGTCCAAAATTGACACTTTTTGCGAAAGCGGTGTGATGGTTCGTTTAGCCGTTCCATCTAACGATTCCAAAACGAGTCCATTGGCTCCTTTGCCAATAATTTTATGTAAACCAGGTTTCCCTGCAACCGATACCACATCTTTTAATTCCATTTTGCAAAGAAACACGCTTTTATTTACACACAGTTCACATTTGTGTAAATAAATTGCAAAGATTATTTGGACTATCCTGAAAAAGTGTATTACAAATTAAAAAAAAGTGTGTTATTTGCCGTTATATTTTAAACGAATCATGAAAAAATACTACCTCCTAATTTTAAGTTTTCTACCGGCGCTTACTTATGCCCAGAAAAACACATCTGTGGTTAATCCAAAAATTGATATACCGCATACAGCATCTTCACATTTCCTTGGAAACGACGATGCAACCTTTCCATTTAAAAGTGGAACGCCTTATACTCCCAAATTAAATAAACACATACGTTATTCGGGTGTTACAATCGGCACTTCTTACTACGACCTACAAACAAACGCCTCCGTAGGCCGACGTGTTTTATTACACAAAACAGGGAATGTATCGGCAGTGTGGACTACTTCGGCTGCGGCTTCAACCACTTGGGACGATAGAGGAACCGGGTATAACCACAAAAATACTACATGGCTTTCGCCTGTAAACAGCAAACTTGAGAACCAAAGAACAGGCTGGCCTTCGATTGGAATACTTGAGTCGGGAGCTACACCACACGAATTTACCATGGGCCATATATCGGCTACCGGCGGATGGATATTAAGCAAGAACGCTGCCGTTGGAAGTTCAACGTTTTCGAGCCAAAACATTGTACTTCAACAGCTGAACAACAAAGTGTCAATTTGGGGACGTGCCGCAAGCAACGACAAACAATTAATACATGTTGTATCCAACTATTATTCGAGCACAGCAGGTGGCATTCCTGTAGTAAAATTAAATGGAGTAAGCAGTCCTAGCACCTATTGCCGTTCGAGCGATGGCGGAGCCACTTGGGATAAACAATGGCTAACTTTGCCAGGCTACGACTCGACACGTATTGTTGCCGGAGGCGGCGATAATTATGCCATTGATGTAAAAGACTCTATAGTAGCCATCGTTATTGGTGGAACAGGCGAAGACATAGCCCTTTATAAATCTACCAACAATGGCAATACGTTCACGCGAATCCTTGTTGAGGCGTTTGCCCACTCTCCATTTGTGAAAAAATATATTGCAACCACAGAGCGCGCTGCCACAGCCGACGGGTCGTTTGATGTGATCATTGGAAACGACAATAAAGTGCATGTATTTTTTGGAAGAATGTATGTAGCCGACGAAGACACCAGCGACGACTCTTATAGCTTTTATCCTGGAACAGCCCAGCTTATGCATTGGGCCGAAGGATGGGACAGTGTAAATGTTTGCGGATTAGCAAAAGATTACGATCAAAATGGCAAATTGGACATTACCGCCGAAACTACCTCGTTTTTAGATGCTACCGGAAATTTACCTGCAAATGTATCTTCAGCAACGCGCTACGGATCTACAGCCTTAGTTTCGTTTCCTTCATCGTCTATGGATGCCGATGGAAACCTATTTGTAATATACAGTGCCCCCAACGAATTAGGCATTAGTCCTTTTAATGCTAATTATCGCGATATTTATGTTTCGTATTCAAAAGACGGTGGACAAACCTGGAACATTGGCCAAAATATTACCGGTACAGCGTTTCCTAACAGTTTCGAAAATGTTTTTGGATCGGCTGCAAAACGCTGCGACAATTTCTTGCATTTTATTTACCAAGAAGATGATTT
>CAMDXE010000068.1 GCA_945878925.1 Chitinophaga pinensis
CGTCTGCTTGATAATCGTAGATGTAAGTATTTTGTTTTAGTGTTGCTTCAATTCTGTCCTTGATGAGTTTAAATTCTTTTGTCTCGTGGTTGCTAGGTGCTACGTTCCAGTTAAAGTCGTTGATGTAAAAAATGTCTTGAACGCTGATATATGGAACAAACGCAATTTTTTTGAAGTCAAAAGCTCCAAGAAATGCAGGAGGCAGTGTTTTGTCAAAAGTTCTGGCTTTTCCGATTGTAAGAACCAATTGAACAAACATTGTCGGAACGTCAAAGTTGCCAGTTTTAGCTTCAGCCCAAAGTAGCGGTGTCCTTCCGAAAATGTTGTCTTGTTTTGGGAAAACTGTAAAATCTACGTTACCCAAAATCTCTGTTGTGTCGAATGATTTAAACCAGTCCGCACCGACTTTATTTTTAAGTTCTTCTTCTCTGATATTTTTATATTTCATTCGTCTATGTTGGTCTGTTACGGTGTCGTCTTACAATTGGTGCTAACTTGTTTATATATGTAACAAAACTACATAAAGCTTCTTAAATTGGAGGGCTTTATGTGACCAATACTGCATATTATAATTTCAAAAGTAAAATATAAATTTATAAATCATCAAAGGGGCTTTTAATGCTTCGAATATTTTTGGTGCTTACATAGGGCATTTTAAAATTACAACTTGCAGCATGCGATGCGTTAATATGGAAAGACGAATGGTTTGCCCTGTACAAACTTAATTTTTTTTGTTCCTTAAAATTCAAATTGTCTGCTTTTTTTTAGATTAAAATTCATCCTTTTTTTGAGCTTCAGGGGCCTTTCTTATCCAATTGTTCGTACTTAGTTTTTATTTCTTAAGGGTAAATGTGTTATTTTGCAACCCAATGCTAGTAGTTACAGGCGCCGCAGGTTTCATAGGAAGTTGTCTGGTAAAACGATTGCTCGATAATGGGTTGGGGCCCATAGTGGCCGTTGACGATTTTGCAAACCCATCTAAACATAAAAACACCTCTCCAAACGAAGCGATAACGAAGGTTGACCGATTTGAATTTATCAAAAATCCAGGTCTTATGGGTAAACCTGATTTTATATTTCATATTGGCGCACGTACCGATACGGCCGAATTTGATGTTGAACTCTTAAAAAAATTAAACACCGATTATACCAAGCAACTTTGGACCTATTGTAGCCAAAACAATATTCCTTTTATCTACGCCTCGTCGGCAGCAACTTATGGTTTGGCACAAACTGGATTTGATGACAATACGACTTTATTAGATCAATTAGAACCGCTCAATCCATATGGACATAGTAAACATGAATTTGATTTATGGGCCATTAAGCAATCCGATGCGCCACCGTTTTGGGCTGGCTTAAAATTTTTCAATGTTTTTGGTCCAAACGAGTATCACAAAGAGCGAATGGCCTCGGTGGTTATGCATGGCACTTCTCAAATTCAAAAAAGCGGAACGATAAAATTGTTTAAAAGCCATAATCCACATTATGAAGATGGCTGCCAATTGCGTGATTTTATTTATGTTGAAGACGTTTTGGATGTGATACTTTATTTGTATCAAAGGCGTCCAAAAAATGATATATATAATTTAGGAACTGGCAAAGCTCGCAGTTGGAACGATTTGGCTAAAGCCATTTTTGCCGCCTTAGGCAAGCCTGTAAATATTGAGTATATCGATATTCCAATAGATATTCGTCAAACGTATCAATATTTTACTGAGGCAAATATGCAAAAGCTTATCAACACTGGCTATACCAAAGAATTTACATCGCTCGAATGCGCCGTCGAAGCGTATATTAAATTGTATTTATTGCCTAATTTGTACTATTGAAATCAAAACCATTCATACCGTATTCTTATTTGGGATGGGCCTTTGTATTGGTAGGCTTGCTCTATGTCTTAAATCAATTTGCTGCCAAACCTTCCTTAAAGCATGAGGAGTTTAATAGGGGAACGGAGCTTCAAAATCATCTGCTACAAAAATGGAAATACACCCAATCGCTTTTTTCTAAACCCGACTTAAACCGACTTATTGAGCAACGCAACTATAAAAGTAAAATGCTCAATGACCTTGAAAAACAACACTTTTATTTGGTTTGTACCAAAAAGGATAGCCTCTATTTTTGGAACTCAAATCAAAGCGTGTGCGATACAAGCATTCTAAGGTATAAGGAGCCAAGAGGTGTTTTGTCTCATGGCAATCGCACCTATTTGATTTGTCAAAAAAACATAGGCCAATATAGCTGTGTATTGTTGTATGCCATTGCCGACAAAGCCGGGGCTATTTACTTGCCACCCGACCATCCATTTTACGCAGATAAGGCCACTGCATTTGCAGTAGATCAAGGCAACAAAGGGTATAAAATGGTTTGGCCCGAAGGCAATGGTATGGCCAATTTTAGACTCCTAAATTTAGAAGTTGGCCATTCTTTTTGGTCTTTCTTAAGTATGGTTTTGTTTGCAGGAGTTATATTTTTTGGTTTTGCATTTTTTAAACGTTCTGCCCAACAGGGATTGTTGCCTAAAAATGCGGGTTTGCTTGCTGCACTCATTCTTTTGGTAAGGGTTTTACTATATTACAGATGTATACTGTATCCTTTACAAAATATTGAACTTTTTAGCCCCGAAATATATGCGTCCTCCATTTTATTAGCCTCTTTGGGCGATTTAATTTTACATATAATTTGTGTTTTTGTGCTCTTTTATTTGGTTTATAAATGCAGAGAAACGCCCTTTCTTAACAAGCTTTGGAGCTTTTCGCTGCTCAAGGCCTTTTTGGCAAGCATTGGGTTTGTGTTTGCTACCGACATGGTTTTTGGAATAATAAAAGGATTGGAATTAAATTCGGTAATCTCATTTCAATTTGCCGAAATCCCTAAAAGCTCTATGTATTCGTATATTAGTTTAAGCATCATTGGCTTATTAATTGGGGGCTTGCTCCTGCTTTTTCGTTTACTGTTTACCAAAATAAACTTCCTAAATCTTTCCAAAAAACAAAGCCTTCTTTTACTGGTTTTTTCATTTTTGAGCTATGCTATTTTTCAAACCCTCAACGGGAAAGAAAATTGGGAAGAGATAGGTATGGCCCTCGTGTTTTGTTCCTTGTTTTATCTATGGTTGTTTAACAAGCAAAAATTAAAGCGGCTGCCCATCAATATTTTAGCCTTATTACTCGTCTCTGTTTTTTCGGCTTTTATACTCATATACCATAACAAAAAGCGCGAAAAAGAGCATTTGCAAAGTTTTGTTGATAAAATAATAACCGATAAGGATGACGAGGCCGAAGAAAAATTTGTAGCGATGGATCAGGCACTCACCAAAGAGTTTAGTTCACCCCAAGATTTTAAGAATTTTTTCAAACAACAGGACGAGTATCAAAAGCGAATTAAAAACTTGTATTTTTCTGGATATTTAGATAAATATGAACTCAATATTTTTAGTTTCGATAGCCTAAACCAAAGCATCAACAGCAATTACAAATACAGCTATTCGCGGCTCGAACGCCTCTATGTATCTGAAACCGAACCCATTACGAGCCACCATTTTTATCAACTAAAAAACAAGTCAGGGATACGGGGCTATATGGCCAAATTCGAAAACTGTAACCTGTCGGGCAATATGGGGTCGGTTTTTCTGGTTTTACAACCAAAAATTATTCAAAGCTCACATTCTTATCCTATAATATTTGAGAAAAAGAAACAAAACTATGTTTTCGACCTCAAGGACTATTCGTATGCCATTTATCAAAATTCGAAATTGGTGAGCCAAAAGGGAGACTATCCTTATAAATTAACCCTGCCTGCAGGAGGAATAAAAGCCAATGACACGCAAATTTTTTCTTTAGCCAAATATAATCATAACCTATATTATCCTAACGATTTAAAAGTTATCATAAGCAATCGTAAAGATGATATCGCAAAATCGTCTTCGCAGGTTTTTTTCATCCTTTTCTTTTTCATCTTTCTTGGAAGTGGTGGTGCCTTAATCTGGTGGACATATTATGGAATTCGTTTTGGATGGAAAAAAAATTCGAATAAACACAAGAATAGTACATCCATAATTCATAGGCTAAATCGAACACTGCAATTAATAAACCCTCGAAGCATAAGCCTAAGTTCGCGCATTCAATGGAGCATGGCCAGCTTTGTATTTATTGGTTTGGTGGTGTCGGTAGGTCTTACCATTGTTTATGTTAGGCAAAATAACCATGAAAAGCAAAAGGACCAATTGGTTTTTAAACTTAAAGAAGTGCTTAACCAGTTAGAAAACGAACCCGATCTTTTAAAAACCTTAAAAAGTGAAGATCAATTGCGGGCCTTGGTCAATCAATTAAGCGATGCCAATAGAATAGATCTCAATATTTTTGATCAATCAGGTCTGCTTCTTACATCCACAAAACCTGAGATTTATTCAGAACATTTTTTGGCACCTGTAATGAATCCAGAGGCCCTTTATCAGTTAAGAAGTAAAAATTCGTCTCAGGTGATCCAAAACGAAACGCTTACCAATACTGAATATTTATCGGGGTATGTTCCAATTATTGACGATTCTAAAGTAACCAAAGCCTATTTAAATTTGCCCTATTTTACCGAAAAATTGGAGGTGGATGAAGAAATCGAACCCCTTTTGGTTTCCTTAATCAATATTTATAGCGCCCTGCTTATTTTTATAAGTTTTATCGCTTTTTTAATTGGCCGACACATTACTAAACCCATAAAATTAATAAGCAACAAGTTGTCGAAAACCAATCTGGGTTCAACCAGCGAAACAATCGATTGGGATAGGGACGATGAAATTGGCGATTTGGTAAATGAGTATAATAAAATGCTTGTTAAACTCAATGAGAGTACGCTTAAATTAAGCGAATCGGAGCGTGAGGGTGCTTGGAAAGAAATGGCTCGGCAAGTGGCCCACGAAATAAAAAATCCACTTACGCCCATGAAACTCAATATACAGCATTTGCAAAGGGCTTGGCAAAACAATCCCGATACATTAGATGCTACTTTTAAACGGGTTACTGGAATTGTAATTGAACAAATTGAGAGTTTGAGTCGTTTGGCTACCGAATTTTCATCCTTTGCCCAAATGCCAACGCATAAGTTTATGGATTGTAGGCTTGACGAAATTCTATTTTCAACCCTTCACCTGTTCGAACCATCCGAAAACTCTGTGTTTATTTACTCAAAAACTATCCAACCGTCCATTGTTTACACCGACCCCGATCAAATTGGACGCGTGTTTACCAATATTTTTAAAAATGCGATTCAAAGTATTCCCCCAAACAGAGAGGGTGTAATAACGATTGACTATACTGTACAAGAAAAGGATGTAGTTATTAGCATAAAAGACAACGGCGTAGGGATGAGCGAGGACATTGAAGCAAAAATATTTGTCCCTAGTTTTAGTACAAAAAATTCGGGAATGGGTTTAGGTTTGGCTATATCCAAAAAAATAATTGAAAATAGCGGGGGTAAAATTTGGTTTACAACCAAACAAGGCGAAGGAAGTTTGTTCACTATCAGTTTGCCACTGAAAGGATTAACCTGAAAAAATTAGACGATGCGAGGGGCTATAAAAGAATATTAAATATTTTTACAAATAGGCTTGTAAATTTTAAATAAAATAACCACTTTTGCAGTCCCAAAAAATAACCAAAAATGTCAAGGGTTTGCGATTTAACAGGAAAGAAAGCATTAGCGGGAAATAACGTATCGTTTTCGAATGCGAAAACAAAGCGTCGTTTTTACCCTAATTTGCATACGAAACGATTTTTCATACCAGAAGAAGGTGAGTGGATTACTTTAAAAGTTTCGACAAGTGCATTACGAACAATAAATAAGAAAGGAATTTCTGCGTGTTTGAATAATTTATTTACCAAAGGAAAAATTTAAGTAGAAATGGCAAAAAAAGGAAATCGCGTTCAGGTAATTATGGAATGCACCGAGCATAAAAATAGCGGTATGCCAGGCACATCGCGTTACATTACAACCAAAAACAAGAAAAACACCACCGAAAGGTTGGAATTAAAGAAGTTTAACGCTGTTTTGAAACGCAAAACGGTACACAAAGAAATTAAATAAGGCCAAGCACTTGTTAAAAGGCATAGCCAAAGTTTAGACATAAAAAGTAGTAAATTTTCAAATTAAAATAGCATGGCAAAGAAAGTTGTTGCAACATTAAAAACCGGAACCGGAAAAGATTGGGCCAAAGTAATTAGAGCCGTAAAAAGCCCTAAAACAGGCGCATATACGTTTAAGACCGAAATGATGACCTCCGAAATGGTGAAAGAAACGTTCAAATAGATCAACTACAACTGATTTTTTTTAAAAGGCTTTCCAATTGATGCGGAAAGCCTTTTATTTTTACTAATATTTGCAAATAGTGTTTAGGGTAAGCAAAATTTATTTAACAAGCATCCAAACGATGCTAATAACGAACAATGGGAATTTTTGATTTTTTTAAACGAAATAAAACAGAGGTTGAAAAAGAAAGTCTAACCAAAGGCCTCGAAAAAACAAAGACCAGTTTTTTATCAAAACTTTCATCTACGTTTTTTGGGCGCACCAAAATTGATGAAGATTTTTTGGACGATTTGGAGGAAACTTTGGTTTCGGCAGATGTAGGTATCGAAACCACACTTAAAATTATTAAACAATTCGAACATCGAGTAGCCAAAGAAAAATATACCGGCATCGACGATTTAAATCGGATTTTAAAAGAAGAAATTTGTCAATTATTACAAACTCACAACGATAAATTGAACATGAATGGGCACAATAAGCCCTATGTTATAATGGTAGTTGGGGTAAATGGAGTAGGCAAAACTACCACCATTGGCAAACTTGCCAATAAATTTAAAAACGAAGGCCTAAAAGTAGTTTTGGGAGCCGGCGATACCTTTAGAGCGGCGGCTGTTGATCAGCTTAAAATATGGAGCGAGCGATCGGGCGTCGAATTTATTTCGAAAGGAATGAACACCGACCCTGCCGCAGTGGCCTACGAAGCCGTTAATTATGGATACCAAACCCAAGCCGACGTTGTTATTATTGACACCGCCGGACGTTTGCACAATAAGGTAAATTTGATGAACGAATTGTCGAAGATCAAAAGAGTTATGCAAAAGGTAAGAGAAGATTTGCCTCATGAAATTTTATTGGTATTGGATGGCACTACTGGTCAAAATGCTTTTGAACAAGCCAAACAATTTACGAGCGCAACCGATGTTAATGCTTTAGCCGTTACCAAATTGGATGGTACAGCCAAAGGAGGCGTAGTGATAGGAATTTCAGATCAATTTAATATTCCGGTAAAATATATAGGCGTAGGCGAAAAAATGGATGATATTATGGTTTTTGACCCCGAATCGTATGTCGAATCTATTTTTGGATAATACGGCACCTTGAAACCATCGTTTATTTTAATAAGAAATTACCATGAAAACTAAAACCAGGCTAAAGAACAAAATCAACATTATAACCTTAGGGTGCTCTAAAAATATTGTAGATTCGGAAGTATTGTTAAGCCAATTAAAAGGAAACCATTTAGATGCGCATCACGAATCGGCCAACGACGATGCAAATATTATAGTTATAAATACATGTGGGTTTATCGAAACGGCCAAGCAGGAAAGTATAGATACCATTTTGCAATATGCCGAAGAAAAGGAAAAAGGTAACATCGACAAGCTTTATGTTACCGGATGTTTGTCGCATCGCTACAAAGACGATTTAGCGGCCGAAATTCCATTAGTCGATTCATGGTTTGGTACCCTCGAATTGCCAGGATTATTAAAAACTTTAGGCGCCAATTACAAACACGAACTCGTGGGCGAACGCATAACAACCACACCATCGCATTACGCCTATCTAAAAATTTCGGAAGGCTGTAACCGACCCTGTTCCTTTTGCGCCATTCCCCTCATGAGGGGCCAACATGTTTCTAAATCAATTGACGATTTGGTAAAGGAAGCAAAAGGTTTGGCCCGTTCGGGAGTTAAAGAATTATTGCTTATCGCTCAAGATTCCACTTATTACGGATTAGACTTATATGGCGAACGCAAATTAGCTGATTTATTAAACCACCTGGCTGATGTTGAAGGCATTGAGTGGATACGCTTGCATTATGCATACCCCTCGCAATTTCCATTAGATGCCCTCGAGGTGATGGCCAAAAGGTCGAATATTTGCAATTACCTGGATATCCCCTTGCAACATATTTCGGATCCCATGCTTAAAACCATGCGAAGAGGCATTACCAAACGCCGAACCCTCGAGTTGCTCGATACTATAAAATCAAAAGTGCCGGGCATTGCCTTACGCACAACCATGCTCTTGGGGCACCCTGGCGAAACCCAAGCCGATTTTGAAGAACTGATGAAGTTTGTTGAATCCTATGAATTCGACCGATTGGGTGTTTTTACATATTCGCATGAAGACAATACACATGCGTTTTCGATGCCCGACGATATACCCGTTTATATTAAGGAAGAACGCGCCGATCGCTTGATGAATTTACAACAGGACATATCCTTGAAACACAATAGCAAGAAAGTGGGTTCTACCCTTAAAGTTTTATTCGATCGTGTAGATGGGCAATATTTTGTGGGCCGAACCGAGGCAGATTCTCCTGAAGTAGATAATGAGGTATTGGTTCCCAAAAAAAATAACTTTGCCCGCGTAGGCGATTTCGCCCAAGTGAAAATATTAAGCGTCGAAGATTTTGATCTTTATGGAACGATAGTAAGTGAGCATTAATCGAAGCATATCCCTAAATAAAACAAATTACCTTAGCCAACTGTCAAAAGACTTTTTGCTTGGCAACGATATTGGAATTTTTAATCCAAGTGTTAGCCAATACAGCCAATTGCTCGAAAAGGCCGAACAAAAGGCATTCGATCCCCATAAAAGGCAGGGCCTAGTAGATGCACTTTTACGTCAATATAAGTCGGACGGGATTGAATTGAATGAAGAATCGGCAGTTTATCAAAATATTGTAAGCCTAAAGGATTCAAATTGCTATACGATTACAACTGGTCAACAAATTCATATTTTTTTAGGGCCTTTATTTTTTTTACATAAGATTAATTCATTGCTCGGCCATGTTAAAAATCTTAAAATGCACTCACAAAATGTTAAAGTGGTGCCTGTTTTTTGGATGGCTACTGAGGATCACGATTTAGATGAAATTAATTATGTGAATCTTTATGGCGAAAAATTTCAATGGAACGCCAATGCTGGCAATGCCGTTGGAAGAATAGCATGTGATGGATTGCAAAACTTGATAAACGACCTTGAAAGCAGGGCCGACAAAACCGTTGAGAACAAGCAGTTATTTACAATATTTAGAGAACATTATACGAACGAAAAATCGTTGGCTTCGGCTACTCGAAGCTTGCTTAATGCTTTATTCGAAAACCAGGGTTTGATTATTATTAATCCCGATGACACCTATTTCAAGCAACAGTTTGCACCGGTTGCCAAACAAGAAATTGAGAATAAAATATTATTTAATACCTACAATGCGGCCACTAAACGATTGAAACAAAAGGGCTATAAGCCAAAGGTTAATGCTCAGGAAATTAATTATTTTTGGTTTGATAAATCCCTTCGACTTAAAATCAATAGTAAGAATGGCTATAAGCTAAATAATTCGGATCAATCCGAATGGTCTATCACGCAACTAACCTTAAATAGCGAGCAACTAAGTCCAAATGTTTTAGCACGTCCTTTATATCAAGAGCTGATATTGCCCAACATTGCTTATATAGGTGGAAGTGCCGAAATTGACTATTGGCTGCCACTTCAAGATGCGTTTAACGATTTAGGAATTCAATTTCCAGCCCTCTTACTTCGCGATTCGGCGTTATATCTGACCCCGAAAAATTTGGAAACTATCGAAAAAACAGGGTTGAAATGGGAGCACTTGTTTTTAAGCGATCATGAGCTATCCGAAATATACAGCGCTCTCCAAAATCATACGAGCACTAATCTAAAGGGTCATTTAAAAATAATTTTGGAAGCCGCCGAAACCATAAACCACACCCTAAGCCAAAATGAATTAAACTCGGCAGAGGGCATTAAAATATTAGGCGAATTGCAAAAGAGCGCCCATAAATTATCGAAATTGTTAACCGACAAAGACCTTAGTCAACAAAAAGCCGATTTAAAAATGGGCAAGGTGTTTAAGATCAAACAACGTTTTTTCGAAACCAAACAAGAGCGCCAGGAGTTTAGCCTGAGTTATCCTCAGCTCATTGCCAACTATAATGGCCGTGGCAAAGACTTGGAAGCCGAAATGCAAGTTCATATTTTGTAAAAAAAACAGTAACATCTAAAAATTAATTTTAGTTGAAAGAAAATTAATTTTATTTTTTTTAATAATTAATTAAAATAAAACTGTTTATTTTGCATCGAACTTTATAACCATGAACAAATTAGCTTTTTACCTTATCGTATTTGTAGTTTCAATTTCTAACGTATTTGCACAAAACAACTCAGCCTATTACGACGATTACCAATCTGTAATGCGCCACAGTGTTGGGTTGAATGTAGGTCCAACTGTTTTTCACGGCGATGCCGACCAAACTAAGCTAGGGCTTAGTGGTGGATTATTTTATAAATATTCTATTTCGCCACTTGTAGGTATTAAAATGTCGGGCAACTTAGGTGTTTTAAAAGGAGGACGAAATCACGATAAATTTTCGGCAAGCTTATTCTCGAATTCAAACGATAATCCAGCTTTTGACTCCTATGAATTCAAGAATAAAATTTGGAATTTGGATGCCACTGTTAATGTTATACTTGGCAATTTATCATACGTTAAAAGACCAAGGCCCACGCACCTTTAATTAATTGCAGGATTTGGCATAATGGGCGCTAATGTTGAGGGCTCGTGGAAAGATAAAACCGATTTAGATAATCCTTTCAAAAATGTGGATACCGTTCTGACCTTTAAGGGAATCAATGCAATGGGCCCTGTTGGTGTAGGATTAGCCAAAAAACTTAACTCAAAACTCGATCTTGGAATTGAATATCGATTTAATTACACGCGTAAAGATGTTTTGGACGCGTATAATTTTCCAGTATGGAAAAACAGAACATTCGACACCTATTCGACGCTTGGATTTAACCTTACTTACAAAATTAGCAAAGCTTCTGCTACCGACCACATGGATTGGATAAGTCCTACTGATAAAATGATTATGGATAAATCAACTCAGGTAAAAGATGCCGATGGAGATGGCGTAGCCGATAAATTTGATGCCGAACCTACAACTCCCAAAGGGGCCAAGGTATATGGCAATGGTGTATCTGTTGATTCTGACCAGGATGGAGTTCCGGATCATCGCGACGAAGAAATATTTTCAACAAGTCCAAAAGTTGATGGAAAAGGCGTAGCCCTCGATGGCGACAACGACGGCATACCCGATACAAGAGACGAAGAAGCAAATACACCTTCGGGAAGTATCGTTGATAAAATGGGACGTAAAGTTGAAATCAAATCCGCATCATCGGGTTCGTCTTGCTGCGATTGCAACGAGGTTAATCTCCCCTCTATTTTTGTAGATGAAGATAATGAATTTCGCCCCGAAGCCTATTCGGCTTTATATCTAATTGGAACCAAATTGCAGCAATGCCCTGAGGTTTCGATTGACATTGTTGGATTTTATGGCATGAATAAGTCATCCGAACAAAGCGCTCGAGCTAAAACGAACCTTGTGATTGAATATTTGGTAACAAACTTTGGAATATCACGTACAAAGTTCAACGTTCAAACCAAACCCGAAACAATGGGAGGCAAGTACTCAAAACAGCGAATTGATATAAAAGCTAAGAAGTA